>NZ_JABURM010000006.1:600000-925261 GCF_014762685.1 Gracilimonas sp.
AATTTCAGGATCGATATCTTGAATGTTAGCCAAGGCCTCTTCTCCGCTTTTTGCTTTACCAACAACATTATAACCCAGCTTTATAACCATTTTTTCTTCTACAATGGAAAGCAACGGATCATCCTCCACAATCATTACCTTATTAAGTAGTCCCATAATTCACCACGTATATTAAAATTTTCTAATGATAATATATTAGAAGTTTTTAATATTTCCAACAAAAATGTAATTCTTTAAAATTTGGTTGCAACAAGCAACAATACAGCACTTTATGATTGTACTTCATAAAAAAGACTCCCACCGTAATTCTGAATTGCTCGAAGAAAGGCTTGCAGAGTTAGTAATTACGTTTAAGAAAAAGATTTATTCGCAAGCTGAAAAAGGACTTCCGTTTATAGAAGAAGATGGTAAAGTATTTAAAACCGATGAAGAAATAGAAGACTGGTTTAGGGAAATTAAGGAAGAACTTGACTGGCAGCGGTCATTGAGTGGAGACGGGTGTTATATAAATCCTAAAGACGGCAAGATCTGTTGAATCCATGACCTTTTCTGAAAACAATAAAAGTGAAGGTTAGATTTTGCTGCGCCAGTTATTAAGCCACTTAAAAGCGCTGATCATGCGTGAACCATACCAGCTGAACCACTCTCCGTTCACCAATTCAATTTTTGATACGGGACAAGCTTTGCGTATTTCCTTGATATGTTTCTCTTTGAATGGATAGGGTTCGCTGCTTAGCAAAATGAGATCCGGGTTTTTTGATGCAAGACTCTTTAGCGAAGTTTGGGGATAACGTGTTTGATCTCCAAATACATTATGCAACTGATATTCCTGCATCACATTATGGATATAAGTGTCACTTCCAACGGTCATCCATGGATCCTTCCAGATGAAGTAAGCCGTAGATAAAGGTTGGACTTCCGGCTTTTTTGAAAGCAGATCGGTGATATTGGTAATGAGTTGTTGAGCTGTTTCATTGACGCCCAACAACAGTCCCAAACCGCTTATTTCCAATAATGCATCTTGAATGGTGTCAATTTCCGTAACTTGAACTTTAGTGTATTTGCTTAGATCTTCGATGTCCTCTTTACGGTTCTCTTCTTTATTGGCGATAATTAGATCAGGATCCATCTCAATAATTTTCCCCAGGCGGGGATTCTTTGTGCCCCCAATAATCTCAATATCATCCACATCTGTTTTAGGGTGAACACAAAAACGGGTACGCCCGGCAAGATGATCTTTTAGCCCCAGATCAATTAAAAGCTCCGTTAAACTTGGGACCAAAGAAATTATTCGTTGATAAGGTAAATCAGGCATAACTGTGTATAATATTTTCAGCCTGACGGCAATAACTGCCGCCAAACAGATTGGCATGGACCAAAACTGGGTAAAGATTACAAAGTGTAATCCGGTCTTCAAAACCGGCTTCGAGCGGAAATTCATCGTTATAACCTTCATAGAAATTCGCTGAAAATCCTCCGAACAGCCGGGTCATGGCAATGTCCATTTCTCGGTGGCCATAGTAAACAGCCGGATCATAGATACTTGCCACCCCGGTTTTGGTAAACATATAATTTCCGCTCCACAAATCTCCATGGAGTAAAGCAGGTTTCTCACTTGGAAAGATAGAACCAAGTTTTTTATAAAGGGCTTCCACGTCTCTTAATACAGAGCGGGTTAACTTATTGGACTCAACCCCCATTTTAATTTGCGGCTCAATTCGCTCCAGGGCAAAGAAATCGGGCCAGGTGGCATGCTTGGTGTTAGATTGAGGTAAACGCCCAATGAAATTATTATGGTCAAGTCCAAAGTAATTGGTAGTACTTTTATGAACCTTGGCTAATCCGTTTCCAAAATCATAAGCTGAATTTTGCCGCCCTCCTCCTTCTTCAATCCACTGCAATACAAGAAAATTATCCGATGTGACCCGCACAGCAGGAATTTGAAGGCCGGCCCCAGCCGAAGAAAGTAATTCCAGCCCCCTCGCTTCCACCAAGAACATATTCTCAGGAGCATTTTCATTCCATTTTACAAAAACCGGATCTCCGGTATCTAAAGTTAATTTAACTGCATGATTAATATCTCCGCCATGCACCGATTTCTGAGACAGAATTTCGGCATTCAATTCAGACTCAATTCTATGTTGCAAAGCTTCAGGAAGCATAATTAGTTGTCAATATGAAGTTTTAATTCTTTCAAAAGTGATTTACAGCTTCTGTTCAATACCTGGAAAACATTCTCAAAGCCTTCGAGACCGCCATAGTATGGGTCAGGTACTTCTCCGCTTTCCGGTTGGGGATCGAACTCGCGCATCATTCTAATTTTATCAGAAAAACGATTTTTTCGGTCTAACTGCTTGATATTTTTGAGATTCTCAGAGTCCATAACCAAAATAAGGTCAAATTCCTCTAAATCTGAATATTCAAATTTTCTGGCCTTGGAAGGAAGGTGGATTCCATGTTTATTAGCAGTAGCCTGACTTTTACTGTTAGCTGATTCTCCCACATGATAGGCAGCTGTGCCGGCTGAATCGATATAAAAGTAATCCTCTAATCCGGCTTCCTGAACCGTATGTATAAAAATCCCTTCAGCAGTTGGGCTGCGACAAATATTACCAAGGCATACAAATACAAGTTTGTAGGGTTCTTCTTTTGTAATGGTTTTAAAATTAGTTTTATTCACGCTCACAAAATTTTGTTTTTTATGGAAGGTATGCGTTGATGAATAGCTTTTCATCTTTAAAAATATCCTTTGATAGTATAACGTCTGGTCTTTAGCGTCAAGTTCCAGATTTTTTTGATTGAAGTGAGTACATGCTTTTCCCTGATATTTTGTATATTTGAGGCTTAAAACTATTCGCCTGAACTAAGTTTTTTATGGCAAAAAAATTCGAAGAAATAAAGCATTTAAGTTTTCCTAAATCAGAAGTAGAAATTCTGAATTGGTGGAAAGACCATAAGATTTTTGATAAAAGCCTTACTACTCGCGAGGATGGGATTCCTTTTACCTTTTATGAAGGCCCTCCTACCGCCAACGGAAAGCCGGGGATTCATCACGTAATGGCCCGAACGGTTAAGGATATGTTCTGTCGGTATAAAACACTAAAGGGTTTTAAAGTAGAACGGAAGGCCGGATGGGATACACATGGGCTCCCTGTAGAAATTGAGGTTGAGAAAGCGCTGGGGTTGGAAGGCCGTGCTCAGATTGAAGAATATGGTATTGAAAAATATAATGCTGAATGCCGAACAAGTGTTCTCAAATACAAAGATCTTTGGGATGAACTGACCTCCCGGATGGGCTATTGGGTAGATCAGGAGAATCCCTATGTTACATTTGAAAACAGCTATATAGAATCCGTATGGTGGGCTTTTAATAAGCTTTTCAATAAAGGACTGGTATATAAAGGATATAAAATTCAGTGGTATTCACCCGGAAGCGGAACCGTGCTTTCTTCCCACGAGGTGAGTTTGGGATATAAAGAAACCCAGGATCCTTCCATTTATTTCAAGTTTAAAGTGGATGGCGAAGAAAATACTTACTTCCTGGCATGGACTACAACCCCATGGACGGTGGTTTCGAATATGGCTATTGCGGTAAATCCAAATCTGGACTATGTAAAAGTTGGTCATTTTGACGAGACTTACATCATGGCAAAGGATTGTGTAGAAGAGGTACTTGGTGAGGATTATATCATTCAGGAAGAAATGAAAGGCTCTCAGCTTTTACACAAAACCTATGAACCTATTTTTGATTTTGCGCTTAAAGAGTTTGATAAGTCCGAGGCGTGGAGGGTAATTCCGGCTGATTATGTTACTACCGAAGATGGAACCGGAGTAGTACACACTGCGCCTGCTTTTGGTGCAGATGATTATGATTCTTGTCAAAAGGCGAATATCCCAATGTTCAATCCAGTTGACCGAGAGGGTAAATTCACCGCTCAGGCACCTGATTTTGAAGGACAGTGGTTTAAAGAGGCTGACAAAGAGATTGCACGCGCTATTAAGGAAAAAAACCTCATGTATAAACATGAGACCATGGTTCACAACTATCCATTTGACTGGCGGAAAGGCACTCCGTTAATGTCGTATCCGGTAGAGTCCTGGTTTATTGAAACCACCAAAGTAAAAGACCGAATGGTGGAGCTTAATAAAAAAATTAACTGGAAGCCCGAAAGCACCGGGAGCGGCCGCTTCGGAACCTGGCTGGAAAACAATGTGGACTGGGCTGTTTCACGTCAGCGTTACTGGGGAACGCCAATTCCTATTTGGGTGAGTGATAAAGACCCTGAATATGTAGAATGCATCGGCAGCATTGATAAGTTACGGGAAAAAGCTGGGTTAGATGAAGAGGCTGAAATTGACCTTCACCGGCCTTATATAGATGATTTGACCTGGGAAGCCCCTGATGGAGGAACCATGCACCGTATTCCGGATTTACTGGATGTTTGGTTTGATTCCGGCGCCATGCCTTTTGCTCAATGGCATTATCCTTATGATAATGACCATGACTTTCAGGTAAATTATCCGGCTGATTTTATTGCCGAAGGAGTGGACCAGACACGAGGCTGGTTTTATACCCTTCATGCGTTGGGAACGATGCTTTTTAATGAAGAAGCATATAAAAATGTAGTCTCAAACGGTTTGGTACTGGATGAGAACGGCGAGAAAATGAGTAAGTCAAAAGGAAACTCGGTAGATCCTTTTGAAGTTATTCAGGAGTTTGGAGCCGATACGGTTCGCTGGTATATGATGAGCAATTCTTCTCCCTGGGAAAATCTGAAATTCAGTGAAGACGGTCTCAAAGAAGTACAGCGTAAGTTCTTTAATACGATTGTAAATACGTACTCTTTCTTTGCAATGTATGCTAACATTGATGGTTTTACATTTTCCGGAACGGCCATTCCGATTGCCGATCGTCCTGAAATTGACAAATGGGTAATCTCAAGGCTCAATACTACCGTTAAGTTGGTAGAAGGGTATTTGGAAGATTATGAACCGACAAAAGCAGCCAGGGAATTAGAGAATTTCGTGGAGGAACTCAGTAACTGGTATGTACGGAGAAACCGCCGGCGCTTCTGGAAAGAAGGAAATACCCTCGACAAAACGGCTGCTTACCAAACTCTTTACGAATGTTTGAGTAATCTTAGTAAATTAATCAGCCCTATTGCGCCATTTGTGGGTGAATGGCTGTATCAAAGGCTGAATGAAGTGACTCATCAGGATGAAGAATCTGTACATTTGTCATTTTTCCCGACGGTAGAAGAAACAGCTATTAATAAAAGCCTCGAGCATAAAATGGAAATGGCTCGGTTGATTTCATACATCGTATTGCGTGTACGAAATCAGATCGATCTGAATGTTCGGCAACCATTAGGGCGGATTATTCTTCCTATAAAAGATGAGAGCGAGCGGCAGGCTATTGAGTCGGTTCGGGACATTATATTGGAAGAAGTAAACGTTAAAGACATCCAGTTTGTGGACGACGACTCCGGTATTGTACATAAGTCAGCAAAGCCTAATTACCCGGTTTTAGGAAAGCGCCTGGGACCAAAAATGAAGGCTGTTGCAGCCAGGGTTAATCAGTTGAGTACGGAGGAAATTACTCAATTTGAGAAGAACGGATGGATTGATCTCGACATAGAAGGAGAAACGATCCGTATTGATTCTGAAGGCCTTGAGATAGTGCGAACAGGCTTGGAAGGCTGGACTGTTGAAACAGAAAAAGGATTTAGCGTTGCAGTGGATACCGCATTAAGTGAAGAATTAATTCAGGAAGGTATTGCACGTGAATTTGTGAATCGGGTCCAAAATATGAGAAAAGAAGCCAATTTTGAGGTGACAGACCGAATTGCTATTGGCTTTACAGGATCCGATACGATTAAAGAAGCTGTTGTTTCAATGAGTGATTATATTAAAAAAGAAACACTGGCTGAAGAAATCCAAATCACAGAACTTGAAGTTTCAGATTTTACAAAAGCTTGGGAAATTGGAGATGAAGAATGTACGATCTCCATCCGAAGAAATATTAATTCATAACTAAGCAGCTATGGCTAAGAAAGAACCTAAAAACGACGAAAGAGTATCTCCTTATAGCGATGAAGAGCTGGAATATTTCCGCGAGATAATCATCAAAAAAATGGAAGAGGCTGAAGAAGAGTTAAATACTTTACAGCGTACACTGCGCGAAAGTATGGAAAACGCTTCGGATGAATCTGCCTATTCATACCATATGGCTGATGCCGGAACTGATGCTCAGGAAAGGGAAAAAACCTATATGCTTTTCAACAGGACTAAGAAGTTCGTAAAGTATTTGGATGATGCCCTTAAACGCATTGACAATAAGACATACGGTGTTTGCAAGGTAACCGGAAAGAAAATTTCCAAGGGCCGCCTGGAAGCTGTACCGCATACTCAATTGAGTATTGATGCAAAATTGAAACGCAGATAATTCTTCCGATTTGAACCAAAAAAAACTGACTGCTATTTTTGTCCCGGCCATATTTGTACTGGTTATTGACCAGATTACGAAATGGCTAATCAGGACTTCACCTGAGTTGCAAAATAAAATCCTGATTGATGGATGGTTGCAATTTTATTACACCAAAAATCCCGGTATGGCTTTGGGGATTGATGTGCTTTCCACTCCGGTCGTTAGCAGCATTGCTATTATTGCCGTATCAGGAATTTTAATTTATATCCTGAAGAACATAGAAGAGGCTACGGTTGGCTATTTAATGTGCATGGGCTTAATAGTAGGCGGCGCTTTTGGAAATATTGCAGACCGAATTTTTATGGGAATAATTGGGGACTACGGTGGGGTGCTTGAAGGCCATGTAGTAGATTTTATTTACTTCTCTCTGCAAATTGGTGACTGGACTGTTTTCCCTTACATTTTCAACGTAGCTGATATTGCAATTTCAGTATCTATCATACTGTTGCTGATCTTTAACCGAAGGTTCTTTATCACGCAAAAAAATGATAAGTCACAGTCGGCTGAAAGTCTGGATGGGCAAGTTCCAAACTCAGACTCTAAAGTAAATCCAACAGGATCTGAGCTCAGTTAGTTAAGCTATTCTTTTTCAAAAGGAAGGCTTTGAGTCGAAAAATCAAAATTGTGATCGATGGGGACCTGATCTACAATTTCCAGCCCAAAGCTTTTTATGCCAATTCTCTTAACAGGGTTATTAGTCATTAGCTTCAATTTCCGAATCCCCAGTGAGCGTAAAATCTGCGCACCTACTCCATAATCCCGGGCATCACTCCGGGGGTTGATATCATCTTCTTTCCCCATTTTACCTTCTTGCAGGGCTTTTAGTGTTTTCAGCTGATTTACTAAAACTGAGCCACGCTGGTTTCGGTTCATGTATAATACAACGCCTTTTCCTTCCCGCTCAACCTGAAGCATTGCCTGATGAAGCTGTTCACTGGTGTCTTTATTACGGGCACCAAAAATGTCTCCAATTAAATCTGAAGAATGAACACGGGTGAGTACAGGCTCTTCTTTGGTCCAACTGCCTTTGGTGAGGGCAAGATGAATATCTCCGGTCAGCTTTTCTTTAAATGCACGGAGGCTGAAATCGCCATACATGGTTGGAAGATTGACATCCATTACCTCATGAACAAGGGTCTCGTTTTCATTTCGGTAAGCAATGAGATCTTTTATGGTAATGATTTTCATCTCAAATTCTTCCGCCATTTTTATGAGATCAGGAACGCGAGCCATTTCACCGTCTTCCTTCATGATCTCACAAATAATGCCTACCGGCTTCAATCCTGCGAGCCGGGCAAGGTCAATGGCAGCCTCGGTATGTCCGGCACGGCGCAGCACACCGCCTTCAGCAGCAAGTAAAGGGAATACATGCCCCGGCCGACGGAAATCAACCGGCTTGGCCTCATCATTGGCTAATTCCCGAATGGTATTAGCTCGATCTTGTGCAGAAATTCCCGTGGTGGTTTGACGCTTGTGGTCAATGGAAATGGTAAAGTTAGCCTCATCGGGATCGGCACCTTCCTGTACCATATGACGAAGCTTAAGCTTATCGGCTTTTTCTTTGGTGATGGGTGCGCAAACAAGCCCACGCCCGTGTGTAACCATAAGATTAATGGCGTCTTTGCTGACCATCTCTGCGGCCATCAGGAAGTCTCCTTCATTTTCACGGTCTTCATCGTCTACAACGATGACCATTTTACCATTCTTGATATCTTCAATGGCTTCGGGAATAGTATTGAAATGAAATTCCTGACTCATAATGACAAATACTTATAGTGAAAAATCTGTGTTTCTAAACACAGAAACGATAAAAGCCGTGCCTGAGAATTATTTTTTATCGGGTTTATTTGGGTTCACATCCGTGATGGCAGATTTAAGCATACGGATTTTTGTTCCGCTGTCTACATCAACCAAAACTTCTGTTTCTTCGATTTTATCAAGAATACCGATAATTCCTGAAGAAGTAACAATTTTGTCACCTTTCTTCATTTCAGAAACTTTTTGTTGAATTTCCTTTTGGCGTTTACTCTGGGGGCGAATAATGAAGAGATAGAAAACCAGGAAAATAGCCCCAAGGAAGACCAAATTGATAATTCCTGCATTAGGGTCGTCGGGGTTGCCCATTAAAAATAAAGGTAAAAATTGCATAGTTATTAAATTAGTGTGCGATTGTATTTTAGCGGGCAAAAGATACGATTTTCTGAATTCAATGACGATTATTCATGCAGAATAAACTGTATGGATAAACCAAAGGTTTTTTAGCCATTGTTCAATGACTTGAAGATGCCCATCTTTTTTTGATACGGAGAGTTTAGTTAAATAAAGACTTCAGGAATTTTTGATGTCGTTCTTTATTCTTCACAATCAGTAAAGGAATGCCGAATGAGTAATACGTCATTTTATCGGTGAAATCATCCCGTAAAATGCTCGTGATTTTTTTACTGGATTTAGCCCCGACAATAATAAGGTCAGCTTGATTACGAACGGCTTCATCATATACTTCATCGCCGATCCGGCCTTCTTTGTGCAGAGTGAGGGTGAAATCAACATTTTCCGGAATGTTATATTCCGAAATAAACTCTTCTTTTTGGTCCTGGATATGTTTATTGATTTTATCTTTTTCCTCATCGGTAGGCATGTAAGGGAAAAAATGAGTAGGATATTTAAAAATATGCTGCGCCCTTACGGAGCCATTATTAACTTCCATCATGGTTGATGCTATTTTAACGGCATTGGCAGATTGCTCTGAAAAATCAACCGGGGCAAGAACGGTATTAATTGAATAGCGGCTGTTTTCCGGAACAAATAAAATAGATGCCGGCACATATTTTACAATGCGGCGGGCAATGATTCCTTCTCCCACATACCCGGTTTTTTTGCCCATCATGAGAAGGTCGGGATCCATGGTGTTCATCATCTCAATGATTTCATCGGTTGGTCGTCCTTTTTTTATAATAAGGCGAGTTTCCAGCGGGGAGTCTTCAAACTGAGCATCAATTTTATTATTTAATTCCTTTCGGATAACATCTTCAAAATCCTCATTGTTTTCCAATTCAGGAAAGAGCTCTACCATCTCTTGTGCAACTGCTCCCGATTCTATTACGTGCAAAAAAGAAATGGTTTTTGGTTTAATGACAGAGGCTAAGAAATGAGTATATCCAATAAGAATGTCATCCATCTTGGATAAGTCTAAACATACAAACCAGTGTTCAAATTTTTTCATAATAAGACTCCTTAATTTTCTTCTTTTTGGTTTCTGATGGCGTCTTCAACAAGTTTTTTATACGAATCCCGCTCTTTGTCTTTTACTTTCTGCTGATTCTCCTTGTGCTCTCGTTTTAAACCCCGGTGTAAACTGAAACACATGACCAATAAAATAAGTGCAAAAGGTAATCCCGTACTTATGGAAGCTGTCTGAAGGGCGCTTAATCCCCCTCCAATTAATAAAATTGCCGCAACAAGTCCCTCTGTTTGAGCCCAGAAAATTCGTTGACCGACTGGGGCATCTAATTTTCCCCCACTGGTTAAGCCGTCGATTACCAAAGAACCTGAGTCGGATGAGGTGACGAAAAAACTGAGTATAAGAACAATAGCTATCACTGAAGTAACCATTGCTAAAGGAAATTGTTCAAGGAAAACAAAAAGAGCGGTCGCTACATTTTCATTAACGGCCTCCCCGATGGTGCCAATTCCGGACATTTCAAGGTTAATCGCGGATCCGCCAAAAGCCGACATCCATAAAAAGGTGATGATACTGGGAACAATTAATACTCCCAGGACAAATTCTTTAACGGTTCGTCCTTTTGAGATACGTGCGATAAACATGCCAACGTAGGGAGACCAGGAAATCCACCAGGCCCAATAAAATATAGTCCATGAACTTTGCCAATTGGTCCCTGAATAAGATTCTGTCCAAAAGCTGAAGGTTGCTACTGAACTTATATACCCTCCAAAGTTTTGTATAAAAGAATCCATAATGAAAATGGTAGGCCCTACTAAGATTACAAAAAGAAGGAAAACGGCTGCAATGCGAATATTCAGTTCACTCAGCACCCGAACCCCCTTGTCAATGCCGAGTACAACCGATCCGGTAGCTACCAGGGTGATTACAAAAATAATTCCAACTTGCAGGTATATATTATCGGGGAGCCCGAACACATGATCTAACCCGGCACTTACCTGGAGGACTCCAAGACCAAGTGAGGTGGCCAAACCAAATAAGGTAGCCAATACAGCCAGGGTATCAATCACATCCCCCATCCATCCTTTAATACGGTCGCCTATCAGAGGGTAAAAAACAGAACGAAATGAAAGTGGAAGGCCGCGGTTGAAGGCAAAAAACCCCAAAGAAAGACCTACTACCGCATAAATTCCCCAGGCATGAAAACCCCAATGCAAATAGGTAATGTTCATAGCCTCCTGAGCAGCTAAAGCAGTTTCAGCATCGGCCATGGGAGGTGATAAATAATGGAAAATGGGTTCAGCTACACTCCAAAACATAATTCCGATACCCATTCCTGCACTAAACAGCATAGCGAACCATGCCATTGTGCTAAAATCAGGTTCTGCATCTTCTCCCCCCAATCGTATGACCCCAAACCTGCTAAAGGCAATAAACAAAGAAAACACAATGAAGATGTTAACAGCGATTACAAAGAACCAACCACCGGTATCTGTAATGCCGGACTGTATTGAACTAAATAAATCTTCCGCTTGATCACCTAAGAGCAGGGTTCCTGCTATCATTGCAGTGATAAGTATGACCGAAGGCCAAAAAACCGGTTTATGAATATCAAAATATTTATTTATCCCTGCTTTTTTACCGGGTTTCTCCTCGTCTCCTCGTATTGCCATGTTCGTAAATTTAAAAAGTTAAAATTAACTCAATAATTGCCATCAATACTCAACTCAGCCGCGAATCGATTTGGATACATGGAAAAGGTACAGGGCATATTTTCACCCCAAATAATCGTACCGGAATATTTCCGAAGTTTAAATTCCATTGCTTCATGTACTCCAAATTCGGACAATAATTATTGCCACATAGAATCAGCTTATTGAAATAACTGATTATAAGAAAGATATACAGCGAAGAATAATTCCCTAAAGCCTACAGAAAAGGCTGATTACTTTCAAATTTCAGAAAAGTAAGATGTCATTTATAAAACTGTTTAGCTTCTTTGGCATAATTCGTTAAGATTTCAGCCGGCTTAAATCGAATTCCAAATTTGTCACTAAAATCATTCAATTGGTCTATAATATCTTGTACTCCTGTTTGATCTATATACCGGAAAGGGCCGCCAAGAAAGGGAGGAAATCCCAAACCAAGAATAGCCCCTAAGTCACCATCAGTCGGAGATTTCAGAATACCTTCTTCCAGGCACCAGGCCGCTTCGTTAATCATGGTTAAAGCCATCCGTTGTTGTGCTGTTTTTTTGTCGGGATTCGTTCGGTTCCGGCCACCGAAATATTTGTAGATCTCAGTGTTGACTTCTTTCTTCTTACCGGAAGCATACTTGTACATTCCGCGTTTATTTTTACGGCCTTTGTATCCGGCGTCCAGTAATTCCTGAGCCTGGTTTTTTGTATCCACCCCGCGCTTGGCAAACATGGGCGACATCGTTTCAGCTACGTGCGCCCCCACGTCAATGCCTACCTCATCAAAAAGGGCCATAGGGCCAACCGGGAATCCCCAATCTTTCATGATTTTATCCAGAAATTCGATGGAGGCTCCCTCTTCCAGAAGTTTGAGGGCTTCATTCATATAAGGGGCTAAAATTCGGGTAGTGTAGAACCCGGGGCCATCCCCAACTACGATCACATTTTTACCCTGATTTACTCCAACCTGAAAGGCCGTTTGTATGACCCAGTCAGCGGTTTGGTCAGTAGCAATGATCTCCAGCAAAGGCATTTTTTGAACTGGGGAAAAGTAATGCATCCCGATGATATTCTCCGGGCGTTTGGCGCCTTTGGCGATTTCTGAGATTGGCAGGGATGAGGTGTTAGATGCAAAGATAGTACTTTCAGACGCATTTGATTCTATTTGTTCTACAATGGTTCGTTTGAGTTCCAGATCTTCAAATACAGCTTCGATGACAAGGTCAACGGAATCAAATCCATCGTAAGAATCGACCCCGGTGATTTTACTGGCCATTTTATCTCGTTCAAATTCAGAAATGATGCGTTTTTGAGCTTTCTCATTAAGTGATTTCCAGATTTCTTTTTCACCTTCCGCGGCCTGGTCGATCGTTTGATCTTTCAGCAATACACGGTAACCTCCTTTATCCATACTGACTTCTGCGATCCCCGATCCCATTAATCCGGCACCCAATACACCGATCTTTTCCACCGGTTTCACCAGATCCGGATTCGGTACTTTTTTGGAAGCATTCATGCCAAAAAACAGGTTCACAAGGTTTCGGGATTCTTGTGTTGCTCCCAACGCACCAAATAAAACGGTTTCGTTTTCCAGCCCTTTTTCTAACCCGTGTTTGTACCCGTATTCAACCGCATCAATGATTTTGGGCGGAGCCGGATAGTTTCCTTTTGTTTGACCGGCTGTTTTTTTGCGTGCTTGTGAGAAAATAATCTTTCTTCCGACAGGGTTTCCTTCGAGTAGTTTCTCCGTTAAAGACCGTTTATCTTTTCTGCTGAATTTTCCTTCAACTATTTTGTTAATGCCTTTGATGGCGGCAGTTTCAATGGCATCTTTATGAGTTACTTCATCCACTAATCCCATTTTTTTAGCCTGACGGGTGTAGATATTTTTACCCGTCAACATATAGGTAAGAGATTTTTGAAGACCGATGGTTCGCGGCAGCCGCTGTGTTCCTCCGGTACCGGGAAGTAATCCCAGCTTCACTTCGGGCAAAGCAAAGACGGTTTTTGAACTGTCGGAACAGACGCGATAATGGCAAGCGAGAGAGAGCTCGAGTCCGCCCCCCATGCAGCTTCCATGCACTGCCACGGCAATAGGCTTTGGGAAATCCGCAATACGATTCAGAATCTTGTGCCCGTCTTTACTGAGCTGTTCAATTTCTTCAGCTGTATCCCGCTCCTGAAACATATCGATATCGGCCCCGGCTATGAAGTTGTCTTTCTTTCCGGAAATGAGAACAGCTCCTTTCAGCTCGTTGTTTGACTCAAGCTCATCCAGGAAGGAAGAAAATTCATCCATCATAGACTCATTCAGCTTGTTCACCTTTTCGCCCGGTAGGTCGAGGGTGATGATGGCGACAGAATTCTTATGGGTGATGTTTAGGTAGCTCATGATATCTATTTATATATGAACCCTTAGGTAGAGACGCGATGCATCGCGTCTCTACCTAAGGGTGTTAAATTTTGATTAATTGGAATACCTTTCCAGGACCACCGCATGCCCCTGCCCGCCTGCAGCACAGGCTGAAACCAGCGCATATTTTCCATCTTCACGAATGAGCCGGTTAGCGGCGGTGGTGACAAGCCGAACGCCGGTGGCTCCGAATGGATGCCCTAAAGAAAGAGAGCCACCCAGCGTGTTCAGCTTATCCATGGGTATTTCACCGATTTTTTTGTCTTTGCCCAGCGATTCTTTTGCAAAGGCATCGGAATCTAAAGCGGCTAAAACTGAAAGAACCTGACCGGCGAAGGCCTCGTGCAATTCAATTACGTCCATGTCATTCAATGAAAGCCCCATGGCGTCCAACACTTTAGGGATGGCATAAGCCGGGCCGAGCAACAATTCTTCACCGGGATCCTGAGATACAAAATTGTATTCATGGATATAAGCTTTGGGTTTCAATCCTAACTTCAGGGCTGTTTGTTCTTCCATGATGAAGCCGGCCGATGCTCCGTCTGTCAAAAAAGAGGAATTGCCGGCAGTAACGGTTCCATGTGGTTTAATGAATGCAGGCTGCAGCTTGCTCAATTTTTCCATGGAGGTATCTTCGCGGAAGCCGTTGTCATGCTTCACCACATCAAATTCAGGGGGAATTTTGGCGGGGATAAGTTCGCCATCCAGTAAGCCTTCACTGGTGGCTTTGGCAGCCAGGTGGTGCGAACGCATCGCATATTCATCCTGATCTTCCCGTGAGATCCCAAACCGCGCGGCCATCCGGTCGGCACTTTCGCCCATTACTTCCCCGGTGGAAAACTCAGCAATAGCCGGTAGCTCCGGAAGAAAATCTTTGAATCCCAATCCCTTAAAAAATTTCAGAAAATCGAGGGGTGACTTGTATTTGCGGGCCTCCAATACCTTTTGCCGGAATTTCTTTTTGAATCGAACCGGGATGTCGGACATGGTTTCGGTTCCCCCCGCTAATATAATCTTAGCCTGTCCGGATCTGATTAAATCTATCCCACTGGCAATGGCCTGATTGGAAGAGATACACGCCATGGTGATGGTAAAAGCAGGGACAGAATTCGGGATGCCGGCGCCAAGTGCGCATTCACGGGCCACATTACTGGTTTTCACTTCCTGGATGACGGTCCCCATAATCACGCGATCGATGTCCGCAGGATCTACCGGGTTTCGGGCAAGCAATCCTTCGATGGCCATTCGGCCCAGGTCGTAAGCCATCAGGTCGTTGTAATTTGTTCCGGAGCGCTGAAAGGGGATTCGGCATCCATCTACAAGAACAGCTTTTGGGGAGTCGTTTTGGCTTTTATTCATAATTAATCTGGGTGAATAAATTGTCCGGCAGGGGCGTATCACAGTACGTCCCTGCTGAATTAAAAAGCAAAATTGCACCCATAAGTTAACAGTGTTAACTAATAAATCAAGATGTAGTGTTATTTTTCTTTGTCTGCGTTTGAAATGTTCTTATATTTGTCGCCCTTCAAGCAAGTCGGGCAATTAGCTCAGTTGGTTCAGAGCACCTCGTTTACACCGAGGGGGTCGGGGGTTCGAGTCCCTCATTGCCCACCGAAATAAAACCTTTGTTTTGCATGTACTTACATCAAGACAAAGGTTTTTTTATATCTGCTAATCTGAGTCAATATTTCAATAAGAACAACTATAGGACAACTGAGTCCTTGAGTGGCTACCTTTCGAGGTATTAATATAGGTAGCCAGAATTAGAGAAGCATACTCCTTAAAATTTGGTTAGATATATAACCCTGTTTTCATTTAAGTGAATCAAGGATTGATTGTTCTCTTATTTTCTTTCCGTAAAGATAAATTGAAGCATTGTACTCAATAATCATCGTTTGTGTAGCTATAGTTATACCCCTGAAGTAATCATAATCACCATAGGTGTCCTTACTGTTTGGGTAGAAGCATTTGTAGTGCTTCCTTAAGTTATTCATATGGCTTTTAATAGGTTCTTTTTCAAATGAATCTGCCTCTAAATGATGAGCAAATTTGTTCCTAATGCTATTGAGTAACCCGCAAATTTCTAACAGCTCAATAGGAATTAACTTCATTGATTTGAGTAGTTCAATTTTTAAGTAAGTACTATCTGTAAATGAAGAGTCTATGTTCAAATTCTCCAACATTTTATTGAGTTCCCTGTCAATCAAGATATTTCCCGTTTAAAGTTTAGATAAGATTTTCACAAGAGGATCAAATATCAAAATCTTCAAACCACGTTTTATCTTTGATTTGTTTGATAGGTAATTAGCGGGATATTGACCGTATGTATAATACAGTTTGATAAACTTACTACCTGCTCTACTATTTGATAGATTGTTATCTCTAAAATCTCTAAGAACCTTAACTTCAGAAGAGTTGTAAGAGCCATATACAACAGATGCTATAAAACATGCTCCTTCACCTGTTCCCTGACCTGTAACATACTCAGGTTCTAACTCTTTATATTTGTTCTCAAGCTTTTTAAGGGCTGTCCTCCATGTTCTATCGGATTGGTTGAGTGCTTTACTAAACCCTGTGTTTAAGAAACTCTTGAATGTATTAATTGAATTTTTCAATGCTTTTTTATCGTCCCCGATTAAGTCAGAAATAATGATATAGCATTCACTCACATTTTCTAACACATCAGCTTTTTTCAATATATAGCCTGCCTTTTGTATGTCCCCACCGAGCATTTGCAGTCCATAGTCTACATTATCAGGCTTATCTTTTTGCATATTCCCATTATAGACATCAAGAAATCTTTGTGAATATTTTTTCGTCAAAGAATCTACTGCATCATTTAAATGAGAAATCAATGTGTTATCTACCTGTGTGACTTTGCTTAAACACATGGATGCTTCTTTAGTTTTATCATTGTCAGGATCAGATAAACCAATTGATGCAATTCCCCTTAAAAACCATTGTTCGTCTGTTAGGTCTTCATTACTTAGTTCCGAAATTGATTGATAGGCTTTACTATAATTTTGAGCTTCAATTTCAAATAATAAATCTTCCATATGTACCCCTAAGATAATTTTATTGTTTAATGAAACTTATGTGTCTGTGAAAAGAATTACTTTTAAATAGAATAGTCAAATGAAGGATAATTATTAAACCTCAAATCTTAGATTCTAAGTTAGAACTGAATTTGATTTTTAGAAGAAACAATATAAAATGGAAATAGATGAAGGGCTTTTGATTTTGTAAGGGTCTAAACAATATTTTGTATTATCATATGTATTTTTAAACATTTAGTTGATTAAAAATGGAAATACTTATTGTCTTATTAATAGTAGGGTTTTGGGGAGGATTATCATATGTAATTTCTACCTTTTTTGATGATCGAGAGATAGGTCAGATGAATGTATTTTGGTTATCACTTTTGCTTTCCCCAATAATTGGAATCCTTATAGGTCTATCATCAAAAAGAGTGCAAAAGACTAAAAAAAGTGTATTACCTAATTATAAATCAAAGACCCATAAATTGAATAAAGAGTTATCCCAAATAAAAGAAAGACTAAAAGAAATAAAAGAACATGAAGAATTAGGTATAACTGAAAACTCGGATGAAGAAAAAGAAATGTTAAAAGCGAGATATTTTGAAGTAGAATCAAAAATCAAGTCATACAAAAAACGACAGAAAGTATTTGACGAGTATAACAAAAAGAATTTCAGAAACAGGAAATTATAAACTTACTGAAATTCGATTATCACCAAAACAATTGTTAAGGCAAATATCAAAAATGTAAGGAAAGTGATAACCCCAGTTAAACGAGTCATAGTTTTATTCCCATCATTTACCTCTTCAACTAATTTTCTCAGCTCTCTTCTAAATAATTCATTTCTTACCATTTCAGGTGTTTCCTTATTTGATTGACCATTCAGTGTTCCTGAATTATCATCATGTTTTTTAATCAGTTCTTCTTCAGATATATTTTGAAGTTGTTCAAATTTAAAGGACATATCTTTTATTAAATTAATGTTCTGAGGACATTATCAGAAACAGACAAGCAACTATCAATACCTGTTTTTTGCACATCATTACTATAAATAGTAAACAAATGGAGCGGCAATTTTTTAGTTTATCAGGATGAGATCATTATTTAGAGTCGCCCCTTGTATCATCCTGTTATTATTAACAGCAGGGTGTCAGCAAGAAGAAGGGCTTTCAAAACAAATTTCCGAAGCCCAAAAATTTAACCCGGATGAAGCGGCTCCCGCTGAATTGATCAGAGACCGGGATTTTTCAGTAGGATCTCATGAGACGGTAAACAACATCGGTGCCATAGCTGTGGACGGGGAAGAAACAGTTTATGTGGTTGATGAGCACAGAAAAAAGATCGGGGTTTTTGACGGTTCAGGAAATAATATCGGTAGTCTGGGGAGTTTAGGGAGAGACCCCGGGGATTTTCAGAATCCGGCGTACCTGGAAGTGGAGGGACAGAATTTATACGCGTACGACCAAAGTTTATTCAGAGCTTACAGGTACAGCCTCCCCGAATTAGAGCTTGAAGAAATAACAGAGCTGGAATTTACCGCCCGCTCCTTGGGAGTGGATTCACTGAGTGAGGCCAAACCTTTTGCCTTCGAGGTATTGAATGACGGAAATTATCTCGTGGCTTTTCAAACAGTTAATACTCCTCAAGACAGAAAACTGGTGTACTACAAAGTAAATCCTGAGGGAGAAGTTATTTCAAATCAGCTGCTCGCTTTCAAAAACAAAAGGCTTTATGTAGATGAGGCCGTCACCCCGCCGTTGATCATCATGCTGCCTTATGAGCCGGAAACATTGACTGTAACCGATTCCGGCGGCCTGATCTACACCGCATTTTCAGATCATTTTTTAATCAAGGTTACCGACCGTGCCGGACAAAATGTGGAGTCCCGCTATTACCCGTTCGAAAAATATAATTTAAACCGGTCTGACGCTATTGATCTGTACACGGACACCCATCGGCGGCGGGCCATTCGCCGGGCAAGCCTCCCTGCAAAATGGCCGGCATTAGCCGCTTTGAAAACAGACGATCAGGATCGACTTTGGGTGGCCACAATAATCTCGGATCTAAGCCAATACCGATGGTTCGTTCTTGAACCTTCCGGAGAACCGGTTGCTGTTTTTGATCTGCCAAGAGAAAGTGAGATTATGCTTATCAAAGACGGGTATGTGTATACCAAAGCACTGAACAGAAAAAAGTATACCGAAGAAGTCCGCAGGTATAAACTGAATTATTAGCTTTTGATGATCATTTACCCCCCGAAGTGTTCGAATTATAATTATATTTGTTAGCGGTAACAATAAACTTCAGGAGAGGTTAAAGTCTGTTTGAATCTCAATCCGATTTACTAAAATTTATCAATAGTATGAGTCAGTCGATATCCCGAGTTTTTATATATCTGTTTTTCTTGGTGGGATTCATTTACGGATGTAATCAGTCCCGGGAAATAGAAACCGTACAAACCCACTTCGATTTTAATACCGAATGGGAATTTGTGAAAGACATGGACACCACCATCACTGATGAGCTTTTTGAACAGTCTGAAAGTGAGTTGGAATGGGAGCAGACCCGGCTTCCCCACACGGCCAATATCGAACCGCTGGTGATTGAAGATCAGCAGTGGCAGGGCGATATGTTTTACCGAAAGTTTTTTGAGGTAGATCCTGAAATGAAAGGCAAGCACATCACCCTGAAATTTGAGGGAGCGATGCATGAAGCAGACATCTATTTGAATGGGGAAAAGGTTGGATACAACGCCGGGGGATATCTTCCATTCGTGGTAAATATCACGGACCACCTGAAGTTTGATGAAGAAAATGTGCTGCTGGTGAAATTGAATAATGAAGACAACAGTCAGATCCCTCCGGGCAAAGCCATCGAAGTGCTAGACTTTAATTATTACGGAGGGATTTATCGGGATGTGTACCTGGCAGCCAAAGATCTGCTGCGAATTTCCGATCCCATTGAAGCGGATCGTGTGGCAGGCGGCGGAATCTTGGTGTCTTACGAAAATGTATCAGACAGCGAAGCTACGGTTTCGGTTCAAACCGATATTGAAAACGGCCGGACCGAATCTGCCAATGCCCGATTGAAATATATTCTTCAGGATGCGGATGGAAATGCAGTGACCTCAGCAGAAGCAGAGGTTAAACTTGAGTCTGGATCAAACCGCCTTCAAACCGAAAAAATGATGGTACGGAACCCGAATCTTTGGTCGCCTGCTTCTCCTTATCTTTACACCCTCACGGTTCAGTTATTTGAAAGAGAAGAATTGATAGATAGTGAACAGCAGCGAATTGGAATTCGAACGTTCGGTTTTGACGATGAAAATCAGTTTGTGCTGAATGGTGAGCGTCTGTATTTGCGGGGAACGAACCGTCATCAGGATTATCCATACATTGGATATGCCCTTTCAAATGAGGCTCAATACCGGGATGCCTACAAGATTAAGGAAGCCGGATTTAATTTCATCCGCATTGCTCACTATCCGCCCGATCCCGCATTCCTGGAAGCGGCCGATGAACTGGGATTGTTGTTCATGGATGCCATCCCCGGCTGGCAGTATTATGAAGACGGGCTATTTGCAGAACGCGCCCTGAAGGATGTGCGTAAGATGGTCCGGCGCGACCGCAATCACCCCGGTATTATATTCTGGGAAGCATCGCTGAATGAATCCGAAATGCCGGAGGAGTTCATGGACCAGGCACATCAGGCTGTAAAGGAAGAACTTCCGATTGAAGATAATTACACCAGTGGCTGGGCTGATTATGCCTACGATATTTTTATCCCGGCGCGGCAGCATTCCACTCCGCCCGAGTATTGGAGTGGATATTCCAAGGACAAGCCCCTGTTCATTGCAGAGTATGGCGACTGGGAATATTATGCGCAAAATGCCGGCTTCAATCAGGATGCTTTTGAAGATCTTCAGGAACAAGAACGGACTTCCCGTCAATTGCGGGGTGACGGTCAACGCAGACTGGCACAGCAGGCTCTTAATTTTCAGGAAGCACATAATTCAAACCTGAAAGGCAATTCCTTTGGGGATGCCAACTGGGTGATGTTTGACTACAATCGTGGGTATGCTCCGGATATTGAATCGTCCGGAATTTGGGATATTTTTCGCATCCCGAAATTCGCGAACTATTTCTATCAAAGTCAGGCCGGGCCGGAGCTGGAAGAAAGTAACTCCGAGTTCTATGGCCCGATGGCATACATCGCCAATTATTGGTCTGACCCCGACTTTACCGAGGTCAGGGTTTACAGCAATGCCGAAGAAGTGGCGCTGCTTTTGAATGGAGAAGAAATTGCCCGTAAGCAGCCGGATATTAACCGTGTTTCCACTGAATTGAATCACCCTCCTTTTACATTTGAACTGGATGAATTCACACCGGGAACGTTAAAAGCAGAAGCCTACATCGATGGTGAAGTGGTAGCCACTGACGAACGCATCACTCCACAAGATCCCGCAAAAATAGAGATGAGCGTGGATCTGAGCGGCAAAGAAATTCAAAGTGGCGTGAATGATGCGGTATTTATTTATGCTAATATTACCGATGAAGATGGCACCACTGTTTGGGATGCGGAAAACCCGGTAGAATTTAGACTGGAAGGCGAAGGCGAGCTGATTGGCCATAACCCGATAAATGCCGAAGCAGGAATCGCAACCATTCTTTTCAGAGCCGGGGAAGTGCCCGGGACGGTAACCATTAAAGCCTTTTCAGAAGGACTTGAAGCCGGTTCCATCCAATTAACCATAAACTGAGGAAGTCATGAAGTTCAAAACAACTATTTTTGTGTTAGCCGTGAGTATTGGTTTTTCAAATGCATTTGCCCAGGAATCAAATTCTGAAGCTTTTCATTTGAATTATGCCGTTGGAGCCGATATGTCATTTTTAAAAATGGCCGAAGATAACGGAACGGAATTCAAAGATGAGGGAGTCGTAAAACCCGGTCTCGATATATTTCGGGATCATGGATATGACTGGATTCGTCTTCGCCTCTTCCATACCCCCGACCGGCTTCCCAATGACCTGGAATATACGATCGAGCTGGCACAGGAAGCCCGGGAACGAGGGATGAAATTCCTCCTCGACTATCATTATGCCGACAGTTGGGCCGATCCTCAGAAACAGCCACTGCCTGCAGCATGGGAGGGATTGGATTATGAAACCCTGCGTGATTCCGTCTATGAATACACAAAAAAAACCATCGAAGCTTTTCGGAAGGCAGGGGTGATGCCGGAGATGGTGCAGATCGGGAATGAGATCCGAAATGGCATGATGTGGCCCACCGGAAAACTCCCCGATAACTGGGATGCTTTTGCCGGATTGCTGAAAGCCGGGATCGACGGAGTGGATGCAGGGCGCGGACAGGAAATGCGTCCTCTTATCATGGTGCATTATGATAACGGAGCCGATGCAAAAGGGAACCGTCAGTTTTATGATAAGATCGAGTCCTATGGTATTCCTTTTGATTTTATTGGACTCTCCTACTATCCGTGGTGGCATGGAAATTTACTGGAACTCCGGGAAAATTTACTTTCCCTGATGCAGCATTACGATCAGGATATCATTTTGGTAGAAACAGCCTATAACTGGCGACCTTCTGAATATACTGAGGAGGGTAAATTAGCCCCCTGGCCCGAAACCCCGGAAGGACAGAAAGACTTTCTGGAATCGGTTCATGAAACCCTGATCAATATCAACAGCACACGAATAAAAGGAATTTTCTGGTGGGAGCCGGCTGTTACCGGAGGACTTCGCTCAAGGGGTTATTTTGATGATGAAGGAAATGCCTTACCGGTGATTAATGTTTTTGATAAATATAAAAGGCAGTAATGAAGCCAATCTTCAATGGTTAAAAATTAATGATGCTTTTGCATTTATTATTTAAGTAATTAGTTTGGCGAGACAAAATTTCTGCTTAAGAAAGGTTAATAATATTATAAAAAAGAGTTGATTTGAGTTCTAATGTAACATTGAAGCAGATTGCTGAAGCCCTCGGTGTTTCTGCAATGACCGTATCGAGGGTTATAAATAATAAAGCCAATGTTGATGAAAAGACCAGGAAGCGGGTACTTGAGAAGGCGAAGAGCATGGGATATACTCCCAATCATGTGGCTAAAAGTCTGGTGTCAAAAAAAACTCATACCATCGGGGTTGTCATCCCTGAAATTCACCATGTATTCTTTTCAGAAGTAGTAAGTGGAATCGAAGCGGTGGTGTACGAAAACGATTATCAGCTTTTTTTAACAAACTCAGCTGAAAATGCCGAAAGAGAAAAAAATGTGATAGAGGCCCTTCGATCCAAGAGGGTTGATGGTATTCTAATATCCTGTGCGGAGAACTCAGAAGACTTGGGCTACTATAAACGGTTGATCAAATCCGGACTAAACTTAGTATTTTTTGATCGGTGTGTGGAAAATATTGGGGCGAGTTGCGTGAGTGTTAATGATGAAACAAGTTCATATCAGATTACAGAACATCTGATAAACCATGGTTACACCTCAATAGCTCATTTAAGCGGGCCAAAAAACCTGTCAGTGGGTCGGGAGCGTTTAAGGGGATATAAGAGGGCTTTGGAGGAAAATCACCTTCCCGTCAAAGATGAGTGGATAGTAGAAAGTGGTTTTCGTGAAGAAGGAGGATATAAAGCTATGAACTCTATTTTTGCCTTACCAAAAAGTGAGTGGCCCAGAGCCGTTGTTGCTTTAAATGATCCGGCCGCTTTTGGAGCAATGAAAGCCATCGAGGAACAGGGGCTTTCCATTCCTGATGATATAGCTATAGTTGGATTTAGTGATGATGTAAGAGCAGAATTAATGTCTTGCCCCCTTACAACTGTCCAGCAACCGGCCTTCATGCTTGGAAAAAAAGCAGCAGAAAAACTGATTAAATCAATTGAGAGCGATGACGAACCTATAGAAAATATAGAGCTGCACACGAATTTGAAAATTCGCTCATCATGTGGAAGCCATGAAAATACTTAATTAGTAAAGCGGTTTTATATCTCGCAGAGTTAGACTATGAAGTGGCTATTTCACTAACCTGTTTTTAGGGGTTACACTTGACTCTTATTCGAGAGGTTGTATTTTAAGATGTTAACGATAACACGAACTGTATTGAAAAATACAATCTTGATAATTGTCGCTTTCAAGTTATAGCGTGTTTCATATATAAAACCGAGAGCCAATGCTTAAAATAAAATCGCTTGTTGCAACTACCCTGTTATTCTTCTTGTTAATGGTTCCTCTGTCTATACAGTCACAAAATATAAGTTGGGAGCCTGCTGAAAATCCGCTTATGACAAGATGGGCAGAAGATATTAATCCGGAGCAGCCACTGGCAGAGTATCCTCGCCCTCAAATGGCAAGGCCGGAATGGAAAAACCTTAACGGGTTATGGAAGTATGCTGTGGCGCCGGCATTGGATGATAAGCCGGAAAGCTGGGAGGGAGAAATATTGGTCCCATTTGGCATTGAATCAGCACTATCGGGTGTAAAGAGACGGGTAGGCCCGGATAATAAACTTTGGTATCAAAGGTCATTTACAGTTTCGGAAGCTTGGGCTGATAAGCGAGTTGCGTTACATTTCGGCGCGGTAGACTGGCGGGCAGAAGTTTGGGTGAATGGTAAAAAAGTCGGAAGCCATGATGGTGGTTATACCGGGTTTTCGTTAGACATTTCTGAGGTTCTGAAAGGTGAAGGAGAGCAAACAATTACCGTAGCGGTTTGGGACCCTACAGATGAGGGGTTCCAGCCGAGGGGCAAGCAGGTTCGCTCCCCGGAAAGTATATGGTACACTCCCACCACAGGTATTTGGCAAACGGTATGGCTTGAACCGCTTCCAAATGTTGCGATTGAGGATGTGAAGACGACCCCTGATATAGATGAGGAGTATTTAAGCCTTACTGTAATAGGAAATAAAAAAGAAAGCGATTTTATCGTTAAAGCTGCCGCCTTCGATAATGGAAGAAAAGTTGGAGAGGTGAAGGGGGCTCTTGGAGAAAATCTAAGGCTACCAGTGGAAGGCATGAAGCTTTGGTCGCCGGACAGTCCTTTTTTATATGATCTGAAAATATCACTTCATAAAAATGGAAAAAAGATTGATAAAGTTGAAAGCTACTTTGGCATGAGAGAAGTTCGAATTGATAAAGCAGAGGATGGGTTTGTGCGTTTGTTTTTAAATGATGAGCCATTGTTTCATTATGGACTGCTTGATCAGGGTTTTTGGCCGGATGGAATTTACACAGCTCCAACAGATGAAGCTCTTAAATACGACATCCAGGTTACTAAAGATCTTGGGTTCAACATGATTCGGAAGCATGTCAAAGTGGAACCGGCAAGATGGTATTATTGGGCTGATAAAATAGGCGTTTTAGTATGGCAAGATATGCCAAATGGAGACCGGCATATAGTACCGGGCGAAGATGATATTGACCGTGTGGCTCAATCAGATTACAATTTCAAAAAAGAATACAAGGAATTGATTGAACAGTTTTATAATCACCCTTCAATTGTTACATGGGTTCCATTTAATGAAGGTTGGGGGCAATTTCAGACAAAGAAGATCGCAGAGCTTACTCAAAAGTTAGACCCTAGTCGGTTGGTTAATGTAGTAAGTGGATGGCAAGATCGAGGGGTAAGTGATATGCATGATATTCACAGCTATCCGGGTCCTGATATGCCGGAACCGGAAGAAGATCGAGCCGCAATTCTCGGTGAATTTGGAGGAGAGGCACTTGTAGTAGAGGGAAATTTGTGGGTTCAGGATTTCTCAAAAGCCCCCAGCCACTATGAAACATCTCAATCTAAAGAAGAACTGTTTCAAACTTATGAAGATTTGCTCATTAAGCTGATTGAGCTTCGAGATAAAGGTTTGGCCGGTGCTGTATATACACAAACAACCGATGTAGAATCAGAAGTAAATGGTATTATGACCTATGATCGGGAAATCGTAAAATTTGAGTATGATTTCCTAAGGGAACTGCATCGAAGGTTGTTGAACAAATAAGATGCGTCTGCTAAAGAACAGGTATTTTACGTTATGTCTGTGAAGAGCCTTATTTTTTCAAGCTGTTCTCGTTGTTATATATAAAAGTAATACAAAATCAGGTACAGATAGCGTACTTGCGGAAACAATTATGGATAGAAAACTCTAAATTTATTTTTTCGAAATTGTTATCGATAACATAATAATAAAGAATAAGTTTAAGGTGAATCTAATATTTTACTGTAAATAGCTTAATATTATAAAGCTCATTTATAAAGTATCAGGTTGTTATCGGGTTCTTTTCTTAAGTTTATAAAATATATAAAATCAATAATTTGATTGGCTCACTATTAAAAACATTTTAAACTTTTGAAAAATTATTTTGACTATGATAACTCTTATTCGTTTTTTATCAGAAGTGATGTTAACGATAACACACATGTTTTTTTTGAAGCTTGTGGAAGCGGTTTCAAATAATGGCAGCGTGTTAAAAGGAATAAAAAATAAAACTACGTTTTAGGAGAAATCACATGTTAAATAGAGCTACGGCAATGGCAATGTTCGTGCTGTCGTTTTTGCTGATTGGAGCAATGGAAACGGCAACTGCGCAGAATAATTTTAATGTATCCGGTGTTGTTGTTGATGCAGATGACGGAATCCCACTTCCGGGAGTTAGCATCTTAGTGCAGGGAACAAATCGGGGTACTACAACAGATGTGGATGGGAATTATAACCTTAATGTGGCTGAAGGCGATGTTCTCGTGTTTAGTTATGTTGGATATATAACCCAGGAAATTCCAGTTGATGGAAATACTGAAATCAATGTAGAGTTAAAATCTCAATACATTGAAGGTACAGAATTAGTTGTTGTGGGTTATGGTCAACAGCGTCGAGCTGATATTACCGGGGCTATTTCTACAGTAACTACTGAAGATATTGGTGATGTGACGGTGACAAATTTTGGGGATGCTATTCAAGGCGTGGTTCCCGGAGTGAATATTAGAAGTACCGGTGCCCCAGGTTCAGAGCCATCCATGGAGATAAGGGGGCTTGGCAACTTTACCAATAATGAGCCTTTGTTTGTTATTGACGGTGTGCCTTCTCGTGCAAACCGAGACTTTAATGTGAATGATATTGAATCAGTACAGATTCTGAAAGATGCTTCAGCTGCAGCAATTTATGGATCCAGGGCTGCAAATGGCGTTGTGTTAATTACAACGAAAAGCGGCCAAAGAGGTCCTCTTGTAATTGATTATAATGCCACTGTTGGCCGGGAATGGATTCCGCAGTTTGACCTTATGGGAAGAGATCAGTGGGTTGATTTTAATAACAGAGCCTATGATGAAGCTGGTATCCCACGGCAAAATCATTTTGATGCGAATACAGATTGGCAGGATGTGACCTTTCAAAACGGATTAAGACAAGAACAAAATCTTACCTTTTCAGGTGGGACTGATGACAGCCGGTATCTACTTTCATTAAACTACCAAACAAATGATGGGACAACTATTGGCAGCGAATCAGAAAGACTAGGCCTGCGGTTAAATTCATCCAGAAACAAAGGGATACTTGAAATAGGTCAAAATCTGGCTTTTACAAACTTCAGTGTAGAGGAACTTAATACAAACCCAATTGCTGATGTGACCCGGATGTTACCCACTATTCCGGTTTATGACGAATCTAATCCTGGGGGTTTTGGCTATGGTGATGAAGCGCGTGCGAGGACATTTGGTGTCAACCCGGTTGCAAGAGAAGCTCTTGAAGACGGAACGACAGAAAATCAACGTGTCAGAGGTAATCTATATGCAAATCTGGACTTTATGGAAAACCTGCAGTACAGATTTAATTACGGTATAAATTACAATGTACATAATTTTGATTTTCTTAGAAGAGAGGGCAATTGGACATTGAATCAGCCTTATGATCCTTCCAGGGTTGCCGTACAAAGAGGCAGCAATGTGTCGCACTTGTTTGAAAATACGATTGATTATACTCAGAGTTATAAAGAAACAAGGGGGCAGATATTACTGGGTCAATCCTATCAAACTTTTAATAACAACAGAGAATTTGCAGAAGGGACTAACCTGGCTCAAGTTGGAGACCGATATTATTCTGTATTGGATGCTGCTACACAAAATGACAGAGTAGGAGGTTACATTACTGAGGGTGCCATTCTATCTTATTTTGGTCGTGTTAACCTGAATCATGATGACAAATATATAGCTGAATTCACTATTCGTTGGGATGGTACTTCCAGGTTTAATGAAGATAACAGATGGGGCAACTTTCCTTCTGTATCGGGTGCATGGAGAATTAGCAATGAGGACTTCTTTGATGTGAGCTGGGTTAATGATTTGAAAATAAATGCCAGCTGGGGCCAATTAGGTAGTTCTAATATTGGTTTCTACGATTATCAGGGCGTTTTAAATATTAATCCACAATATGTTTATGGGACTGATCAGGAAGTCAGAAACGGTGCCACTCAAGTTCAGCTTGTAAACGAAGATTTAGAATGGGAAGTACTTACACAAACAAACGTTGGATTTGCAGCAACTTTCCTGGACGGAAGGTTTTCAACAGAAATGAACTATTTTATTTCTGAGACTGATGGAGTGTTGACTGAACTGCCAATTCTAATGACTACAGGAAACGATGGCGGTAATCCCTTTGTGAATGCTGCAAGCTTGAAAAATAAAGGCTTTGAGGCAGACTTTACCTGGAGAAATTATCAGGATGATAGAGATTTCAATTATTCAGTTGGGATGAATGTAGCTACGGTCAAAAATGAAATTGTGGAACTTGGAGATGGACAGGTTGAGTTTTTAACCTGGCAAACCATCAATCAAGTAGGCGAGCCGATCGGCATGTATTACTTAATTAAAACAGACGGATTATTTCAAACTCAGCAGGAAATTGATAATCACGTAAACAGTAATGGTGATGTCATTCAGCCAAATGCTGAGCCTGGAGACATTCGCTATTTAGATGCTGACGATGACGGACAGATTACCGGAAGCGATCGTCAACTTGCAGGCAACCCGTGGCCGGATTTCGACCTTGGCTTAAGTTTCAATGGAAACTGGAAGAACTTAGACTTTATGGTACAGGGGTTCGGTTCTTTTGGGTTTGATATCTTCAACGGTCCGAAAAGTTTAATGGACAGGTTTGATGATAACTCAAATTATCGAGACGGAATTCAGCCTTGGACGCCGGAAAATCCAGACACAGATTTCCCCAGAATAATTTATGGAGATCAAAGAAATGCCAGAGGAGACACTGACAGATGGTTGGAAAATGGTTCTTTCTTCAAAATTAAGCAGATTACATTGGGTTATACCATTCCCGAGCAACTATTTGGAGCTGCCGTTAAAAAGTTAAGAGTATCTGTAACAGGCAGAAACTTGTTCACATTTACTAACTACAGCGGGCTGGATCCTGAGTTCAGCGCTCCAAATATCTTTAGAAGAACACATGACGATTTCATGTATCCAAGTACAAGAAATGTGTCATTCAAATTACAACTGTCACTATAATTCAAATGCATAATAAAAGAACTATGAAAACAAGAAGATTATTTATACCGATAGTACTTGCTTTATTCGTATCGCTGAGTGCATGTGATGACAGTTTGCTAGATTACGAAAATCCAAATGCACCTACGAATACGGCATTTTGGGAGACTCCGGAGGATGCTGAGTTAGGAATTAATGCTGTTTACCATCAATTACTTCAACCGGGAACTTACTCACGTTGGATATTCTTTCGATATGACCTTTCATCTGATGAAGGATTCAGCGGAAGTCCATGGACGGAATTAGCTGATTGGACTCGTTTCAATTATGTGAATTATAACTTCTGGGAAGGAAACGCAATTCACTGGAGAGATCACTATAAAGGTATCTTTAGAGCAAATCAGGTATTGGCAAACGTACCGGATATTGAATTCGATAATACGACCCGGAAAAATCAGATTTTAGGAGAAGCAAGGTTCTTACGGGCTCTCTATTATTTTAATTTGGCCATTCTTTATGAAGATGTTCCGATAGTATTGGAGCCTTCAAGTCCGGATGACAAACCTGAACAAAAACCTTTAGAGGAAGTTTGGGGGCAAATCGTTACTGATTTGGAGTTTGCTATGAATAATCTTCCACCAACCTGGTCTGCAGATAATGTAGGGCGTGCAACCAAAGGGGCAGCTCACGCATTGCTAGGAAAGGTTTATATGCAGCAGCAAGAGTGGGATTTAGCTCAGGATGCAATGGAGTGGTTGGTAGAAGGCCCTGGAGCCGCTAATTATGGCCTTGTAGATAATTATGAGGATAATTTCAGGCACACCACGGAAAACAACATAGAGTCAGTATTTGAGGTTCAATTTTCTGACGAAAACCGTGGCGGCAAAGGCGATGGTAGTAATTCAAGTTTATCAAATGAACGCCCGCAATTTTTTGCGCCCAGAGGAATAGGATGGTCTGATGGCCAAAGCAACAAGTGGATCATTGATGAATATAAAACGGAGAATAATCTGGATGGCGGATTTGATACTCGATTAAAATGGAGTATTTATTACCAAGAGATGGGTAATGATTTCGCTAATAATAATTTGGTTTATGGCCGTCCATGGGATGTAGGAGCATGGGGTAATGACGCCTTTATACGTAAATATTCTTCATCTTATTTCCGGGATTTCGAAGACTACTTCTCCCCTAACAACTTCCGGGTGATTCGATATGCTGATGTTCTGCTAAGTTATGCCGAGATCATTAACGAATTGCAAGGGCCCGCACAAGCTGTCCAATATTTGAACAGAGTTCGCCAACGTCCATCAACTAATCTGGCTCCACTTGAAACCAGTGTGCATTCAGCAGCCATGAATTCTCGCGATGCATTCAGAGAGCGTTTGAAAATTGAGCGTTCACTTGAATTGAACCATGAAGGCGTTCGTTTTATGGACTTGAAGAGATGGGGGATGTTTGACAGTCAAACAACCGTTGATGAACTTGCTCAACGCGACCCAAGCTTTAACAACTTTGTAGTTGGCAAACATCATCGTCTTCCCATTCCTCAAAGTGAAGTAGAGAATAATCCAAATCTGGATCAACACCCCGAGTACTAACAGCTATAACTAACTTTCATTTAATTTGCTTGCAAAGCTGTTTTCTTGGCAGCTTGCAAGCAAATTTTATATCTCTGATCTATGCAGAAATTAATTATTACAGCAGTACTTATAGCCGGCTTAGTAGGCTGTGCATCACAAAATGATACCGAAAATTATTTTGGTGATGAGGCTCCGGAAACCAACATCTTTTTTGGAGATCCAAGTATTACATTAGCTGACGGAACTTATTACATGTATGGTACCGGACCGGACAGTGATACCGGAATCAAAGTATATAAATCCGAAGACCTTGAGAATTGGGTTGGCCCGGTAGGTCCTACGCAAGGATTCGCTTTACATGAAGACGATGTGTATGGCGATCATTTCTTTTGGGCGCCTGAAGTGTATGAGTTAGACGGTAAGTTTTACATGTTCTATAGTGTTCAGGAACACATGGCTGTTGCAGTAAGCGATACTCCGGAAGGGCCTTTTATACAAGAAGATCCGGGATACCTGGAAGAATTCAATGCCATAGATCATCATTTGTTTATAGATGATGACGGCAGCAAGTACTTATATTTTGCTAAATTTGAAGAAGGATTGGAAATATGGGTTGCCGAAATGGAAGACGACCTCTCAGGAATCAAAGAAGTAACGATGCAAAAAGGATTGTCACAATCTCAGAATTGGGAAAAGAGCACAAAAGAGCCGGTTGGCACGGTAAACGAAGGCCCCCATGTAATAAAACATGAAGGCATGTTTTACATGATCTATTCAGCAAATCATTATGCCAGCCCGGATTATGGTATTGGCCTTGCATATGCTAACGATCCACTTGGCCCCTGGACCAAAGATGAAAACAACCCCATTCTCCAAAATCCGGATAGTCTGGTAGGAACCGGGCACAGTGCATTTTTTAGAGATAAAGCCGATCAATTGCATATGGTATATCATGCACATAATTCAACGGAAGAAGTTCACCCAAGGAAGGCGTATTACAATCCGGTTACGTTCAAAGAAGTTGAAGGAGAAAACAGGTTTACACTGGAGGTGCAACAACCTCGCACAGAGGCAAAAGCGACTCCTTTAGAATAAAAAAAATCACTCATAGTAGCTTGCTGTATGTTCATATATAGCTTAACTCTCGAGTAGCAAATACCGGGCCGGGACTTTTAGATGGCAAGTCCCGGCATAGGTATTTAAAACATATTATTATGAAATCCCTTTTACTGCTTATTATTTTTTCTTTTTCATTTGTGGGATGCAGCTCCCAATCTGTAGACCCTCCAAAGGGGGAAGAAGAACCTTCATGTGTTTTCACTAATCCCGTGGCAGAGGGGGCGGATCCCTGGATCATCCGGAAGGACAAAGTGTATTACTCAGTTAAATCTGTCAGCGGAGGTATTCAGGTATCAAAATCGGAGCACTTAACCGAGGTTCTTAAATCACAACAACGAGCAGAAGTATGGCGTCAGCCTTCTCAAGGGTGGAATAGGCAGCATCTTTGGGCTCCTGAACTCCATTATGTGCAGGGTGAGTGGTTCATTTACTATACGGCAGGGGAATCAGGCCCGCCTTTTATTTCACAAAGATCCGGAGTATTGCGGGCAACATCCGGTGACCCGCTTGGTGATTATGAAGACATGGGTATGCTTTATACCGGGGATAATATTGAAACTCTGGAAAATGAAAAATGGGCTATCGACCTTACCGTTCTTGAGCATGCCGGTAATTTATATGCGATTTGGTCGGGCTGGGAAGAAAATGCTGAGACAGACCGTACTCCCCAACATTTATATATAGCTGAAATGGAAAACCCATGGACGATAAGCAGCAACCGGGTTAAAATTTCTTCACCTGAAGAACCATGGGAAACCGGAACTGAATTGGCAATCAATGAAGGTCCGGAGATCTTGAAAAATGGAGGCCAAACTTTTGTTATTTACTCTGCAAGTGAATCATGGTTGCCGGCGTATAACCTTGGACAACTTGAGCTGGTTGGCGATGACCCTATGGATCCGGCAAGCTGGGAGAAATCAGGATCCGTATTTAGTGGCAGCGGACAAGTATATGGAACCGGCCATGCCAGTTTCACAAAATCTCCCGATGGTTCAGAGAGCTGGATCGCATTTCATACTAAAATAGATGAAGAACCGGGCTGGGATCGTGTAGTATATCTGCAGTCTTTCAGCTGGAATGAAGATGGCTCTCCCGATTTTGGAACACCTGTACAACCCGGAAACGAACTGCAACGACCATCCGGCGAATGTGAAACGGAGTAGAGTATGAGAATTAAAGATGTGACACTATTACTAATTGCGGGTTTTTTAATTCAGGGATGTGCCAGTCCAAATTCAAACAACAGAAACTCTGAAAATAGAGACTCTATTGAAGTACCGCCAATAGCTTGGGATCGGAACACCCTTACGAAAGTGTATAATGGTCCTGCATTCTACCCGAGAATTACTCGCCTTCAAGATCAAACATTGATGGGAGTATTTGAAAGTCAGGGTGCTACTATGGTTACAAAAAGTGATAATGAAGGCAGTACGTGGTCGGAGCCGTTAGAAGTGGCAAGCTCAGAAAATGGAATAAATGCTGCAGTGCCGGAAGTGATCCAGCTCCAAAACGGTAATATTATTGTGGCCTATAACACCCGCCCCCCTCAAGATAATGATGACCCGGATCGAAGATTTGGGATCAAGATCAAGATAAGTGAAGATAATGGGGAAACCTGGAGTGAAGAAAAGAATATCTATGAAGGCGGATTTGAATGGAATCGTGGAGTTTGGGAACCGGCTATGATACAGTTTCCGGATGGAGAAATTAATTTGTTCTTTGCCAATGAACATCCCTACGAAAACAGCGAAGATCAGGAAATCAGCATGGTTCATTCCGAGGACAACGGAGAAACCTGGAGTGATCCCAAAACCATTAGTTACCGGGAAGGATTCAGAGATGGCATGCCGGTTCCGTTGATTCTCCAAGATGAAAAAGGAATTGCCGTAGCCATTGAAGACAACGGACTCTATGGGAACACCTTCAAGCCTGCTATTGTATGGACTTCCCTGGAAGAAAGATGGCCTGATGTGATAACGGGTGACTCACGCAACCGTTGGGGGGCTCTTTCAGAAGAACATGAGATTGGCGCGGATAAATATGGGGGTGCTCCTTATTTGCGTCAACTGCCAAGTGGGAAGACAGTGTTATCATTTCAGACCAATGAAGGTCGCTCCGGAGACTGGACCAATTCGACAATGGCCGTAACTTTGGGAGATGAGAAAGCAAAGAATTTTTCTGAAATATCTAAACCTTTTGATGTTCCGGAAGGCCGTTCAGCCATGTGGAGTTCAGTATTTATAAAGAACGATACGACCATAACCGCCGTAACTTCTACAAATGCATACAGCAACACTGGACAAAGTGAATTTTACATTATTGATGGCTATATAAGGCCAAAAAATTAACAATAGATTTAAAGTTTATGAGCAAACGATATGTATTCTTATTTGTGGCAATAATCTTCGGTACAATGCTTTGGAGTGGTTGCTCAGAGAATCAGACAAAGGAAGCTTCCTCTGAGATTCAGAACCCAATTTTACCCGGAGATCGACCTGACCCAACCGTTATTCAGATCGGAGATACCTATTGGGCATCAGCTACTTCAAACGAATGGTCTCCCCTATTTCCGATCTTTAAATCTACGGATCTGCAAAATTGGGAGTTAGTTTCCTATGTATTTCCTGAAGGCGCACCTGATTGGGCGAGAAATAATTTTTGGGCACCTGAACTTGCTTATGATGAAGAGCAAGGCAAAGTATATGCATATTACACTGCTCGAGATAAAGAATCGGATCGATTAAGTGTAGCCGTAGCAAGTGCCGACAGCCCTGAGGGCCCTTACACTGATCATGGAGCGTTAGTTGCTCAAGAGCTTGGGTCAATAGACGCATATGAAGTTCGTGATCTGGATGGAACACTTTATATGCTCTGGAAAGAAGACGGGAATAGCCGAGGAGAGCCCACCCCAATGTGGGCACAGCAAATAAATGAAGAACGAACAAAACTGCTTAGTGAAAAGATTGAATTATTCAGAAATGATGAGGAATGGGAAGCCCATTTAATTGAAGGAGTTAGTGTGTTCAGAGAAAACGATTACTTTTATGCAGTGTATTCTGCAGGCTCCTGCTGTGATGTTGCTTGTGATTACCGCACTGGTGTAGCCCGCGCTGAAAATTTATTGGGACCTTGGGAAAAATATGAAGGCAATCCTACTCTTACCAACAATGACGACTGGAAATGTACAGGTCACGGCTCCGTTGCCAAAAAAGACGGTGACTATTACTATCTGTATCATGCATACAGCAGGGATGGAAGCGTGTATGTAGGCCGTGAAGCAGTATTGGAAAAATTTGTGTGGACGGAAGACGGATGGCCAGTATTTGAGAACGATGCCGAATATAATCGTTCACGTGGGGCATGGGACTTTTCTGATAACTTTTCAGGAGATGAGCTAAATCTGCTTTGGCAATGGAGGGTAACGCAAGATATTGAGTTTGAAACCGGTAGTAACGGGCTAATAATTCATGCGTCTCGTGAAAATGAAGACCTTGGAACACTTTTGGTACAGCAAACTAGGTCGCCGGATTATGATATTTCTGCCGTAATTGATGTTTCTAACTCTGATGAAAATGCAAAAGGTGGAGTGGCTCTTGTTGGAGCTGCGAATAATGGGTTTGGCGCCCCGGTTGCAGCTATTGGAATTTCAGCCCAATCTGGTGAGGTTGAAGTTTGGGAAACTCGGAATCGTGAAACCACCATCATGGAAACAGCTTCACTGGATGGCTCTAGTGAAACAGTTGAGCTTAGTATGAGCGTTAAGGATGGTTATATGCTTACTTTTTCCATTACAAAAAGTGATGGAAAAGAAGTGGTAGCCGAAAACATAGACGCTTCCCATTTGGTGCCATGGGGAATGGGTTTCCGTTTTGGCCTGACTGCTAAAGGGGAAAATGGTGCCGTCATAAACTTTAAAGAATTTAATTCAATTAACTACTAATAGAATCAGCTATGAACAAACGAAATATAATTTTAGGACTTTTTATAGGGTTATTGGTCTCGTGTACAAATACAGCTCCTGATGCTAATAATGGTCGATGGTCGGAAGAAAAGGCTAATGAGTGGTATGAAGAAAAAGGTTGGCTGGTTGGTTCAAATTTTAATGCAAGTACAGCTATTAATCAGCTTGAAATGTGGCAGAAGGATGACTTTGATCCTGAAGTGATTGATCGGGAACTGGGTTGGGCGGCTGACCTTGGGTTTAATTCCATGCGTGTATACTTGCATGATTTGGTTTGGAAAGAAGATCCGGAAGGATTTATAGAACGGATCGAGCAATATCTGGATATTGCCGAAAGTCACAATATCGGAACCATGTTTGTATTGTTTGATGGAGTTTGGCATCCATATCCTGAATTGGGGGAACAACCAGAACCAACCCCGCATGTTCATAACTCAGGTTGGGTTCAAAGTCCTAGTGCTGATGTATTGGCAGATTCAACTCAATGGGATCATCTGGAAGATTATGTAAAAGGTGTGATCGGGCATTTTGCCAATGATGAACGCGTGGATGTTTGGGATATCTATAATGAACCAGATAACACCAATGACCGTGCTTACGGTGATATTGAACTCGAGGATAAAAAAGAGCGGGCCTTCGAACTGCTTAAAGCGTCATTTGAGTGGGCAAGAGAAGCGAATCCAAGTCAGCCAATTACATCAGGACTATGGTATGGCGATTGGTCTGAGCATGAAGAGATGAAAGAGATGGATCAGTTCATGGTAGAAAACTCTGATGTCATCACTTTCCATGCCTATGAAGGTCCGGAAGTAATGCAGGAACGCATTGACAATTTAAAGCGATACAACCGCCCGATGTTCTGTACAGAATATATGGCTCGCCCAAGAGGAAGCACCTTTGAAGCTGAGCTCCCGATCTTGAAAGAAGAGAATGTTGGAGCATATAACTGGGGATTTGTAGCAGGGAAATCACAAACTATTTACCCATGGAATTCCTGGGACAGTACTTACACAGCTGAGCCTGATGTGTGGTTCCATGACATACTCCGAAATAATGGTACTCCCTATGATGAGGAAGAAGTGGAGTTCATAAAAAGCATGACAAAAGGATCGAATTGATCACTAAAGGAAAGCCAACCATGAAAAAACAGTCCAACTTAAACCTATGCTTAATGGCCATAGCCCTGATGATATCCGGGTGTGGAAGTGAAAAATCAGAAACAAAAAATGTAGAAATACCCGTGAATCAAGCTGACTTTCAATCAATCATAGATGGTAAAAAAACCGACCTTTTTATCGTTGAAAGTGATAATGGAATAAAACTGGCTATTACAAATTTGGGAGGCCGTGTTGTAAGCTGGATGGTTCCCGGAAAAGATGGAGAATATGCTGACATTTCTATCGGTTTTGATAATGTGGAAGCCTATCTGGAAGCCAATGAACCTTATTATGGAGCGCTAATTGGTCGCGTAGGAAATCGGATTGCCGACGGGAAATTTTCTCTCGACGGTGAAACTTATACCCTGGAACAGAACAACGGGCCAAACAGCTTGCATGGAGGTCCGCAAGGATTTCATAACGTAGTTTGGGATGCCGAGCAGATTGACAATAAAAACCTGAAATTGAGCTACACCTCAGAAGATGGCGAAGAAGGATTTCCCGGCACTCTTGATGTTGAAGTAATGTATTCCCTTACGGATGAAAATGAACTTCGGATTGAGTACACTGCAACTACGGATAAGAAAACAGTGGTAAATCTTACTAATCATACCTTTTTCAACTTGAAAGGAGAAGCAGGGGGAACAATAAATGATCATCAGCTAATGATCAATGCAGACCGGTATACGCCGGTGGATGAAACCTTAATTCCATTTGGAGAAATCGCTTCGGTTGAAGGAACTCCGTTTGATTTTCGTGAGCTGACAGCGATCGGAGAACGTGTTGAATCAGATAATACTCAGTTGGAATATGGTATGGGTTACGACCATAATTTTGTTCTGAACAAAAATGAAGAATATCTGACATTAGCAGCAAAAGTACATGAGCCAAACTCAGGGAGAACTATGGAAATTTTAACAACCGAACCTGGAATTCAGTTTTATGGGGGAAATTTCATGGACGGAAGTGACACCGGTAAATTCGGAAAACCGCTTGAATTCAGAGAAGCATTCTGTCTGGAACCCCAGCACTTTCCGGATGCACCAAATCAGCCCAACTTTCCCTCTATCACATTGGAGCCGGGTGAGACCTATAACACTGTTTCAGTGTACAGGTTTAGTGTGGAATAGAATTTATAATCAGTAATCCCTGTGATCAGGTTTTTATGCGAATATGCAAAATGACAATAAGGTCTTTCGCTACTTTACTTACAGCGATTCTGTTTGTGCTACCAACCGGGGTTCAGGCTCAGCAAATATCATTGGAGTCATTGCTGAAGGAAATGGTGGACAGAGATCAAATTGCCAGATTTCCTGATCCTGAATACATAAATAAACAATTCAGCAGTTATGACCGTGCCTCTGAAGAGGCCGGTACTCAGGAATGGTTTGCTAACTGGGATCGCACCAACTTTCTAAGAGAAGAGAACAACTCAGGGCGTCGGGAATTTGTGCTTTATGATGCGGATGGCCCCGGTGTGATGGTTCGCTATTGGATGACCTTTGGTGGCCCCGGTGCGGGAGAAGGCATCCTTAGATTTTATATTGACGGATCTGAAAAACCGGTAATAGAAGGCAATGCCATGGAAGTATTGAGTGGCGGAATTATCACCGGAGCACCACTTTCCTCTTCCGTTTCTCCCCTGACTGATTATGGCCGCAGAGGGCATAATTTATATTTACCTATTCCCTACGCTGAAAATCTTAAGATCACTTACGAAAGTGAAAATGTTGCCGAGAATGGGGCCAAACATGGTTCTGAAGACGTGTACTACAATATTAACTATCGTTCTTATCCTCCCGAAGTTAATGTACATTCTTTTTCAACAGAGCAGCTGGAAGGGGCAGAACCTTTACTGGATGAAGTGCAGCAAAAACTGGCCGAAAAAGATAAAGAGCAAGAACTGGAAGAATTTGAGCTGGCTCATCTCCCATTATCCAGAACCCTGAAGCCGGGTGATAATTTTACTAAAGAAGTTGAAGGACCGGCAGCAATTCGCAAGGTCATGCTTCAACTTTTAGCGGATAATGTAAAACAGGCACTGCGGTCAACGGTAATGGAAATACGATTTGATGGCAACGAAACCTTTTGGGTACCGGTAGGCGATTTTTTTGGAACGGGGTATCAGATCAGAGAATCGAACACCTGGTATACCACCGTTACTTCTCATGGAATGATGAGTGCCTATTGGGTAATGCCGTTTCAGAGGAATGCAGAGATCACTTTTCATAACATGGGAGAACAAACCGTTCATCTTCAAAATGCAGTTGTAAGTTATTCTGACTGGAATTGGGATGAGCGAAGCATGTATTTCGGCTCAAGCTGGAAACAATATTCGAATCTATACACCGGAGAACAAAAAAACATGGAGGGTATAGGAGATCCATTTGATGTAAGCTTCACTCATCTTAAGGGGCAAGGTGTGTTTGTAGGAGATGTTCTGACCTTGTTCAACACCGCCTATGACTGGTGGGGCGAAGGAGACGAGAAGATCTATGTTGATGGGGAGGATTTCCCTTCTCATTTTGGAACAGGAACTGAAGATTATTACGGATATGCGTGGGTTCGTCCAGAGATCTTCAATAATCATCCATTTATCGCCCAGCCAGATGGAAGCGGAAACATCACGCCGGGTTATACTATAAATACTCGGTTCCGAGTATTGGATGCTATTCCCTTTAATAAAGAACTAAAGTTGGACATGGAGCTTTGGCATTGGACAAGTACTCTGATTGATTATGCTCCAGTCACCTATTTCTATCTTCGTCCGGCCGGGGATATACTGGTAAAGAATGATACTGCTAATGTAAAGCGTGAAGTTAATTTGAAACGGGAAGATGTATTTTCATCATGGATCGAACATAATAAAATTGATGGTCAAAACTTGATTGTTGATTTTTTTTCCGGTGGAAAAATGCGTTTCCAGTATTTATATGATGTCGGATTTACAGGCAATAAACATCTTTGGTGGCATGAGGCAAAACCGGGCGATAAACTTCATCTTCGGTTTAAATCAAAAGAAGATGGTACTTTTAAACTGATGGCAAACCTGACAAAAGCACCGGAATTCAGCACGGTCAGAATATGGGTAAATGGCAAAAGAGTGTCCAAAGATTTTAACGGTTATTCCGAATCTTTTAAAACTGAAAAAATAGAACTTGGGGAATTTGAATTAGAGAAAGGGGACAACTACTTAGAAGTAGAAATTCAAAAAAACAGTCCTGATTCTGAACAAGCTTTTTTTGGACTAGACTATATTGATTTCGAGAAAATTTAGGATTCATCAAGAGTAAGTGAAATAATTTTTAAAATTGAAATGACTGATTTATTACCAAAAATACGAAGGCTATTTCTCTCAAAATTTGATAAGGAGCCATTGATGGTGCAATCCCCGGGCCGGGTAAATTTGATCGGGGAGCATACAGACTATAATGACGGCTTTGTATTACCTGCGGCGATTGATAAAGTGATAGTGTTGGCCATGGCGGTAAATGATGCGGGAAAAGCGCGGGCATATTCTGTGGACATGAATGAATCGGTTGTAATGGATCTGGATGATCTCCATAAAAGTGATAAGCATTGGGCCAACTATGTTAAAGGCATTATTTCTGAGACTCAAAAAGAAGGAAAAAAACTAAAGGGATTTGATTTGGTTTTTGGAGGTGATATCCCAATCGGCGCGGGACTTTCATCCTCAGCAGCTTTGGAAGGTGGGCTGTTGGTCGGTTTAGACCGGTTATTTAAGCTTGGCTTTACCCGCAAAAAGATGGCGAGAATTGGCCAGCTAACCGAGCATAACCATGTGGGTGTTAACTGTGGAATTATGGATCAGTTTATAAACCTTCATGGCGAAGCTAACAAAGTGCTGAAATTGGACTGCCGGTCCCTGGAATATGATCTATACCCCTTTGAGCGGGATGATATTAAGATTGTACTTTGCAATTCAAAAGTGAGTCATAATCTTGCCGATTCTGAATACAATGTCCGAAGGGAGCAATGTGAATCCGGAGTTGAAGTACTTCAGAAATATGAGCCGAAGATAAAAAATCTGAGAGATGCAGATTTGGAATTACTGGAAGCACATCGGAATGAAATGGACGAAGTAGTTTATCGCCGATGTAAATATGTATTGGAAGAAAATCAGCGGGTACATGATGCCTGCAGGGATTTAGAAAAAGGGGATTTTAAGTCATTCGGAAACCGCATGTTTCAATCTCATCAGGGATTGAGTAAAGACTATGAAGTAAGCTGTAAAGAACTGGATGTGTTGGTTGAAATTGCGCAAGATCAACCCGGGCTTTTAGGTTCGAGAATGATGGGTGGTGGTTTTGGTGGATGTACAATCAACCTGGTTGAGGAAGCATTTGTAGAAGATTTTAAAGAAACGGTTTCCAGGGAATATAAATCCCGAACCGGCATTAAGGCAGAAATCTATATCACACAAATTAACGGCGGTACTGAAATAACAGAGGAGTAACTATGAAGTTAGATTTCACTAAGCATCCACACCGAAGATTAAATTTGTTAACAGGTGAATGGGTACAAGTATCGCCGCAGAGAACTCAACGTCCATGGCAGGGACAGGAAGAGGAAACTTCCGGTGATGGAAAACCGGAATATGATCCAAAGTGCTACCTGTGTCCCGGTAATGATCGTGCCGGAGACGCCTCTAATCCGGAATATACTTCTACATTTTCATTCGTAAACGATTTCAGTGCCCTCTTGCCGGATACCTCAAACGAGGAAATTAACGACAACGATCTTTTGATTTCCAAAGGAGAGCGTGGCATGTGCAAGGTAATCTGTTTTTCTCCCAGGCATGATTTAACCCTGCCCGAAATGGAAATTTCTCAGGTTGAAGATGTGGTGGATTTATGGGTAAAAGAATATCGTGAATTAGGTGCAAAACCTTTCATCAACTATGTTCAGATTTTTGAGAATAAAGGAGAGGTGATGGGATGCAGCAACCCACACCCGCACGGGCAAATTTGGGCTCAGGAAACTATTCCCGAAGAGCCTGCCAAAGAGCTCAAACAGTTTAAAAATTATTATGAGAAGCATACACACACGCTTTTATCCAATTACCTGAAACTGGAGCTGGAGCGAAAAGAACGACTGGTTGTGGAAAATGACCATTTTGCTGTGGTGGTTCCCTTTTGGGCATTCTGGCCTTTCGAGACCTTGGTAATCAGCAAACGACCATTTGCCCGTTTTACCGATATGAGTGAAGAAGAGAAAAAGGGACTTGCTGACATTGTTCAGAAAATCACGATTAAATACGATAATGTATTTAAAGTTTCATTCCCCTATTCTGCCGGATTCCATCCTGCCCCCACAGATGGAGAAGAACATCCCGAATGGCATTTTCACATGCACTTTTATCCGCCATTGTTACGATCGGCTACGATTAAAAAATTCAGGGTGGGCTACGAAATGCTGGCTAATTCTCAGCGTGATGTTACGGCTGAATACAGTGCCGGATTATTAAGAGAACTCTCCGAAGTACACTATAAGCATAAATAGAATCTATTTTCAGAGTTAAGTGACAGTAAGGGCGTGTTGCGATACGCCCTTATAGCCCCCTAATCCTGAATGAATACTAATGCTAAAACTCTTCTTACCAAAAAATGGCATAAAGCAGGGCGGTAATAATCAAAATGGCATAAGCGCCTATGTTAAAGGCCGGGCCGGTTTTGAACATGCTTGCCGTGGTATGAATGGCCTTGGGATCCTCATCTGCGGGGTTGGTTGTTAAACTTACTCCGGCAATAATTACGATTGTGAGAATTAGTGTGTAGTACATTTGATCAAGGAACGGAAGTTCAAGTGAGGGGACTTTCAACAAGAGAGCAATTACGATAGAAGAAAGTACGCCATAAATAGCTCCCTGTGTTGTGGTTTTCTTCCAGAATAATCCCATCATAAATACGGCGAGGATTCCCGGGCTTACCAGACCGGTATATTCCTGAATATACTGAAAAACCTGGGGTACGTTTTGAAGTTGTGGAGCTACAAGAACACAGGTAACCAGTGCAACAGCAGCCGTTATCCGACCCATGTTAACCGTTTGTTTGTCGGTGGCATTTTTGTTGATATAAGGCCGGTAAATATCCATGGTAAAAATGGTGGCAACGGAGTTCAACATAGAAGCCAATGATGAAACAATAGCAGCAGCCAGGGCAGCAACAACCAAGCCTTTAAAGCCGGGCGATAAAAACACTTTTATAAGCCATGGATACGCATTGTCATAGTTTACGCTTCCATCGGCTTTGGTAAAGACATCGAAAATACCGGGAATTTGGGCAGTACCCTCAGGTTGCATGTACAACACATAAACAATGATGCCTGGAATAACTACAATCAGCGGAATTAACAGCTTCAGAAAAGCAGCAAAAATGATTCCTTTCTGAGCTTCTTTTAATGATTTAGCAGCCAGTGTGCGTTGGATGATGTATTGGTTAAAGCCCCAATAATAGAGGTTGGCCACCCACATGCCCCCTATTAAAACGGCTATGCCGGGAAGGTTGGCATATTCAGGATTGGAGCGGTCCAGGATCATATGAAATTTCTCTCCGGCCACATCATATAAATGAGCAAACCCATTAAAGATACCTCCTTCCGGAGTGATATTATGAAGAGCTATAAATGTGGTTACAAACCCACCAAGAACAAGTAAACTAACCTGCAGTACATCGGTCCAGGCAACAGCTGAAAGCCCCCCGTACAATGAATAAGCTGCGGCAATGAGAGCCAGTCCGACAAGAGCATAAATCAACAAACTGCCATCTCCGGTTCCCATGATAGTATCCAGTGCTTTGGCTCCTAAAAAGATGACCGTGGTGAGGTTTACAAATACGAATAAACCAATCCAGAATATGGCGAGAATGGTTTTCAATGTGGTATTGAAACGGTGCTCAATGAACTCAGGAATAGTATAAAGTTTCTTTTCTATAAAAATCGGAAGCAGGTATTTACCCACTATAATGAGGGTGATGGCTGCCATCCACTCATAAGAGGCTATAGCCAGGCCAACCGCAAATCCGGATCCCGACATTCCGATAATTTGTTCGGCTGAAATGTTGGCAGCAATAAGTGATGCGCCGATAGCCCACCAAGGAAGTGATTTACCCGCTAAAAAATAATCTTCAGCATTTTTCTGATGTCCTTCTTTTTCCCGGGAAACCCAAAGTCCGATTCCAACGATCAATAGGCAATAAGCTGTGAATACTGCAATATCTATTCCAGTCATAACTGTATGTTGTTAAGTGAGTGATAAAACTCTCATAAGGTAAATTTCTATCAGGACATTTGCTGAAAATTGTTGGATTATTTTAGCATTTATAATGATTAAAAATTGCCCTTTTTAAGGAAGAGTATTATAAAATGAAAATGCAGAAATAGTATAAGATTTATTAAAATATCATATAAGACTGTAAAATATTTTAATAATGAATACATGTATAAAATCATTTATTATATTTATGTGTAAATATTATTATTAAATAAAGACCAATGGACATTAAGTTTGTAAAACGTTCGAATGTAAAGTCATCGAAAAAAAGAACGTCAAAATTTAAACCACTTCTTGAAGCAATTGAAAAGCTGAAGCCCGGTGGACAAGCGGTTGAAGTGAGCTATACGAACGAAAAAAATATTAACTCAATGCGTACGGCAGTTTATCAGTTTGGGAAACAAAATGATTTTAAAGTGAAAAGCCGAAGAGATGCAGACAACAAAAAAATATATTTTTACAGAGACAAGTAAGCATCAAGGCTTGATGTCTGAATTAGAATAATTACTCTTCGATTCCGGCCCATTTCAAATATTTTGATCTTACTTCGGTGATGTGCTCATCAATGGTTTCTTTTTGCCAATTTGAAGTGTCAATAGGTGGATGAATATGGGCATTGATGGTTCCACTTTTACTAAGAAGTGAGCTGCCTAAACTCAGTTCCTGATTCCCGTCAAAATAAATAGGGACGATAGGGAAACCCAGATCGATGGCCATATGAAATGCTCCTTTTTTAAACGGCCCGATAACACCGGGATGTTTTCGGGAGCCTTCGGGAGCTACCATAATGGAAAGCTTATCCCGTTTCAATCGGTCGTAAGTATTTCGAATTTTACGGACCGCTTTCTCAGTTTTTTGGCGCTGAATAAAAACTTGCCCGGTAAGTCTGCCTACAATAAAAAAGAGGGGGTTATATTGTAGTTCCCACTTGGCCACAAACCGAATATGTGGTAATCCCAATGCTATCATTGTTACCAAATCTAAAGTGGAACTGTGATTGATGGTATAAATGACGGGTGGTGCAATGGGCTCGCCGTGTTGGATTACATTGAATTTAATGCCCAGAGTCCATAAAACAGGATAGGCTATCAGTGGCCCGAAATTTTCAATAATGAAATTGGTAGCTTTCCCAAAAGTAAACAATAACAATAAAGCTATTACAGGGGTACAGATGGCAAACATCAGGAAGAACACCAAGATGGCCAATATGCTTCGAATGTATTCAATTGGAGTCAGAGTAGTTGCCATACGCAGATTGAATTTTGAATCCGAATATACCGGAAGCGAAGCTTGACTAAAAATGGTAAATGGAATCATACGTCAATTCTCCATAGTTTTGCCAGCTAATTGACGTATTTATGCAACAGAACAAGAATATCCAATCTGAAATTTTACTGGAACCTTTTGAGTCCGTTTGGTGGGCATGGAATGCGCATGTTCACACTATTGTAGCATCGCAATTTTCGAAGGTGGTGAAACCTGATCACAAGCGAATTGAGATATCAACACCGGATGCTGATTTTTTGGAAATTGATACTTGCATACTGGAAAATGAAAAGCCAATTGTTGCCTTGTTTCATGGCCTGGAAGGTTCTGCTGATCGCTATTACATAGGGAATTTGATGAGGGAATTGCAGGCCATTGGATTTTCGTCTGCGGCCTTAAATTTTCGGGGATGTGGGAGTAAGATGAATGAACAGCCCCGTTTTTATCATTCGGGGGAAACAGAAGACTACCGAACATTTTTTAATTGGATTTCAAAGGCTTATCCCAGTAAAAAAATCTATGCCATTGGCTTCTCGCTGGGTGCTAATGCGTTGGTAAAGTATTTGGGGGAAGAAGGGCATCAGAGTCAGGTGTGCCGTGCTGTAGCAGTATCTCCGCCGTATGATTTGAAAGCCGGCTCGCTGAAATTACAAGAAGGGTTTAACCGTATATATGAAATCAATTTTTTAAAAACGCTGGTAGAAAAATTGGAGCAAAAGCGCAGAAAGATTCCGGAAATGCCGGAATTTACCGGAAAAACGATTTATGAATTTGACGACCAGGTTACAGCGAAGCTTCATGGATTTGAAGGGGCTGATGACTACTATCATCAGTGTTCAAGCAAGCATTTTTATAAAGACGTAAAAACAGATTTATTGGTCGTTCATAGTAAAGAGGATACCTTGTGTCCTATTGAGTTTGCTCCTTTTAAAACAATTGAAAAAAATCGTTTTATACAAACCTGCTTTACTGAAGAAGGTGGGCACGTAGGGTTTCTAAGCTCAAACCCGGGCTGGCTTTTTCGTATAATTCTAAAGTGGCTGAATGCATAGATCTTCAATTACTGTTCCTAAATTGTAAATCAACAGCCCCAAAACACGGAGTGAATTCCTGGCTGGGACAAAGGGTAATTTGGTTAGCTGAATCCCACTGAAACCATGAATCTAACACCTAACACCTTAAAATTTCACTACCAATCCATTGCTCAGCTCATAGGTCCAGTGAGGGATATCGATGATAGGTTTTGCATCGTAGGATGCCACAAAGCTGATGGATATTGCTATTCGTTTACTTAGGTCCATCTTTAATTTTGATTCAAGGATGGAGCGGGCTTCAAAAAATTGGTCGGGTCTGGCTTGGTAATATCCCACCAGCAGGAAGGTAGCATCGCCGCTGATCTTACCGTTTAAGCGAAGATTACTCGTAGTTTTCAAAAACTCATTTTTGATGGCAGGCTGATCTGCAAGTTGCCATTCTTCAAATTCATACATGAGGCCTGTGGAAATACTCGCCTGCCAGTTATCCGTGCTGTAAAAGCGATACTTGACCCCTGCTCCTCCGAGTGCACGGTTATTCAATCCGAGATTATTATTGTATTGATATTGTAGAAAGATTTCCGGGGAGAGCCTTTCATTTTGCAGCAAGGTTGAGCGAAGATGGATATATCCACTGCTGATAAGTGATGTTCCATCCAGATTCACAAACTTTAGTTTATTGAGCAGCATGTAGGCATGGCTTTCCGTGAAGTAGGAAAGGTTGGATTCATTGGAGAATTCAAAAACCTGCTCATTATATTGGTTCAAAGAAAGGTCAAATTCCAGTTCTCCATGCCACCCGGCTGTGTTGGCATTGGCACGAACGCTTTCCACATTCAAAAGCTGGGCATGAACAGGTGCAGAAACAAGAAGAAATACGATTAGAACGGATGGAATAAATACACGCATGTAATGAATATTAAGCGGTGATTTTGATTTCGTTGAAAGGTACAATATCAAGAATTGTTCCCAAATCGTTCGATTCTGAATCATTCCATAAAAACACAAACGATTCGTATCTTCAGGCTGTTAATTCAATTCATTTACTCGAACTTATAACGACAGATATTCACATGGTTATCATTATTGGTGCAGGGCCCATTGGACTTGCAACCGGAATTGCCCTTCAAGAGAAAAACATCCCATTTAAAATTATCGAACGCGGTTGTTTGGTGAACTCGATCTACAACTATCCTACCAATATGACCTTTTTCTCTACCTCCGATAAACTCGAGATCGGAAATATTCCGTTTATCTCTCATGGCTCTAAGCCGACCCGAGCTGAGGCTCTTGAATATTACCGTCGGGTCGCCGAGCACTACAAGCTGCCGGTGCATCTCTATGAGAGGGTGGAATCTATGGAAGGAGAGGATGGTAATTTCACCGTAAAAACAGATAAGGATACCTATAAAGCCGATAAAGTGATCGTAGCGTCCGGCTTTTATGGAAAACCAAATATGATGGGTGTTCCCGGCGAGGACCTCCCAAAAGTGAAACACTATTATGATGAGCCTCACCCGTATGCATGGCAGAAAGTGCTGGTAATAGGCGGGGGAAATTCCGGGGTGGATGTAGCTCTCGAGTGTTGGCGCGGCGGAGCTGAGGTTACAATGATGCTGAAGTATGATACGATTAAACCCACTGTGAAATATTGGGTAAAGCCGGATATCGAAAATCGAATTAAGAATGGAGAAATACCTGCTTATTTTAATTCAGAAGTGAAGGAAATTCGAGAGAAAGAAGTGGTACTGAATACCCCTGATGGCGAAGTCATTCTTGAAAATGATTTTGTGCTGGCCATGACGGGTTATCATCCCAATTATGAGCTGATGGAGAACCTTGGAATTGAGCTTACCGAAGATGAAAAATGTATGCCGGTATATGACGAAGACAGCCTGGAAACCAAGCAGAAAGGGCTATATGTAGCCGGTGTTGTTTGTGGCGGAAAGGATACCAGCAGCCTGTTCATCGAAAACTCCAGGATCCATGCCCTGCAGATTGCTAACCATATTGAGAAGAGTCTGAAATAAAGTAATCTACAATGCATCAAATTTTTTGTTAAAACACTGTATGGTCTGCTGTTTGTAAGATCGGCCAATGGGAATGATTTGTCCTTCCATACATATATCTGTTTGAGACCAGCGTTCAATTTTGTTGATGTTTACCATGAAGGATCGGTGCACACGAATGAAATTTTCTCCAGCCAGTTTTTTCTCCATGGAAGTTAGCGTAGCATGGGTTTGCACTTCTTTATCCAAGGTTTTGATTAACACATAGTCTCCTTTACTTTCCAAGCATAGAACATCTGCAAGCCGGATCTTAACCTTCTCTTTTCCTGAATTCACAAAGAAATATCCTTTTTCATCCGGTGAACCTTGCTTTTGATCTGGCGGCCTTATCTTTAGATCCTGTACTTTATTTACGGCATTTAAAAATCGCTCAAAAGAAATGGGCTTTAGTAAATAATCTACTGCGTTTAGTTCAAAGCCATCTACGGCATAATCGCGATACGCTGTGGTAAAGATCACAAGCGGTGGATTTTTCAGTGACCTCAGGAACTCAACGCCCGTTAGCTTAGGCATCTGTATGTCAAGGAATAAAACATCAACCTCTGCCTTTTTCAAAGCCTCAAATGCTTTGATGGCATTCCCGAAGGTACCGGCTATTTCTATGGAATCAAGTTTGGAGATGTAAGACTCCAGTATCTCTATTGCGAGCGGTTCATCATCAATGATAAAACAGGATAATTTCATTTTTACTCTTGTCGAAGTTTGTCGAGTTTCAGGTTAAGGGAAATATGGTAGTGCGTTTCATTTTCGTGAATATCTAAAGTGTAATATCCATTGTAGAGTAATTCCAGCCTGCGCCTTACATTTATCAGTCCCACTCCCTTTTGATAGCCATACCTTTCTGAAGGTTCATTTTCGACTTTTGAATTCTCAACACTAAAGTCGAGCGTATTTTCCTGTACTTTTATTTCAATATGGATTTCGGTTTCCTCTATTTCGTTACTGGCTCCATGTTTGAATGCATTTTCCACAAAAGGCATCAGTAGCATAGGCGGAATTTGTTTGGATTTAAATTCGCCCTGTCTTTTGAACTGAATATCCAGCCTTTCATCATATCGGATCTTCTCAAGCTCAATGTAGTTTTCAATTAGTTTGAGTTCTTTTTCCAGGGAGATGGCGGTTGCACTGCCTTCATACAACATAAAGCTCAGTAGTTCCGAAAGCTTCATCACCACTTCCGGAGCATCGTCCGATTTTTTGAGTGTTAGTGCATACAGATTGTTCAGCGTGTTAAATAGAAAATGGGGATGAATTTGGGATTTCAAAAAGTTGAGTTCAGCTTCCAGCTTTTGCTGTTTGAGTTCTTGAGTCTGGCGATCTTTTTCGTACCAATGCTTTGCCAGTTTGATGAATGCTGCGATAATGACAACCGGATACATTCCCAAAAACGTCCGGAATATTTTGGAGGGGTAGAATAGATAATGAGTTTCTGTCCAGTTTGGATTAAGAATTGGGGCGAGTATAAAATATTCACTTGTTTGCTGAACGAGAGTACCCACGGCAATTGAGATAACAAAAACGAAAAATGCCTTTATATACTTTTTGGTAAGCAAAAAATTCGGAATGGTAATATATAATGTGAAATACGTGATCAGCATCTTAAACGGAAGGTATCTGATTACAAAAGCAAACTCTTCGGCGTAGGAGCCATCAGCATACCCATAGAAAAGCGTGTGAGCTCCAACAAACGCAGTCCAAAACAGAACGTGCCAGGAGATCCGCACCGGGGTAAGATGATATTTCTTTAGAATGTTCAGCATATCCGGTAAATGTAGCATTTAAGTTGGAATGAAACGGATATTATAGGGTCCGGTTCGGCGGACAACTGATTCTGAAGGTTGAACAACCCCTGAAAAAAGCTAAACGTCACTGATAGGGTGAAATGAGTTATTTGGCAACGCATGCCGGTCAAGTAGCCCGAGGTCGCAAAAAAGAACGACAGGATTTGTATTTCCAGGTGAACTTTAATCTAAAAAAGGACAACAATGAAAACCTGTATAACTTTTTTTGTGCTCTTCATGATATCCATTCCATTACAAGCGCAAGGTACCTTAATTGGAATCTGCGAAGGATGTGAAGCCGTTTTTGAATATGGCGATCGCGAGCTTACCGCTACAGACACCCTCCCTGGTTTCCATGAAAACGAACCTAAGATCAAGATTTCCGGAACCATTTATGAACAGGATGGAAAAACTCCGGCCGAGGGAGTGATCTTGTATGTTTATCACACCAACCGAGAGGGCGAATATGCCACCCGCGGAGATGAAACCGGATGGGCACGCAGGCACGGATATATCCGTGCCTGGCTGAAAACCGGAGCCAAAGGACGATATACTTTTTACACCTACAAACCGGGTTCCTACAGCCGAAATCCCGCACATATTCATCCCATAATCCTGGAGCCAAACGGAAGATATTACTGGTTGGGAAGTTATTTGTTTGAAGACGATCCAAACCTTTCCCGCAGGCAGTTAGATCAGCAAAATCCACGAGGAGGTAGTAATGGAATATTAAAGCTTCAAAAAGAAAATGACCTGTTGGTGGGTAAACGGGATATCATACTTGGGCGAAATGTAGAGGGGTACAAGTGATATGAAATTTCCTGATGCGCACTTAACCTTTCTTGAGAAATACAAAGAAGCCGGACTGTTGTTTTTCAGAGTTGGTGTTGGAATTGATTTCCTGCTTTTGCACGGTTGGAATAAGCTCGCAGGCGGTCCTGAACGCTGGGCCCGGCTCGGAACTGCCATGCCGGGTTTCGACATGGAGGGTATTTACCTGTTCTGGGGATTGATGGCTGCTTTAACGGAAACGCTCGGCGCCGTACTTTTTGCCTTTGGACTTTTATATCGGCCGGTTTCAGCCTTACTTGGAATTACTATGATTGTAGCGGTAATTGCCCATGTCAGCGAAGGCGATCCCTGGGGTGCTTCCTCTCATGCCCTTAAAATGGCGGTTGTATTTTTTGGGTTGATGATGGCCGGTCCCGGTAAATACAGCCTTGATCATAAGCTTTGGAAACACTAAAAAGCTAAATAATTCTGACAACACAAAAAAAGGCGCATCAACGATGCGCCTTTAAATCAGTGAAATCTGCGTAATCAAATTAATCTGCGATCAAAATGACCACTTAACCTGAAACAGGAAGTTAGTTCCGGCTTGCGGGTAATAATAGTTGTAGTGAACCGGGTTCCCCCCCTGCAGCCATCCGAAGGTGTAACCATTGGTTTCGTATTCGTGATCAAAAATATTATTGATTTGAAGTGTAGCCGTAATCCCTTCCAATAAAGGCACTTCATTCAAAGAATAACTGATACGAAGATCATTCACAAAATACGGATCTATAGAGCGGCTCTCAGTTTGGGTGTTATCCAAATACTGCCGCGATACATATTTGCTAATCAGCTCTGCATTCAAACCGCCAGCCTGATATCCAATGATCCCATTGGCAATTACCGATGGTGAAAAGGCAATGTCGGTATTTTCATAAACAGTAGCCTGCTGCCCGAGATAGTTAAAATTCGCATCATATTGATCAGTGAATTGTGTGTATTCGGTGATCTTATTTTGACTAAAAGTAGCGTTGGCAGAGAGGCTCAAGTGCTGAGAAAGACTCACCCCGGACTGAAGCTCCAACCCAATCCGGTAACTTTCAGGTACATTTTCCCGAACGATCTCACCCACATCATTGATCGCCCCGGTAGGTACCAGCTGATCACGATAGAACATGCCGTACACATTTGCGCCAACATAGTAACGGTTAAAATCACCGCGGTAGCCGGCTTCTACATTATAGAGTCGTTCAGGATCAGGACGGCTTTCTGGGGATGAATCCACATACTCATCACGGGTAGGTTCCTTATTTCCGACGGCAAAAGAAGCATACAAACGCTGACGTTGCGGGAGGTTATATACGAATCCGAATTTTGGATTGAAGAACATAAGATTATCGGTTTGTTGAAGGGTTACAAGGCTATCCCTCACAGAACTTCCGGCGCTTCGGACGAATCCGTTCCCCAAAAACTCATAATTGACTCCGCGTATCTGCAGGTCCACATAGGAATTCAGGTTTTCAGTGAGTTGATACTGAAGTTTACCGTACAGGTTATAATCTTTTTTGACACCATCATTATCATAATAGCGATCTTCAGATTCACTGTCGCCGGCATAACGAGCCCAGATTACTTCTCCAAAATGGGCGCCGTCATAGTAATTGTATCCACCGCCTAGCGTTAAATTCCAGGTTTCGTTCGGAGTGAATCTGGTTGAGAAGATGGTGCCATAAAAATCATTATCGAGCCAGCGGCGGCGGATGAGATCGGATTCCGCGGGATCCCCGGGATTCTGTGGGTCGATGCTATAATCGGCCAGGTTTTCATCGGCTTTATATTCCTCATAATAACCGAATCCTTTGGTATAGAAAGCAGAGATATTGGCATTCCATTGATCGGTGAGCCGGTAAGAATAATGCAGCTGATAATAATTCTGTTGATAGTTATCGACTTGATCTTCATACGGCTCGCCTTGCTTTTCGGTTCCGGCCTCATTAAAGGTCCGGTCATTTTCGAGTACGCTTTCCTCAATTCCGTACCAGGCTTGATAAGTTCGTTCCCTTCCAGAGAAAACATCAGCCCTTAACAAACTGCGATTGCCATGCCGGGCTGCCGAGAGAAAATAGGAATCCAGATCCGAGCTGGCTCGGTCGATGAATCCGTCAGAATCGATTTTGGACAAACGGCCTTCGAATTGCCACCCGTTTTCCATCAGGCCTGAACCTAACTTTACATTATATTTTTGTGTGTTGAACGAACCGATACCGGTGTTTACTTCTCCAAACGGCTCCATCCTTGATGAACTTGTTTGAAGGTTGATAGTACCCCCAAAAGCAGCGGCCCCGTTGGTGGACGTTCCTACTCCACGCTGAATCTGAATGTTCTCCGTGGATGAAGAAAGGTCCGGCAGGTTCACCCAAAATACGGCATGTGATTCGGCATCATTTACCGGAATACCATTAATGGTTACGTTAATTCGGGCCGGGTCTACGCCGCGAATGCGAATGCCTGTATAGCCGATCCCTGCTCCGGCATCAGAGGTAGTGGTAACTGAGGGAGTGCTTTTCAACAGAAAAGGAACATCCTGTCCCAGGTTACGCCGTTCGATTTCTTCTCGCTCCACATTACTGTAGGTGATGGGAGACGTTTCATCAGCACGGGTGGCATTTACGAAAACATCATCGGTGATATAGGTTTCAGGGTACATGAAAACCTCGTAAGACCGGTTGGTGTTGGTAACATTGACCTCCTGATCTTTATATCCGAGGTATGTAATGAGTAAGGCCCGGTCTCCGTTTTCAGAAAGACGGATTTCGAATGAGCCGTCATCCTGGGTTACCACGCCACGGGAAGTCCCTATTTGCCGTATGGCAGCCCCGGCCAGTGGTTGTTTGGATTGTGCATCAAACACAGTACCAGAGATGGTCTGTGCCTGAATTTCAGTAGTAAAGAAAAGCGGTATAGTGAACAAAAAGGTCGCTAAAAACGACTTCGAAAAGAATAGATTAAACATAAATCCTCCATTTTAATTTGCTGATTAATGGAGGAGGTTAACTTGCGTACTGTACGGTTAAACAGGTTTCCCTACGCCGGTATTATCCGGTTCAGGTATTAGGGTATGATCTCAGCCCGTGGTGCAAGCACCCCCAACCTTGTGAAGGGTTAAGATAAGAGGATGTTCCACAATTGTAAATCATATTTGCAGATCTTTTAGATAAACTTACCGATACAGAATTTATCGAATTTTGATCGCTTAATTTATTCTCAAAAAAATTGCCGATTCTAAATAGGCGGACTAAAATGTTATCTTCAATAAAATAAGCGCTTCAACTCCAAAGTTTTTCAGAAATGCAGTTCAAATATATTTTTTCATCACTTTTGGTTTTCATTTTGATTTCCTGTTCTTCACCAAAAATTTCAGATTCTACTGCTCCTGAGATTTCCTTTTTAGATATACAGTCTCATATTAATTTTTTAGCCGGTGATGAAATGAGAGGGCGTGAAACCGGAACGGCGGAGGAAGCCATCGCAGCTAATTATATTGCAGATCTGTTCAAAAGTTATGGCCTTGAACCGGCGGGCGATGACGAGACCTATTTTCAGGAATTTACGGTGAATATGTCCGTGCTCGACAATCCACATACTTCTGAAAACAATGATGCATCCGATAAAAGGCTTGCTAAAAATGTTGCCGGATTACTGGAAGGAAGTGGAGATTCTGATGAAGCGATTATTATTGGAGCACATTATGATCATTTGGGACTGGGCGAATTCGGTTCACTGAGCAGCAGCGATTCTACCATCCATAATGGCGCCGATGATAATGCTTCAGGAACTGCCGGGTTACTTGAGCTAGCGGAATATTTTTCCGAGAGTCGCCCTGAAACCGATGTGTTGTTTATAGCATTTTCCGGGGAAGAAATGGGACTATTGGGCTCGCAATATTATGTGGAGAATCCAACGATAGATCTAGAAAACACATTGGCTATGATCAATATGGATATGATCGGCCGTATGAATGAAAATCGTTTGATGATTTTTGGGGTGGCAACTGCAGAGAAATGGGAGTCAATTTTAATAGAAGCCAATGTGGATTCTTTGGAGCTGGATTTAGTGCCGGACGGGACGGGGTCTAGTGATCACACCAGTTTTTATGATCAAGGCATCCCCGTTCTTCACTATTTTACGGATACTCATGCCGATTACCATCGCCCTTCTGATGATGCTGAATGGATTAATGCTAAAGGACAGTCAAAATTGCTGAAACATATAGTCCGTGTAATTGAGCGGTTGGATAAAATAGATAAAGAAAAGTTGGCTTTTGTCGAAGTCCCGGGTGAGCAGCGGCAATCCATGCGGATGAAGGGACCAACCTTAGGCGTACTACCTGATTATGGCTATGATGGTGAGGGATTTCGTATCACAGGTCTGAGTAATGGCGGAGCTGCCGAGAAGGCAGGATTAAAAGCGGGGGATATTATTATTGAAATAAATGAATATCGAGTGACTTGCCTATTTATGGGTAACATTCAATAATTTCACCGAAATCACCAACGCATACCGGAAATGGCACAGTTTTGATGACTGTTCCCACGAGATAACCAACTCCATTTTCAATATTGGAGGTTTCTTTTGGTAAGGCAATGACTTCTCTATCAAGTTCTGAAAAATTAATCCAATCATCCCCTGCTACAATAATAACCACGTTGGTTTCCAGTATTTCTATTTGAGGTTGGATAGCATCCAGAGTTTGTAGTATCTCGTTAGCAAAATCATCGTTTGGGGAGATTCTTAAAAGGTATTTATTGGAGTTGTTATAATAAACTAACCTGTGGGTATGAGTTATTGCAAATTCATGTATAGTATTATCTCTTTTGTCCAGCACCTTCCAGTCTAAACGGGCTTCTGCAATATGCTCTACTCCTGTAACAGTTACATATCGTCCATCCACCACAGGCTCTGGATAGTCATCGGGAATATTTACAGTGGTTGTAGTTGTGGCTCCATCCGATCGTTCCACAGTTAGCTTATAATCATTGGATGGAGTAATATCATATGTGGTCCAGAAATTCCAAACTAATGCATCTCCCGGTGCAACTTGGGGAAGTCTGAATAATGAATCGTTCATTACGGTTTCCTGACCGGTATCGAGGTCTGTGAGGGTAACGATGGCATCAATCGGTTCATCAGAATAGTTGGTCGTTTCCCGTACCGGCATGATCCGGACCCATTGAGTATCTGCAGAAGCATCCAGGTATCCATATACGGAATAGAAGTATTTATCATTTTCTTCGAGCGGTTGAAAGGGTTCATTACAACCGGAAAGGAAAATAATTGCTATAATGCATACCAAGCTCAGGTAATGCAATGATAAATGCATTGACCCGGCATCTTTGGATTTTAAAAAAGATTGATTAAACATCGATTCTTAATGAAATATAAGCAGTTAGCGGAAGCTGATTGATTCGCTCCTGTGTAAATATGTCGTAGTAAAACATATTTTTTCTGTTGTAGAGATTAATAGCTCCAACTTTGGTTGTAATGCTGCCTGAGTCATTTGAGAACTGGAATACTCGTTCTATTGAGGCATCAAGGCTGTGGTATGTGGGGAGTCTTCCTTCAAACGGCCGGTCAACAAGTACCCGCTGTTCGCCGGTTGTATTTGTTACGTCTGGAAATTTGCGATCAAACCAAAGAATTTCATCAAATCCAAGAGGGCGCGTAAAAGGAGCACCGGAGCCAAATTGCCATCGAGCACCCAAAGTGTATCGACCTAATTCCAAGCTATACACGGTATTTACCTGATGCCTTCTGTCATGAGAGGGATTATATTCAACTACGGGTTCCCCAAACCATTCTCCAAAATTATCCTGGGATGCTTCATAAGTTGTATTTGTATAGCCATAGCTGAGTAATCCGTAATGTCTTCCCATATTATACTCAAGGCGAAGGTCCGTTCCATAGACGGTCCCGTCGGCAAGTTGAAGATCAGTTGAAAATTTTGCAATAGGACTCCAGGTGGAAACTGGAATGTTATAAAGGTTTTTATAATATACTTCCATTGAGTAGCTAAAGCCTGAACTGATAGTTTGTTGCCAGCCTAAAAGAGCGTGCCTTGCTTCAGCCTGTTTGGATTCTCCCGGTACTTTTGCCCATGTTACAAATACTCCGGTAGCATCTCTGGCATCATTAAATCCATAAATAGCTTGACGATATATACCCGCTGCCGCACTGATTTCTCCACCATCTTCACCAAAGGGAAAATAGGATAGCCTAACTCTGGGCTCAAGACTTACAGGATAATTGCTGTATAATGAAACCACAGTTCCGGGTTCAATAGTTAAATTATCTCCAATTGGTATGGAAAACTGAATATGTCCGCCGGTGCTCTTCATATTGTATTCTTCTGCTGTTAACCCGCTCACCCTGCCTGTTAAATCGTAATCGATCCATTCAATTCTAAATAGCACGCCATATTCGGCTCTGACATTACCATAATACTTGGAAAGTGAAAAATCGGTACGAAATTGAGTAACCCCTGAATAATAAGAACGATCTTCATAGATTGAGGAGTTAGACATACTTGAAATATTTGATTTTACCTGAAATAAATTTTGATCCTGCAGTGCCCTGCATTTTATTCCGGTCACAAAATTATTCCATTGAAGAGTTTCTTCTCTTTGGGAGTTTATCTTTCCCTCATCCTTTGTTCGTAATAGCATCCCGGAGCAATTCGAATATTCACCGATATCACTTACTTTAATGAATTGGCTTTCGAATTTAAGGGGTTGTTGTTCTGATAAATACCAGGAACTGGTTTCATTGATCAAAGATTTTTTAAAGGAGGCCACCATAGATGTTTCCTCTTTTTTAAGAGGCCCCTCAACCATGATATCTGCCATAAAAGGGCTTAAAGATGCAGATCCGCTATATTCAAATCTATTACCGTTACGCATGTTTACATCAAGTACAGACGATATTCTTCCACTGTGTTCAGAGGTGAAACCACCCGGATAAAAGTCTGCTGAGGATACCAGATTGTCTGGGAAGGGGGAATAAAATGAGAGTATGTGAAAGGGCTTGTAGACTAAAGCACCATCTACCATGACCATGTTTTCTGAAGGAGTCCCTCCCCGGATAAAAATCTGTCCGCCCCGGTTCCCGAGTGACACTACCCCGGGCATTATTTGCAGATAGTTTACCAAATCTCCACCGGCTACCGGAGATGAGATTCGGCTTACATCAACAGAAGATATTCGCTGGCGGCCCATTTCTGTTCTTGCAGCACTGGTGTTTTGACTTATAATAACTTCTCCAAGATTAACATCATCAGTTTTAAGAGCAGCGCTCAGGGTTTTGTTTTCGAGAGACTCAAATGTAAGGGTGTCATCCTTTGAGGTGTATCCCAAAAAACTAATGACAACCCGATAAGTTCCCGGGTTAATGCGGTTTACTGAATAAAGCCCGTCTCTGTCGGTTGCTGTACCAAACAGGTTATCTTCATTCACAAGGTTTATAAGAGTTACGTTAGCCCCTACAAGTGGTTCTCCGGTTTGATAGTCAGTTACTAAACCACTTAAGGAAGCTTGCTGAGCTCCCGCACTGCCAATAAAGATTGCTGATAGAAGGAATCCTCCTAAGCTTATTTTCAACAGAGAAACAATTTTTTCCAAACAATTCCTTGATTTGGTTTGTGTTAGTTACATTATATACTAAAAAAATAGTTTAAGTATATTTTCTGTTCTTTACACCGTTTTCACATTATTAAACATTGTTGGATCCATATAAAATAGATCCAATGATGTTTTAAAAAGAAAATAAAAATCCCTCACACGAAAAATCATGTGAGGGATTAGTGCAAGTAGTGAAGACCTTAGTCCTCGTTTGTTTAATTTACTTGTTCATCAGTTTTTTGAAGTCATCCAAGGTGCCGCGAACGGCTTTGGCTGATTCATTCATAAGTTGTTGCTCTTTTTCGTTTAATGCAACCTCAATTACTTCCTTGATTCCGCCATTGCCTAGCTTCACGGGCACACCGATGTAAAGGTCATCAATTCCGTACTCACCGTCGATGTGGGCACATACAGGGAAAATCCGGTTTTGATCAAGTAAGATAGCTTCCACCATTTGAGCTGCAGCAGCTCCCGGCGCATACCATGCTGATGTTCCCATTAGGCCAACGATCTCGCCACCCCCTTTTTTGGCGCGGTCTACGATTTCATCAAGTCGCTTTTCATCTATGAAATGTGTAATAGGCATACCTGAGAGGGTCGTAAAACGAGGCAGGGGAACCATAGTGTCTCCGTGTCCACCCATCAGTAAAGCTTGAATGTCTTTAGGGGATACATCCAGTTCTTCGGCAATAAATGCACGGAAACGGGCAGTATCCAATATGCCGGCCATCCCCATTACTTTTTCATATGGGAGTCCGCTGGCATCTTTAGCAACTTGAACCATCACATCGAGTGGATTTGAAACTACAATAATAATGGTATCAGGTGAATATTTTACCAACTGTTCGGTTACACTGCGAACAATATTTGCATTAATTTCTAACAAGTCATCACGGCTCATTCCGGGTTTGCGGGGCACGCCGGCTGTAATCACACAAACATCTGAACCGGCTGTATCAGCATAATCTACGGTGCCTTTGATGCGTGTATCAAAAAGATGAATGGGGGCAGACTCCCACTGGTCAAGTGCCCGGCCTTTTGAAGGATAAAATGTTTTGTCTCCGTCTTTACGCTCGAGGTCTACGGCAACTACTTCTTTTGCAAAATCACGTTGCGCTACGGCATCGGCTACCGTTGATCCAACGTTACCTCCGGCTCCAACTACTGTTACTTTCATTTGGGGTGTATTTTTAGTGTTCGGTTTTCGATTAAAATAATTTCGTTATATGAACTTGGTATAAAGATACAAAATCAAAACACAGGAGTCAGAACACAGACTCCCGTTTTCAGTTTTTAGTTCTCCTTCGATCCATGCCCCACATTAATTTATTGCGAAGGGTTTCAAAATAGTCATGCCCGGGAAGATGAACGAGATTAAAGGTTAAATCCGACTTCAAAATTTCTACTTCAAAAGGGAATTGTTTGATTTCATGAACTTGCCCATCGTAGGAAAATAGAATTTCACTTTCCTGCTTTTCAATAATTATTCTCAAAGGGTGATTCGAGTTTAACACCAAAGGCCTTGTTGTAAGTGTATGTGGGTTAATGGGGGTTACCAAAAAGATATCGGTGCCCGGTGCAACGATGGGGCCACCGGAAGCTAGACTGTATGCGGTAGAACCGGTTGGAGAAGCCACAATCAACCCGTCTGCCCAGTATGTGTTGATTAAACTGCCATCATATTCTGCAGTCACATTCACCATTGATATAGAATCTTTTCGGGTAAAAAGAAATTCGTTCAGAGCGTGAAATACGTTTCCTTCTGGAGTGGTGGCTTTCAAAAACGAGCGTTTATCCAAGGTGAATTCATTTTTTATCAAACAATCCAGGGCTCGTTCCAAGTCCTCGATTTGAGTATTGGCCATAAAACCGAGTCGGCCACTGTTAATACCCAAAATAGGTTTTCCAAAGTCTTTGGCAATGCGGGCAGTATATAAAATGGTACCGTCACCGCCCATTACAAGAATAATGTCGCAGGCTTTTATGGAGTCTTCATCAGACTTTGTTTTTTGGAGGATAGCGTTGTCATTAAGCCCGGTTTCTTTGCAAATTTCTGAATTTATAAACAATGAGATGTTCTTTTTTTCAGCCCATTCAATAGTCTTGAACAAGACCTCCCGAACCTCATACTTTTTAGGATTTGCAATGATACCAAGTTTCATCAATTATCCTGTTTGAGTTGAATTGAAGATAAATCAAGAAGCCAGGGCTTATGGCGAACCGTGACACCTGTAATTGAGCTGTGACTTAAAATGAAAATGGGTGTTTCCCAAGTCAGGAATGGTTGGGTGCCGGGAAAAGGCTTTGTAGAGAAAGTTATTTCGTTCGATATTGCATATGAAGCATTCATAGCAAATGTGTATCCCAATTCATTAGCTTTGGGAGCCAGGTTGTTTAAAAAGAAAATCTCAAGTGGGTGTGTGGTTTGTGTAACAATCAGCTGAGTCTTGTCAATATTTTTGGCTATTGCAGTATCTACTTCACTAACAGAAACGGTTCCAATTATTTTATTTGTTAATAATGATTGGGGATCAATAGAAGATATGAGGTGACTTACCTGCCTGCTTTGACCTGAGTTTTCATTGTAATACAATTGGTATTTTGCAGAAACGGAAGTTTGGTCAAGCGTATAGTTTTCATAATAGCTTTGTAAAAGGTTTCCGGTAGAATCAGCTACCGTAAGCAGGGTTGAAGGTCCTAATTCAATGAGTGCGTCCAGATTGTTTCGGGCAAATTCCTGGAATAAATCTCTTTCTGTTAGCCCTGAAATTATATCCAACCGGTTAATAGCCGGAATATCCTTCGAATAATCATCATTGGGAGTTAAAAGGTGTGCATTCCCTTCTTTGCTCACGAATCGAAAGGCCCCGGTTCCCACTGCTTGCTGAATGGGGTCATTTGCAGAGGAAACAATTTCTTTTGGATAAATTGAAGCCATAGGATGGGCGAGCCGTGTTAGAAAATCAGGTGCAGACCTGTTCATAATAAAGCTAACAGTAGAATCATTCCGAACCTGCACCCCATCTACCGTGTTCAAGACTCTTCGGCTTGGATTCTTTACGTAAGTCTGCTCGTTATGAAAGGCAGAAAAACCATGAATATCTTCAAAATGATCGGCTGTAAAGTCAGGCACGTTATTATGAGCCATTCGCTCAAAAATATATTTTACATCCTGAGCGACGAATCTTCGGCCGGTGGCACTTTCAAAAACAGGAGAATCGTGAAAGTAAACATCGGTTTTTAGATAAAAAGTGAATTGAGTGGAATCATCATTTATGTCCCAACTTTTTGCTAAACCGGGGATTAGGGTCCCGTTTTCGCCTATTTCTACCAGCCCTTGGTAAATAAGGTTAATAATTCTCCATTCGCTGTTAGAAAAAGAAAAAAGAGGATCAAGGGATTCTATGGCAGCTATTTCTCCCAGTTTCACATGTACAAATTCTTCATCTGAGGTGTCCACTTCAGCATTTGAAGTATCCGGAGCAGTGAATAAGTCAGAAGGATCCGACTGAATAGTGACGGTTTCCGGACCTTTTCCACAAGAAATGACGAGAAAAAATGGAAGTAAAAATAGAAATAGTTTTTTCATCAAGTTATGCTTTAAGATTTATTAGGTAAAGATATGAACGGTGAAAAACATTCCATATATGGTGGTTTTAATTCAATTTTTACTTCCTTTTAAGCCCTTAATGCCTTTAATGGCTTTTTCACTGAGTAAGTTGGTTTCATAGCTGCGAACACGACCGTTCTTCTCCCTGTGCTTCTTTAGACCTATTTCAATTAGTTCTTCCAATAGTTTATCGAAAGGAAGATCCGACTTATCCCACAAATAAAAAGAAAAAGAGCCTGGAATAGTATTAATTTCATTGAAATAGACCTCTTTGGTGTTTGCATTTACAAGGAAATCGAGACGGGCCAGCCCCGAAGCATCCAAAGCTGAAAACGTTTTAGTAGCTAAGTTCTGAATCTTTTTCGTCAGTTCTTTGGAGATGTCAGCCGGTATCTCACGATCGGCAGAAGCCATTCCTTTTTCTGCTCCTTCTCCGCTTTGGTATTTATCTTCAAAAGAAAGAGTCTCAGTTTGTCCAAGAGGTTTTTCGCAAATACTTGGTCTGCAGTCGCTGGGGGTTCCTATCACCGAACAATTGATTTCCATTAAAGGATTTACAGCTTCTTCAATAAGAAGATGAGCATCGTAACGAAATGCGGTTTCAACTGAATTGATCAATTCTTCGCGGTCATTTGCGATGGCCACCCCAATACTGCTGCCCAATGAAACGGGTTTTACAATCAACGGGTAATCAAAATCTTCTGCAACATTCAAAATTTCTTCCTGCTCTTGCTCCCAATCGCTTTCATAAAAATTCACTGCTTTGGTAACCGGAATGCCATTTGCCGCTGCAACTAATTTGGCTTTTACTTTATCCATTCCTAATGAAGAACCTAAAACCCCACTTCCTGAATATGGCACATCCATCATCTCACAAACACCCTGAAAAGCTCCATTCTCACCTTCACTGCCATGAAAAGCACATAAAACGGCATATACCGGATAGTTTTTTGGCTTAGAAAAGAGTCCCTTGCTTTCTTGTTCTTTAAGAAATGTTTTACCTGTTTCATCTTTGACAAATGCACAGGAAATTGATTCCTTTTCAAGGGAGGAAAGTTCTTTATAATTACTTAGGTCTAAAAGTTTCTTACCTGTCAGCCATCGTCCTGATTTTGTTACATAAAGAGGGATACAATTATATGTGCTTTCTTCAAGTGCAGAAATAGCCTGAATAGCTGTTAAAACAGAAACTTCGTGTTCGGGGGAAACACCTCCGAAGGCAACAATGAGATTTTTTTGGGACATATCGATAAAGTAAGATTATAGCCGAAAATAGGATTGTTTAAGGTTAATTGTTAATAGGATAGAATAAAAGAATTCAGGATTCAGAATCCAGTGTTCTCTTGCAATAATATTTGTTGAAACTTGTACTTGTTCCTCGTTTTGATATTTTCAATATTTATAAGTCTGTCTAAAATTCTAAAATTAAAAGTGCATGAGCAAAGTAATCACATCTGTAAACCAATTAGATTTTAAAATTTCTGACCTGGAGTCAATGCCGGCTCCGGAAAAGGTATTGTTGGTTAAACCGACTTATTTTTCGGTTGAATATGTGATTAATCCGCATATGGAAGGAAATATCGGGGATGTGGATAAATTGGCTGCTCAAAATGAATGGGAGCACCTGAAGTCTGCTTTTGAAGAGCTGGGCTTTTATGTGCATGTTGAAGAGGGGCAGCGCGGATATCCGGATATGGTTTTTTGTGCTAACCAGAGCTTACCTAATATCACTAAGGACGGAAAGAAAGAGGTGATAATGAGCGTTATGCACTCTAAGCAACGCAAAGGAGAAGTGCCTTTTATTCAAAAAGTATATGAAGATAGCAGTTATGAAATTGTTCATCTTGATGAAACCAGGTTTACCGATTTTGAAGGTATGGGAGATGCTATTTGGCACAGCAAAAAACGCTTGATTTGGGGAGGATATGGATATCGGTCTTCCAGAGAGGTATATGATGTGATTTCAGAGACTTTTAAAACCCCGGTTATTGCATTGGAGTTAATTGACGATCGTTTTTATCATTTAGATACTTGCTTATGCATTCTGGATTCCGAAACAGCTCTTATTTACCCAAAAGCGTTCACGGATGAAGGTCTGGAACTCATTCGCTCAGGTTTCAAAAATGTGATCGAAGCTTCAAAATATGAGGCAGAAAAGTTATTTGCTTGTAATGCCATCTGCCCTGATGGGAAGAATGTATTTATTCAGCAGGGAAGTGTAGATGTAAATCACAAACTGAAAGAAGCAGGGTTTAAAGTCCACGAATTCAGCACTTATGAATTTCTCAAAAGCGGCGGTTCGGTATTTTGTATGAAGATGTTGCTTTGGTAATGTGCTTTGTGCTGGGGTCAAAGTTGCGCGATGTGTTTAATTAAGAAGGTTTTTCTATTTGATATCGCATAAAGGCTAACGTCTTATTTCGGGCTTCAAAAGCTTTGGCCCTTATCATTTCACATATTTCTGTTGGTTGATAATTAAGATCATCCATAGCATATGTCATACTCATAACTTCAGAAGCTGAGCTTTGAGCAATATTGAAGTAACGGATCATTTCTTTTCTCCCATAGCGAGTAAACCCCTCTGATATGTTATTCATAACGGAGATAGAAGCCCTTCTTATTTGATCTTTAAATCCATAGTCCTTAGATATTTCACCATTTTGTGTATACTTGTAAACCAAAGCAACAAGTTCCCTGGCACTATGCCAACACTCTAATTCTTCAAATTTATATACAGTTCCCATAATTATTCCTTTTCTTCTTAAGAGCGATTTCAAATACATTCCTTACAAAAAGTTTTTTATTTATTCTTAATTAAGCACAAAGCACAAAGCACAAAGCACAAAGCACAAAGCAAGCACAAAGCACCTCGCACATAGCACAAAGCACAAAGCACAAAGCACATTATGAACCTTATAAAAACCTCCATCTCCGGAATCCTCCTTCTCGCCCTTATCATCTCCCTCAATACCAAATTTGGGGCTGTTCCGCCATTAGGAAAGTTTTTTGATCCGGAATCAGGGTTTTGGGCGAATGCAGAAATCTCAGAGCCGGAATCGGAAGTGTTAGATATTCCAGGGTTGGAAGAAGAGGTTTCGGTGTATTTTGATGAGCGCAGGGTTCCTCACATCTTTGCTCGAAACGAACGGGATTTATTTTTAGCTCAAGGTTATATAGTAGCCAGAGACAGGCTCTTCCAAATGGAGATGCAAACGTATGATGCAGCCGGAAGGTTGGCTGAGATTGTGGGGGCTGATCTGATAAACAGAGATTTGAATACCCGCAGGCTGGGTATGGTTTACGGTGCCGAAAAGGCTTTTGAGGAGATTCGGAAAGATTCGGAAATGCTCGCTGTGGCACAAGCCTATGCTGATGGGGTGAATGCTTGGATCGATCAGCTTTCACAGGCGGAATATCCCGTGGAGTATAAAGTACTGGATTTCGCTCCGGAAAAATGGCATGCAGCAAAGACAGCTTATTTGCTAAAGAATATGACCCGCACACTGGCCGGTGGGCATAATGATGTTCGGACCAGCAATACCATTCGATATTTTGGTGAAGATTTCGTGGAGAAATATTTCACCCAAAAACCTGAACTTAATGATCCCATTATACCGCCATCCCGGGAATGGGATTTTGAAGCGGATGTTCCCGAAGCACCTGATTCACTTTTTGTCTCGGGTGTTTCAAAAGTGATCGATCCCTTTCCCCACCAAGAGGGGATTGGAAGCAACAATTGGGTGGTTAGCGGTGAAAAGACCGCCTCCGGATATCCTATTCTGGCAAATGATCCTCACTTGGGACTTACCCTCCCATCAATTTGGTATGAGATGCAGCTGAATGCTCCCGGTTATAATTCGTATGGGGTTACTCTGCAGGGTTCACCGGCTATTATCGTTGGGTTTAATGAACAATCAGCGTGGGGAACCACCAATGTGGGCTCCGATGTGATGGACTGGTATGAAATTAAATTCCGGGACGAAACCAAACAGGAATACTGGCACGATGGACAGTGGAAGCCCACCACAAGCAGAGTTGAAGAAATAAAAGTCAGAGGCCGGGAAACGGTATTGGATACGGTGATCTATACTCATCACGGCCCGGTGTTCGAAGTTGATTCTGCTGTAGGTGAGGATGAACCGGTCTATCATGCGTTGAAATGGATCGCTCATGAACCCTCCAATGATCTTCGCACATTCTACGGCTTCAACAAAATGCAGAATTATGATGATTACATAGAAGCGGTCAATAATTATACAGCACCTGCACAGAATTTTGTATTCGCAGATGCAACCGGAGACATCGCACTTTGGGTTTCAGGAAAGCTTCCCCAAAAATGGAAATTTCAGGGTCGCACGGTAAGTGATGGAACTGATCCGGTATATGATTGGCAAGGTTGGATCCCAACTGGTCATAACCCTCATATCAAAAACCCTGAAAGGGGCTTTGTTAGCTCGGCTAATCAGGAATCAGCTGCACCTGATTATCCCTACTATCTGGATGATGATTTTGCCCCCTATGAACGTGGTCGCAGGATCAATGATCTATTGGCGGAAATGGAGAACATTACCCCGCAAGATATGCAGCGCATGCAATTGGATAACTTTGCCTATAACGCTTCTAATATCATCCCACAAATGATTGAGTGGACTCGTTTGGAGGAGTTGAGCGAACAGGAAGTTGAAATTCTGGAAATAATTAGGAACTGGGATTTTATGATGGCAGCTGAACTCATTCAGCCAACTGTTTATTTGAGTTGGTTCAATAAATTTTATCGTGAAGTATTTTATGATGAGTTTAATGGTACAGAAGCTAGTCTGCGTTATCCTTCACGTGATATTTTTGTTGAGATTATTAAAGAAGAACCCAATATGGCTTTTGTAGATGATATCATTACTAAGGAAGAAGAGGTATTGGAAGATATCGTCACAAGAAGCTACAAAGAAACTATTTCGAGACTTACTAGAATGTATGGTGAGGATAGTGAAAATTGGAAGTGGGGGTATGATATCGACAATGACCTGAATCATATTGCAAATATACCAGGCCTTGGTGCGCAAAACTTATTCAGCAGCGGCTCGGCCGAGGCCATAAATGCTGTACGCGGAACACACGGTCCCTCATGGCGAATGATTGTAGAACTTGGACCTGAAGTAAAAGGATGGGGTGTTTATCCCGGCGGACAATCCGGAAATCCCGGCTCCCCCAACTATGATTCCATGGTTGAACCTTGGCTTTCTGGTGAGCTTTTTGAATTAAACTTTTTAAAAGAAGAACCGAGTGAATTTTATTATAAAATTGAAATGAACCCCGGTAAATAATAACGGGAGATCAAAAAATTATAAGGTTGGAATAAAACCCTTTTGGAAAAATGCTTACTTATTCGGGATGAATTTGTTTTAATCCGGAATATTTTCTGTGGATTTCTGCTCTTCATTCTTCATCATCACAAACTTATCAATTGTGAGTAAAAGGGGCGAGCTGATAATGATGATGATGAGGGTTGTGGCATGGGCAATGGTGGCGTAAGCGAGGCCGGTAGCTTCCGGGACAGCATAAAAAATGAAGAGGGCTTTTGTAATAAATAGATGATAGGTACCAATACCGCCAGGCGTTGGAATTGAAATCCCGACCGCGCTGACAACCGTCAAAACAATCGCTTCTGTGATTCCAAGGTCAAATACTTCCTGCATATTAAACATCCAGAACCCGATGTAAGTCATGCCAATATAAAACACCCAAATAAGTATGGAGTGAAAGATAAAAAGGGGCCAGTTTTTGAGCTCTCGTATAGCGAGTAATCCGTCAACAAAGGTTTTAATAATGCGCTGAATTTTATATACAAAATCAGAAACCCGGCCTTCTGTTCTTTCACTGGCTTTTTTGAAAAGCCAATACAAGACTCCAATCCCTGCAAACGCTATCAATCCATACTTTCCAAGAGTTAGAATAAAATTAAACTGCGTTTCCGGATTCGTTATGTCAATTCCGAATAAACGGGATAGAACCTGAGGGTCAGCAATTAAGAATACGACTACAAAAGCCATTAAAAGCAACATTCCCAATAAATCTACGACCCGTTCCAAGACAATAGTACCAATGATTTTACTGTTGCTTTCATCCACTTGTCGAGCCACATAAACCGGCCGGGCTACCTCACCTACCCGCGGAAGGGGAATATTGACCAGGTAGCCAAACAAAACGCCGGTAAATAGAGTGGTTTTTGCAGGGACTTTCTCCTTGTTAGTAAAGAGCATTTCCCAACGAATAGCCCGGATGTAATGTGCCAGAAGGGTCGCAGCCGTAAAGGGCAATATCCAAAACCAAGACATCCCCCTTGTTGATTCAATCAATTCTGAAAATTCAACTTCCCGAAAAGCAAGCCATAAAAAAAGCACGCCAAGTGCTACGCTGCCAAGAACTTTTAGAAATTTTTTAGTTTGCATCCTATTATAAGATAAACGTTAAGAGCTAATGGAGCAGTTTGACAGGATCGGGTATAAATAAATGCACAAATAACTTTCAGCCAAATCAATACCTCATGTCCACTATTTCAGCATCTCCGGGGTATTCTAATTTAAATAAGTCGGGTTCGGGCTGTATAAAAGTGCCATTTTTAAAATTAGTTACAATTTCATTATCAGAAATATCCCAGGCACTTATTTTAAGAGGATGGCGTTGGGCATCGATTAAGATTTCAACCCGTGCAAAAACCGCAAATTCATCATCCGTAGTTAAGGTGATTTTTGTGCGGTTACCTGTTTTTTCTTCAGAAACCGTATAGGTTGAATCGATACCGCTAAGCATTCGAGAGGGTGCAAAATCATCGTCTTCGGGATAGTAAGTGTCAATGATTACACGATTACGATTTTGATCATAGACACGGGAAGTTTTCCCGTCAACCACGATAGTTTGCCCGTCACTTTCAAGCTTATATCGAGCCTGGTCGATCCAAATATTTCCATCACTTGTAACAACTTCTCCGGTATAGGAATCGGTGTAAGTGTGATTAAATTCGGCTGAAAAAACGTCTCCCCTGTCAAAACGCTGTTTCAACTGGTCAAAATTCGGGGTTTGAGCAAGGATGGCGGTGCTTGAAATCAGGATTACGGTAATAAATGATAGAAGTCTCTGTACAAATACTTTGGAACCGAAGGTTCCGGAAGGTGCTTCTAACCTCAGGTTCGGAATAAGAGCCGACAACAGAGAGCTTAAGTCTGAAAGCTGAAAGCTTTTAATTATACTCATCCAATCCGTCCAAAAGTTCCTGTAGTTCTTCTTCATCACTGATAAGAACATCACGTGCGGTACTGCCTTGATATGGTCCAACAATGCCTGCATTAAATAATTGATCTATGATTCGTCCGGCGCGATTATAACCGATTTTCAGTTTGCGCTGTAACAATGAAACCGATCCTTGTTGGTGAAGAATCACCAGTTTAGCAGCGGCCTCAAAGTATTCATCTATATCATCTAACGGATCAGGTATCTCTGTGGTATCATCTTTTATGATGGGCAGGTGGAAAGGCTGCTTATAGCCTGCCTGCTGACCAATAAAGCTGTTTATTCTTTCTACTTCTTCGGTAGAAACAAAAGCATTTTGGATGCGAATCATGCCGGTTCCGTTATTGAAAAGCATATCGCCCATCCCAATCAGCTGATCAGCTCCTCCCATGTCAAGAATGGTTCGGGAATCTACTTTCGAAGCTACCTGATAAGCAATTCGGGCAGGAAAGTTGGCCTTAATGGTACCGGTAATTACGTTTACAGACGGTCGCTGTGTGGCCACTACCAAATGAATTCCAATGGCACGGGCAAGCTGTGCAAGACGGGCAATAGGTTCCTCGATTTGCTTGCCTGCAGTCATCATTAAGTCGGCCAACTCATCAATAATTACCACGATGTAAGGCAGGTGGCGGTGACCGAGTTCGTCTTCCAGTTCGCCGGTTTTATATTTTTTATTATAAGATTTGATATCCCGAACCTGCGCCATTTTAAGGAGGTCGTATCGTTCGTCCATTTCCTTACAGAGGCTTTCCAGGGTTTCTTGGGCTTTGGATGTATCGGTGATGATAGGCTCGTCAGAATCCGGAAGCATCGCCAAAAAGTGATTTTGAATATTACGGTATAATGAAAGCTCGATTTTCTTCGGATCAATCATCACAAACTTCAGGTCATCCGGATGGCATTTGTACAGCAGACAAGTGATAATGGTATTAATTCCAACTGATTTACCGGAACCGGTTGCCCCTGCAATTAACAAATGGGGCATTTTGGTAAGGTCGATCATGAACACTTCATTCTCAATTGTTTTACCAAAAGCGATAGGCAGGGTAAAGTCGGTCTCCACAAATTTTTTGGTGTTGATAACCGATTTGATAAACACCGTTTCCCGTGTGCTGTTTGGTACTTCAATTCCCACAGCCGATTTGCCCGGGATTGGAGAAAGCATGCGCAAACCTTTTGAAGCCGTAGCCATTTTGAGGTCATTAGAGTAACTCTCGATCTTGGAGATTTTTACATCCGGCGCGGGCTCCAATTCATAAAGAGTAACCGTAGGGCCTACAATGGCGTTAATGCCCACAATTTCAATTTTATGGCGTTTTAGCTTGTCGAGGATTATCCGTTTATTTTCTTTAATCTCCTCTAGGTCTACTTCATTACCCTCGTCTGGTGGTGAATCCAGTAAATCTACTTTCGGGAATTTGTATTTGATGACCGGTATTTCTTTCGCTTTCTGTCGGTTTTGCTTATCTAGATCCTTTTCATCGGCTTGTTCATCCCCTTTTCCTACATAAACCGAAACCTCGATATCATCTTCCTCATCATCAATTTCTTCTTCTTTTTCGAGGGAGGCTCGCTGACGGGTATCCAGCGTGTTGATTTCCGCTTTCTCTTTTTCTCGCTGCTTCTGTTCTTCTTCTTCCGATTGGTCCACTAAATCATCAATAGACGGGGCCGGTTTTACCGGTTCGTCTTCACTTTCAGTTTCTGCAATTTCCTTTTTCTCCAGCTCTTTTTCTTCTTCGGCTACTTCCTGTTCTTTTTTCGCTTCACGTTTTGCTGCCAATCGCTCTTCACGTTCTTTTGCCTTTTCTTCTTTTCGAAGCTGGCGCGCCACGCGTCTTTCTTCCATTTTCTCTTGAATATTCTCAATCCAAAGTTTTATGTTATCAATGGTTTTTTGAAGGTCGCGATCTACAAACATCAGCAGGGTCACGAGCATCAGAACAGAGAGAATGATTATGGACCCAATGTTAGTGATGTTATAGAGTACCTGAGCAATAGCAATTCCGGCGGTACCGCTCCAGATAGAATCATCCGGAAAGTCGGCATTAGTATTTAACCAGCCGATAAAAGTAGACAGGAGTATCATTCCCCAAATACTAAGTACGGTAAGCCATCCGAGTTCTTTAAAGTCGCGCCGGCGAAATGTATGCCAGCCGTGATACCCAATGATCAATCCCAGAATGATGCTGGTATAGCCGAATAAGGTATGTACCAGGTAATGAGAAAGGTATGCGCCAACCGGACCCAGCCAGTTTTTTACCAGGCGGGAATTGGCATCCGGGTTAAATAAATCCAGGAAAGATATACTGCGCGCATATTGATAGTCTTCGGGATTGTAGGAGAGAATACTCAATCCCAGCAACACCGCGATGGACATCACAATAATACCTATGATTTCCTTTTTCCGGTTCGAATCTAATCCGGGTGTATTTGTAGATGTATTTAGTTTATTTCTAGCCATTCAAGTTTGTCAGAATTCCATCCCGCATTCCGGGAAGTACGTCAAATTCATTTACTTTACAACAAAATGAAATATCGTCATTTGGCACCAGCTCAGCCAATCTTTTTGCATGATCACTTTTACTGATAGCACCTTCTAAATCATGCCCATATTTTTCGAAAAGACCAAATGCTACTTTTGCACCGTCTTTAGCTGAATCCGGCAGGTTTCCTCCCGAAATAGCATACAATAACGCGCCTGCAAAAAGGGTGTCTTCAATAGAAAGCCGGCCCTGCCAGCCTGAACAAATCAATACAATTTCATCATCATGCTCTTGGAGTATGTCCAAAATACTTTGTTGATTCAAGAAACTTCCTATATATACTTTATTAGCCAAAGATGCTTTTTTAATAGCTTTTGTACCATTGGTGGTATTAAAAATCAAGGTTTTGTCTTTTACGGTATCCGGGGTATACTCGGCGGGTGAATTTCCTAGATGATATCCCTCAATTTTGTTCCCGTTTTTCTCACCACATAGCAAATAATCCTTTTGATCCATGGTTGTAGCAATTTTCATGGCATCACTCATATCTGCAACCGGTATGATTTTCTTAGCCCCATTTCTGATTGCAGTGGCAATAGATGACGATGCCCGAAGTACATCAATAATAACCGCAGATTTTCCACGAAGCTCTTCTTCCTGAAAAGCCTGTACGGAAAAGAAAACGTCGATGTAGCTTAATTGTGGCATATTCTCTCTTTATTATTGATTTATTTCTTGATAAAAGGCGGACGGGTTACTTTCGCAGTAGCCGTTTTTTTGCGAATGGCGATTTGGATATTGGTTCCTTCAGCTACATATTCTTTAGCAACATAGCCCATCCCAATGCCTTTACCCAAAGTGATAGACATTGTTCCACTTGTAACTTCTCCAATTGCTTCTCCCGCATCGTTTTGAATCTCATAGCCCTGGCGCGGAATATTGCGTTCACCCTCCACCTCAAAGCCAACGAGCTGCCGCTTTAAGCCCTCTTCTTTTTTCTGTTGCAGGACTTCCTTTCCGATAAAGTGTCCTTTTTCAAATTTTGTAATCCAGCCAAGCCGGGCTTCTAATGGGTGCGTATTTTTGGTGATATCATTTCCATAAAGTGCGTAGCCCATTTCGAGGCGGAGAGTATCTCGAGCTCCCAGTCCACATGGCTCAATACCGAATTCTTCGCCTGCTTCCATAATGGCACTCCAGATTTTTTCAGGGTTTGCGGTATTTTTGTCGAAATAAAGTTCAAACCCTTTCTCGCCGGTATACCCCGTAGCTGAAAAAGCAATGTTATCGATTCCTGCGAGGCGGCCTGTTTTATATGAATAAAAACCGATATCACTTAAATCCAGGTCAGTAAGATTCTGAAGGGTTTCAATTGACTTCGGCCCCTGAACAGCGAGCAAGCAGGTATCATCAGATTGATCATGTACTTCCGCATCGAAGGAATTATTATCTAAAATCCAGTTGAGATCTTTTTCAATATTTGAAGCATTAACTACGGCTATGTAACCGGCATCATCAAAAAGTTTATACACAATCAAGTCATCCACAATCCCTCCGTCTTCGTAACACATACAGGTGTACTGAGCCTTGCCTTCCACCAGTTTTGAGGCGTCATTCACCGTCACTTTCTGGATGAGGTCCAATGCTTCGGGGCCGCTGATGTAGAACTCGCCCATATGAGAAACATCAAATATTCCCACGGCTTCGCGCACAGCAGCATGCTCGGTTTTAATTCCTGCGTATTGAACCGGCATTTGAAAACCGGCAAAATCAACCAGTTTGGCACCGGCATTTTCATGTATGGAGTAGAAAGGAGTCTTTTTTGACATTAACTGTACTAAAATTCGTTGGTGTTCATTTGTTGAATTTCAATTGCATTGTGGTTTTAAGATTTATCTCCCGAGAAAAACCACTCAATTATTTTATATCACGGTATCCTAACACATTTATTATTACCCCCTAAACTTACTGATTTATTGGCAAACATCATTGAAATTAGAGTATTTCTTAAGTTTCCTTTGGATTTATTTTTAGTTGACAACTGTTACTCATATCCCTCTTAAAGAATCCTTATCTTTATGGGCGTAAAAAAAAGAAATTAAGACATATCATTAAAATTTAGGTTCAAACTAATTCATGTCTATTAAAAAAGAGCAGGTAAAATCAGCACTCAGCCAGGTTTTACACCCCGAAGAACAACGCGATCTCATTTCCCTGGATATGGTTCAGGATGTAATCGCTCAGGATAAATATGTATCATTTACCCTCGAATTTCCTGAGAAGAATGAGGAGCTCGAAAATCAGCTTAAACAAAAATGTGAAGAAGCTATTCAGAAGTTTATTGACAAGGAAGCTATTGTTGATATTCAGGCAGCGGTAAATCTTTCCAAAAAGCGAGAGATGGAAGCATCCAAGCCTGGGCAACAACAAGCTCAGCAACAGGAAATTCTGTCCGGAGTGAAGAATATCATTGCTGTGGCCTCAGGAAAAGGTGGGGTGGGTAAATCTACGATAGCGGTAAACATTGCGGCTTCTCTTGCCAAAAAAGGTCTAAAAGTGGGATTGATGGATACTGATATCTACGGGCCAAGCATCCCAACTATGTTTAATATTCACGACCGTCCGAATATCACTACACAAAAGAAATTGGTACCTCATGAGAAGTTTGGAATCAAGCTGGTCTCAATGGGTTTCTTGGTGGATGTGGATCAAGCGATGGTATGGCGCGGGCCGATGGCAACGAGTGCCGTCAAGCAATTTATGACAGATGTGGAATGGGGCGAACTGGATTACCTTATCATGGATCTGCCTCCCGGAACCGGTGATATACAGCTTACCATTGTGCAAACGGTGCCGCTGACCGGAGCAGTTATCGTCTCAACCCCTCAAACCGTAGCCCTTGATGATGCCCGAAAAGGGGTGGCGATGTTTAAGAAAGTGAATGTACCGGTTTTAGGAGTGGTAGAAAATATGGCGTACTTCACTCCACCTGATATGCCGGATAAAAAATATTACATCTTTGGAAAAGGAGGAGCATCCCATCTTGCCCAGGAAATGAACGTGCCGGTATTGGGAGAAGTTCCGCTTCAGCAAACATTGAGGGAAGGCGGTGATTCAGGAAAACCGATTGTACTGGAAGATACAGAATCACCGGCAGCAACTGCATTGATGGAAGTAACCGGAAATATGCAGCAACAGCTGGCCGTGCGTTTAAAAGATCAGGCCCCGACTAAGAAAGTGGATATTAAATTCCGGCCATAAAGGGTTAAATCCCAAATCCCAAGCTCCAATTTCTAATTAGTTGGTCATTGGAATTTGGTTCTTGGGATTTATTACTGATCAGTGAGTTATAAACCATGGACATAATCTACTTACTCGACCTCCTCGGTACATTCGTATTCGCGATCAGCGGCATTCGTTTGGCAGCCCGTACCGATATGGATATTTTCGGGGCTTCGGTGGTAGGTTTTGCAACGGCAATCGGAGGTGGAACCGTTCGGGATCTTCTGCTCGACAGTCACCCCATTACCTGGATGGCGGATATGACGTATCCACTGGTGATTTTGGCTGCCGTTCCTTTTACGTTCCTGATGGGAAAGAAACTCAACAACTACAGTAAAACACTCTTCATTTTTGATACGATTGGGATTGCGCTGTTCACAATCATTGGGATGGAAAAGGCGATTTCGTTTGGGTTAAACCCATTTATGGCTGGGATGATGGGGATGATTTCAGCTGTGGTGGGTGGCATTACCCGTGATGTATTGTGTCGTGAAGTGCCCCTGATCTTTCGCAAAGAAATTTATGCGACAGCCTGCCTTACCGGTGCTGTAGTTTTTTATTTGGGACTGGAACTCAACTTACCCGATAATTTGAACTACCTGCTTACTACAGCTGTCATTATTACGATACGAACGGTTTCTATCCGCTTTAATCTGTCTCTCCCCAAAATGAAAGGATAGAAGAAAAAATTGACTAAAGCCGTGCAAATTGAAGCTCCGTCTTATTAATCTTATACTATGCTGATTTATCATTTATTAGGTATGTAAAATCAGTGAGATAGATTATTGCCTTTTTATAAGGTGACAAGATTAAATTAACAATATTATGCATCCAGTCGATTTAGCGATTTTTGTTGTTTACATCATCGGGCTATTGGCATTTGGATATTATTTTTACAGAAAGAATAAAGGCGGTGATGATTATTACGTAGGTGGCCGCAAAATGAATAGCTTTCACATAGGGTTATCGGTAGTGGCTACGGATGTAGGCGGGGGCTTTTCTATTGGCTTGGGAGGACTAGGGTTTACGATGGGGATTTCGGGTTCATGGATGCTTTTTACAGGTTTGCTTGGCGCATGGTCAGCGGCCGTATTACTTATTCCAAAGGTAAAGCGTAACCCGGTTTTTAAAAAAGCATTTACCTTTCCCCAGGTTTTTGAACATCATTATTCGGCAAGCGTAGCCATGGTTGCTGCAGTTATTTCAGCCATCGGTTATGCCGGCTTCACCAGTTCCCAGATATTGGCGGGAGCCAAGCTGGCCAATGGTACTTTTGCAAACCTAAGTTTGGATAATGCGGTACTGATTATGGGAATTGTTGCGGTAGTGTATACCGTAATGGGCGGATTAAAGGCCGTAATTTATACCGATACCATTCAATGGACGATTCTAATGTTCGGCTTGGTGTTTGTAGGACTGCCGATTTCATATCATGCGGTGGGAGGCCTGGAAGCTATCCGGGAAACCGTTTCGCCGGAGATGCTCTCGCTGACAAATATTTCCTGGCAAGACCTTGTATACTGGCTCGTTACCATCTTTCCGATTTGGTATGTCGGGATGACTCTATACCAACGGATATATGCCTGCCGGGATGAAAAAACGGCTAAGCGTGCCTGGTATATGGCGGGATTATTTGAATGGCCGGTGATGGCATTTATGGGCGTGTTGCTGGGCTTGTTTGCCCGTGTAGCTGCTGATCAGGGGATGTTCGATTATCTTGGAGCTGCCAATATCACTGAGGCTGACCCTGAGACCGGCCTCCCGATGTTACTGCGGACGGTCCTTCCCGTAGGTTTTATGGGCATAATGCTTGCGGCCTACTTTTCTGCTATCCTGTCCACGGCCGACAGTTGCCTGATGGCTTCATCCGGAAACGTGGTGACCGATATTATTGCCAAAATCCGCGAAATGGATCACCAAAGTGGTTCTTTTTTGAAAATCTCGCAGGCAGTTACCCTAATTATTGGTGCAATGGCGATTCTCTTGGCTTACTCCATGGAAAACGTACTTACTTTAATGTTATACTCGTACGCATTCATGGTTTCGGGGTTGTTTGTGCCGGTAATAGGTGCTTTATATTGGAAACGAAGTACCCCTGCAGCTGCCATGACTGCCATGTTGGTTGGGGGATGTACTACTCTAATTCTCCAGCTATGGGTTGGCGCAGAAAGTCTTCCTTACACTCTTGACCCAAATGTATTTGGCATATTTGCTTCGGCTCTTTCGTTTATTGCGGTTGGATATTGGACCTCCGACTGATTTCTATAACTCAACAAAATTGGTCATTGGAACTTGAAGCTTGGACCTTGGGGTTTACTCCTTAACCATCTCCTCAAAATGCTCTTCAATTTTCTCGGGAGTTTTGGTGAGTTTACTTACCAGCCAGGTAGCAAATAATCCGAGAAAGAAGCCCGGGATTAATTCGTACATATTGTCTTTCAAGACCGGTACAAAGTACCAGATGATGGTAACTAAGGTTCCGGTGATGAGACCGGCAATTACCCCGGATTTGGTTGTCTTTTTCCAGTAGAGTGCCATGATAGAAGTAGGGCCGATGGAGGCGCCGAGTCCTGCCCAGGCGAATAATACCAGCCAAAAGACAATGTTTTCGGCAACCAGACCGAAGATCAAGGAGAGAATCACCAAAACAATGACTACTACACGGCTGTAAAGCACCAACTTTTTTTGAGGAAGTTCCTCATCTTTTTTAATGAGTTTATCATATACATCCCGGACTACACTGGAAGCGGCAACTAAAAGCTGTGAGTCGGCCGTGGACATAATTGCTGCAAAAATAGATGCAATAACAACTCCAAATAAAATTGGATGAAGCTGAGTTTGTGCTAAAAGCGGATATAGATTCTCGGCGTCGGCGTCGGGAAGCATGCTTACTTCAGGGAAATAAGCCCGGCCAGCCAAACCAATTAAAACTGCACCGCCGGCCATCAACACATTCCAAATGGTACCCACAACCGCAGCATATTTCAGCTGTTTGGCATCATCAATAGACATATATCGGGAGAGAATGTGGGGATTTCCAGGAGAGCCTAATCCAATTCCAATAAAACCGATGAAAGCCCCAAAGCCAATGGCGAATGGATCAATAAAACCAATTTCATGCAGGGTCAGTTGTTCAGCCATCATGCCCCATCCACCCATATTGTAAATTGCGATGATCGGCAGAAAAACGAGCGCAATAATCATAAAGAAAGCCTGAATGGTGTCAGTCAGACTGACGGCCATAAACCCGCCCAAAACCGTATAAAGAAGAATGATTGCCGCTGATAATATGACTCCGGTAGTTTCTGTGATCCCAAAGCTGGAAGCGAAGGCTTTACCGCCTGCCACAAATTGGGCTGAAACATATCCCACCATAAAAATCAGGAAGATGACAACGAGGATGAGTCGGAGACTGCCATTTTTGTCGTCAAAACGTTCAGCAAAGAAATCAGGGACAGTGATGCAATCATATGTTTCGGTGAAGGTGCGAAGTCGTTTTGCGTAGTACATAAACAGAAACCATTCTACCACAATATACCCAACAGTAGCCCAAAGGGCGGAAGCACCTTGTGCATAAGCCATGCCGGTTACCCCTAAAAGCAGCCATGCACTGCGTCCCGAAACTACTGCCGAAAGGGCAACAACCAGACGGTTCATTTTTCTTCCGCCAATGAAAAACTCGGAAATGCCTTCGGATGAAAACCGGGCGGAGTAGATACCGATCCCGAATAGGATAATGAGATATCCTATAAATGCGGCTAAAACATAGCTGCTTCCGTCAATGGTAATTGTATTCAGTTCATCCATGGGGAGAAATTCCAAAAATCACATCCCAATTTCCAATGGCGCAAAATTTGGTCATTGGGATTTGAAAATTGGAATTTGAATATATCACGGGAAAATACCCATTTGTTCGTACATGATGCCGATCTTATTGATGGCATTAATGAAAGCAGCTGTTCGTAAATCGTCCAAATCATGTTCATTTCGAGTATCAGTGATTTGCTGATAGGCAGTGATCATGGTTTCTTCAAGCCCGGAATCTACCAAATCATATTCCTCAGCACCGTGTGCTAAGTTTTCCAATTCGGTATCGGTGAATTTACGGTCGGATATATTTTCGATTACCCCAAGAATTTTCTTTAGGCTGGTTTCATCGAAACGCTTACTCATTCTTCCATAGCGCACATGTTGTATGTTTTTGAGCCACTCGAAATAGGAAACGACTACACCGCCAGCATTCAGATAAGTATCCGGAAGGATCAGGGCTCCGCGTTTTTTCAGGATGTCATGTCCATCTGCTGTTGTAGGTCCGTTAGCAGCCTCAGCAATAATCTTAGCTTTTACCCTGTCGGCATTATCACCGGTAAGTTGGCTTTCGAGTGCGGCAGGAATAAGGATATCACAATCAAGGTAAAGAGCATCGTCTCGTTCTTTCAGCTCTTTCGAATTTTCAAATCCGATGATAGACCCGGTTTCTTTACGATACGCCATTAGTTTTTCGAGATCAATTCCATTTTCATCATAAATGGAACCTTCAATTTCGGCTATTCCAATTAACTTAGCCCCGGCTTCGGTGAGGTATTTTGAGGCATGGTACCCTACATTACCGAGTCCCTGAACTACAAATGTTTTTCCTTCCACCCCGGTTTCAAGGCCTATATTTTTCATGTCCTTTTTTACATCACAAGCTTCTCGAATACCAAAATAAACACCTCGTCCGGTAGCTTCTGTGCGTCCGCGAATTCCGCCCTGCTCAATTGGTTTTCCGGTTACACATCCTTCGGCATTTAAATCATCCTTCATTTGGCGATAGGTATCCAATATCCATCCCATTTCACGGGCACCCGTACCGTAATCGGGAGCGGGAACATCCACCCCCGGTCCTATAAATCCTTTTTTGATAAGTTCGTAGGTATACCGCCGTGTTATGCGTTCCAACTCAGTTTCGGAATATTCCCGGGTACTGATTTTGACACCGCCTTTTGCGCCCCCAAAAGGAACATCTACAATGGCACATTTATAAGACATTAATGCTGCCAATGCCATGGTTTCATCTTCATCCACTTTATGGCTGAAACGAATACCACCCTTTGTCGGGGTTTTGTGATGGCTGTGTTCAACTCGCCACCCTTCTATAACTTCAATGGTTCCGTCATCTCTCTGAACAGGAAATGTTACGTGATATATGGTATTACAAATTTTTATTTGGGCCAAAATCCCTTTATCAAATCGAGTGTATTTGGCTGCTTTATCAAAATTTTTGTTGACCTGCTCATAGAATTTATAAGTGGACATATTCCTTTTCTCCATTGCTTGTTTTACGCGTGACTGATGGTCGCAATTATCTAACACAGAAACAAGGAAAAGCGGTCATTTATGAGATGAAGGAAGAGTTACATGTAAATGATCTGCTGTGCCAACGTGGCGAATGGTATTCAGTCCCATGATTTCAAAAGAAGATCGAAGAAGAAAATTTCGAAATTCATTTCTTCCGGATGTTCTTAGGTCAATTGCATGTACGTATCCTGTTTGTTGGGGAAAATGGAGTGATTGATGGTTAACCGGAATCCCCATCGCTGTATAATCCTCCGGCCGGCGCTGAATATCAGTAATAACCAGATTTCCATCTGCAAGCGTGGTTGTTGCAACGGCTACTCGCAGGATAGGGTGCATGGAGCGATACACTTGTCGAATTTGATCATTTTTGGCATTTACGGAAGAGATATACATCACTCCGTAAAAACAGAAAGCAAAAACCAACACTCCTATGCCGCCCAGGCTATATTTCAATAACATTTTTTTATTAGAAACCCGGCGAAATAAGATGATAATATAAAGAAGCAGCAATATGATGGTGACAAAAATACCACCGCTCAATGCAAGCCATCCATTCCAGGAATAATTGAAATTTAAAAATATAGAAGTGCGAATGAGTAAAATAAAAGGCAGAACCCCGAGACCAAAAACCATTAAAACCCAAAACAAAATTTTGAGCAAGGTTTTATTTTTTTGTGGGGTAAAATTTTTCGCAATCCCATCCCTTCCGGTTTGGTCCAGATTCAATAACCAGTCAATATCCTTTTGAGAGATCTTGCTCATGATTTATTCAACGAATGAAAAGCTATTGAGTTACGCGCTGCGGTAAGATCTTCGTATCAAAAAGGGAAAACTCTGTAAAATTACAATCAATACAAAGATGATGGGGATAATTTCATATGAGTTTTGACGAATAGCAGGCCCTAAATTGATGAGGTGATAACTGAACAAAATTCCGGAAGAGAACAGGGTAAAGCCATAGGTCCATGTAGCACGGGTCCAAAGTGAGAAGCTGCTTACAAGTGAAGTTAAGGCAACAATGATAGTGGCTCCCATTGAAAGAGCAGGTAAGTTATTATTTTGAAACTCGAATAAATTCCCGGAAAATTGTCCGGTTTGCAGAGAATTAATTAGCAATATGATTTGGTACAAGCCAACGAATAGAAAAAATACTTGGAGGAAGAGATGAATTCTGCGGTCTTTAACAGTCATTCATATACAAATTTAAGGATTGGATGATATCTCAATAATACCTAATTCAAAACCAAGTGATTTGTTCCCGTAAAAGTGCAGTTTATTAAAGTGTTTCAGTGTCCGAAAAAATTGGTTCGTCCTGGCGAAATACATTCACGGTAAATAAAACTCCCACAGCACCTACAACCGCATAAAAAGCAGCTCCGGCTAAATCAAGAAACTGAACAATGGCCGTTCCGGATAGTGCACCAAGTACGCCAAATGCAAGACTGGGATACATAGTGACACCCCGGTCTTTTGTGATCACACGGCTTAACCACCCAATTACCAGTCCAATAGTGATATATGCTAACAGATTCATGATTGTCAAAACGGCCTCCTGTTTGTTAATATGTATTAAAATAATGGGATGCAGGCCTATTACGTTCCGATTATTCACCCAACTTTGCTAAAATTAACATAGATTCTTTACTCAAAATCATTTTAAAAAACACTTATACCCATGAAAAAACTACTAAGCTCTTCGCTGCTCGCCGTATTTCTCATTTTCGGATGTACAACAAGTGATCAGGAAATATTTGAGAAAGCCATGGGAATCCATGAGCGTGTAATTACACTGGATACCCATGTCGATATCAATGTGGATAATTTCACCGAAGAAACTAATTATACCCAACGGTTGAACACACAGGTTGATTTGCCAAAAATGGAAGAAGGCGGGTTGGATGTGGTTTGGCTTATAGTTTATACCGGGCAGGATACCCTTAGTGAAGAGGGATACGCGGATGCCTATGAGAATGCTATTAGTAAATTTGATGCTATTCACCGCTTAACGGAAGAAATTGCTCCCGATCAAATTGAACTTGCTACTACATCTGAAGATGTTAGGCGAATTATTGCCGAGGGTAAAAAAGTAGCCATGATCGGGGTTGAAAATGCCTATCCGGTTGGAGAAGATCTTTCCCGTATTGAAGAATTTTACAATCGTGGAGCCCGGTATATGTCGCTTACCCACAATGGTCACAATCAGTTTGGTGATTCCAATACAGGGGAAGGAGATGGTGAATGGAAGCACGACGGTTTAAGTGATCTCGGGCGTGAAGCTATTGCCGAAATGAACCGAGTCGGAATCATGATCGATATTTCTCACCCGGCTAAAACTACCAACATGCAAACCATGGAGTTGTCAAAAGCTCCTGTGATCGCTTCTCATTCATCCGCACGGAATGTTTACAATCACAGCCGAAACCTGAGTGATGATGAACTCCTGAAGCTCAAAGAGAACGGCGGAGTAGTTCAGACCGTTGCTTTTCGTGGCTATGTGGATGGCGAAAAACATGCGGCCTGGCAGGAAGCTTCGCGCACAATTTTAGAGGAAGAAGCGGAAAAAATTGGTTTAGAGCTTTTAAATTGGGGTGATATTCGTGAAATGGACGCAGCTGAGAGAGAGGAATATATGGAAATGTACCGGACCGCTCAGGATAATGCCGAGCCAAGAATTGAAGCTGAAGTCAATGAAATAGCTCCCCCCGTAAACGTTGCTGATTTTGTGGATCACATTGATTATATGGTGGAATTAATTGGTATTGAACACGTTGGAATCAGCTCTGATTTTGACGGCGGCGGCGGAGTTTATAACTGGATGGATGCCTCCGAAACCTTCAACGTGACCCATGAGCTGGTAAAAAGAGGGTATTCCGAAGAAGAAATCGAAATGCTTTGGAGCGGAAACTTGCTTCGTGTACTTGATGAAGTTCAAGCGGTAGCGGAAGAGTTTTAGAACTTCCAACATCGAAGTATTCGTTCGATGTTGGAAGTTCCTTGATCGGCGTTCGATATTCAATTCTGCCATAAATCTATTAAAGCCAAATTATCAAATTGCTAAGAAAAGTTAGAAAGGGGATATAAACTTTAAACCGGCGCCTAATCTTTTTAACTTTAGGTTCATTTTAATTAAACCAAAACAAGAGTGATTGCAGAAGCAGACGTCGCAACCGATGTCAAGATTTTAAAAGCCGATTTAAATAACCCTAAACACGCCTCAGATATAGTCAAGATAGTTGATCTTTTTGCCCGCGACCCCATGGGTCAGGACGAACCGCTCGAAGAAGAAGTTCGGGTAGATATGATCGCAGAGATGAAAAAAATTCCCACCACCATGACCTACATCGCATATGCCGATGAAAAGGCCCTGGGTATTGTAACCTGTTTTGTAGGTTTTTCTACCTTCACCGCAAGCAAAGTTTTCAAAATCCATGATGTAGCGGTTCACCCCGATGCACGCGGAATGGGAATCGGAACCATGATGCTGGAAACCATTGAAGAAGAGGCCCGGGAAATGGGTTGCTCCAAAGTTACTTTGGAAGTTCGGGAAGACAATCCTGCACGTAACCTTTATGAAAAAGTAGGTTTCGAGTATGGTGATCCCAAATGGTACTTCATGACCAAAGACCTGGCGTGAAGTGAATAACGAATATTGAACATTCAATATTGAATGTTGAAGTAAAGCCTCTTCTGAACGGAAGAGGCTTTTTTTATGTGGATATTTTTGATCTGTCCGTGCATTGCAGCAGGAGGAGTAACCTTGAAGCGTCCGGAGGTCCTTCAAGCGTTACGGCCAATGGCAGGCTTTGAGTTCTTAAGACTCACGGTTTTTCGCTATTTGATCGACTCTACCAATTCTCCACCCTCATATCGATCTTGCTCAATTATTTCTCCATTCTCATCATATAAGGTCATTAAACCTTCATATTCCAGGTTGTCAAGATAATGGACTTCAAACTTAAGTTGTTCGTTCTGATGCCATTCTTTAATGGACCCGGGTTTTCTATCTATGGGAGCAGTCCACTTTTCAATCAATGTGCCTGACTCATTAAACTTTCTTCTTGAAATCAGGTTACTGTCGTCGTATTCAAATTCGTATCGAGATGATATTTCAACACTATCATCATAGTCAATTCTTGTAACTCGATATCCGTCTTCAAATGTATCTGAAAATGCAAGTTCATTAGAACCTTTATGGTAGTGATTTCGGGTTCCGGAATGGTAATTATCGTCAGTCCCCTTATACCTAAGCACCGGGCCGCCAAAAACCCCTCCATCATTTACTATATTAGCTGATAGTTCTGTATCCGTATAGAATGAAAACCCATTTGAATGCTTTGAGTTTGTGCAAAATGTAAATGTTATTACGACAAATAATGGGATCAATAACAGCTTTTTTGAATTGGAACGGAAAGAAGAAACATTCTTGACCATCATTTTGAATCTTTTCCTGGTTAATGAAAAATCAATATGGCTGGTGAACTGTCTCATGGTATTTATTTTATTTTTTCGATGAGAGATCCATCTTGATAGCGTGCCTGTTCAATAATATTCCCCTCATCATCATACAAAGTCATCAAGCCTTCATATTCGATATTACCTTCAAAATAGGCTTCATATTTTAATTGACCATTTAGGTACCATTGTTTGTGATAACCCAATTCATTGGATTCGGCATCTTTCCATTCTTCGAGAAGTACTCCGTTTTTGTAGTATTTTACTCCTTTATAGTGCTCTCCTATATAGTCGTACTCAGATTTATATATGTCTAATGAATCTCCATCTTTGATGTAAGCTTCACTACTTTTCATTATTCCATTTTCATATACAACTTCATTGAACAGACTGTCATTTTTCACATATCTGTATTGTTGAGCCCCGGTAAAAGGGTTGCCTTCGGAATCGTATCTTATTCCCAGCCCTCTTTTCTTAATGTTTAATTCTTCAGATCTCGGGGGATTGACATACAGATCCACAGTTGAATATAGGACATCACTGTTTCCGGTCATTTTCATGGGATAATCAGGCTCCCGTGTACAAAACATAACTGTAACGATCAAAAGCACCGGAAGCAGGATCATCTTTATGGAATAGGAACGGATCGGAGAATAATGCTTGATCATCATTTTGAATCTCTTCCTTGTTAACGAAAAATCTATATGGCTGGTAAACTGTTTCATGGCATTTACTTTATTTTTTCGATGAGCTCTCCATCCTCATAGCGTTCTTGCTCGATAATATTTCCCTCTTCGTCATAGGTAGTCATGATTCCGTGATAGTTGATGAACTCGTTCTTGTAGCTCATTTCAAACTGCAGCACCCCATTTGGATGCCAATGCCTGCCAGTCCCAATGAAATCATTAGAAACTACCGGATAAATTCCTTCCATCATGATCTGACCGTTTTTGTAATAAGTTCGTGAGGCAAGTTTAATTCCGGTACTGTCTTTGTATTCATATTCAGAATGAGAGATGTTGGAGTCTTCTCCGGAATGATATTTTAGTTTTATTAGCAGTCCGTTTTCATATATGTTCTCTTTGATGATTTCCCCGGTTTCTTTAGAGATTGTTTTTTGAGTTCCGGTATAACGCTCCCCCTTTTCATCAAACCAAACATAAGTGGCGTATCGGTGATCACTGATCACTTTTTTAGTCAGTTCCACATCATATCTGTTTCTCTCATTCCCATTTTCACTTACGGAAGTACAAAAGGTTAGCAGCAGAGCACTCAAAACCGGAATGAGTACTATTTTACGACCAAGTATTTTTGGAATTGAGAGTTCTTTCTTCATCATTTTAAACCGTTTTTTAGTCAGTGAGTAGCTAATACTGCTGGTTGTATTCATCGGTTTATTCCCGGCGCAAACCCGGATCAGCATTTTTTGATAGTCACTTACCGATGAACCGTTGCTGACTACCGACTCATCCGCCAGAAACTCATGGTTCAATTGAATCGCATGTTTGAAAAGATACATCAGCGGGTTGAACCAGAAGATGACTTTCAGGAACTCAATAAATAACACATCCAGAGAATGAAGCTGTCGGATGTGGGTGATCTCATGGTCGAGGATCTCCGGTTCGATCTCTCCGGACTCAAATCGCCTTTTCTCCAGGAAAATGTATCCCAAAAAGGATTGCGGGGTGATCGGTTCATCCAGCAACACCAGGGTCGCATGACCTGTTTCTTGATGACTTCCTGCTTTGACTTTATTACGGATCTCAATCAAACCAACCACAAACCGGAACAAAAGAAATAGTGTGACCGATCCATAGATCCCAAGTAAAACATCCAAGGTACTTATCTGCCAGCCGGGCTCTTCGGGAACAACCGGGGTGATCTCAGCTCTGGGTAAAGCTTCCTGTGTTTGTTTAGGAGCGATCAGCGGTTCAACGGATCTGCTTACCGCCTCAGCCGGCGCATTGACCACCCGTTCCATCTGCTGCATATTTACTCCGGCAAGGGACTGTTCAGGCTGGATTTCAAAAGATATCAATGGCGCTGTAAGTCCAAATATCAAAGCGAACAACAAAAAGAACCGGTTGAAGCGATGCATCTTTTCATTTTCGAGCAATAGCTTATAAACCCCGAAGAGAAGCCCAAGCAGTAAAGTGGATTTAACTAAATAGATGATCATTGGTTTTCCTCTCTATTTCTTTTTTAACAATGGCTTTGAGTTTCTGGAGAAATTCAAGCCAGGAATGCAAAGTTTAGTTGTTTTTGATTCTATCTTCTGGTTTTTGGGGAATCGGAGGCAAGGGGGGAGTCTGTTTGCTAATGGAATTGTAGTAGGCAGATTGAGTATCTTCAAAATTTTTGAGGCTTTCCATTATTTCATCATAGGATGCCTTTAGATCTTCAGAGTTGAATTCAGTGGGTTCAATATTTATATATACCCTAGATTTTAGTCTCAAATTTTGAAGAGCTTCATCCATCTTAGATTTTAATTCCAAGACCTCGGGACTGTTAATTAATTTTCGGTATTCAAGTTCTGGTGGAACAGCAGACAGTTTCATTGGATACATTTTCCGGATTGTCTCTCTTTCTGAACTGCTCTCTTCAAGATTTGAAAAATCCGTACCAAATCGATCTTGAGCAGCTACATTTCTTAGTTCGCTATATGCTGATCTGATTTCATCCAGCAATTCAAGATATTGATCATAAGGTGTATCCGGTAAAGTTTTAACGACAACAATGGCCTCACTTGAATTCGGACTGCTGTTATCAACAAACTGTTTAATATTTTCTCTCATCTTGTTCAATGTCACAGGTTCTTCATTCATTAAAAGCTTACCGTCACTGTTCATTAAGATCAGCATCTGATTTTGAGCTTCCATGGGAGCCTGTGGCTCAGGAGGAGCAGGTGGTAGTGTCAGGTCACTGCTATCATTACTTTTTTTGGAAGAGTAATTAATTTTAAATATCTCATATCTTTTTAAGATACTTTGAACATCCGTTACAACTCCAAACTGGGCATCAGGACTGACATTCATCCTGACCAATTCGGGACTTTCAGGCATTTCTGACAAAAGGCCCTCCAATTCATCTAATGTCATACTTTTCTCATTCACGAGCATTGCATTGTTATCCAGAATTTCAATGCTAATTTCATCAGCTAATTGAATATCAGAGGGGTTTTCATTCGATGCAGGCTCACATCCCAGGATCAGCGAAAGACCCGCAAAGAGTGGCGCCAGCATTGCAAGTTTTATCAGAAACTTCACTTTTGTTTTGGATTGAGTCATCATTTGTAATCTCCGTTTGGTTGATGAAAAATTGAAGCTGCTTGCCAAACCGTGTAGAGCATTTCTCTCCATTGTATTGAGCAGCATGCGCTGATAATTTTTTATGATAGTGCCTTTAGATATTACCGCCTCGTCAGCAAGGTATTCGTGATTGAGGGCGATAGCGTTTTTGTAGAAATAAAGCAGCGGGTTGAACCAAAAGATTGCTTTTAAAATCTCCACAAAGAGGATATCCAGCGAATGTTTCTGTCTTACGTGAGTAAACTCGTGATTGAGTACCTCTTCCGGAATTTCTCCCTTTTCAAACTGTTTTTTGTTTAGGAAAACAGTATTGAAAAACGAATGCGGCACCACCTTTTCCTTCAACAGTACTACTCTGCAATCTTGCATATACCGTTTTGAATTTCTTCTGATCTTTAACTGAATTCTATGAACGATCCGCATCAGTCTGATAAGCAGCAAAGCCGAGATCGTAAAGCAGAGGAGAAAGGCGATCCCAAAGAGTGTCTCACTTGAAATAGCTGCAGAATTATTTTCCGTGGCTGTTGGCGAAACTTCTGAGTCTAACCTCAAGTCTTTTAAATTTTGATAGCTTGTGGCAGATACTGTTTCCCCGGAAGAGAAAAGTGCGGACCAGGAAATCTCCAACGGCGCGATCCCCACCGGAATTATGGGAATAGTGAATGAGAAAACAAGACTCCAGAGAAGAAATAGCCGGTTAAAGGAAAATCGCTTTTCCTTCTCCAGAAAAATCCGATATACAAATAGCAAAAGTGCCAAGCTTATTGACGAGTAGATGAAATAAGCGATCATTTATTCCTCCTCTTTATTTCTTGCTCAACAATATCCTGTAGTTCCTCAAGCTGCTCTTTTGTTAGATCGGTTTCCCTGGTAAAAAACGAAGCAAACTGCGGAGCTGAGTCGTTGAAGAACTTCTTGATCAATCCATTCACATGCTTCGAGAAATAATCTGACTTCCTCACCAGCGGATAATATTGCCGCGAGCGTCCCATTTGCTTATAATCCACAAAGCCCTTCTCGGTCATGCGTTTTAACAGGGTTGCTACTGTAGTTGGGGCCGGTTTGGGTTCAGGATATTCATCCAGCAGGTCTTTCATGTAAGCCTTTTCGAGCTTCCACAGGTACTGCATCAGTTCTTCTTCAGTTTGGGATAATTGCATGAGGTTCTACAAAATTAGAATTGTTTCTACAAATGTAGAATAAAAAATCAAACTTCCAAAATTTTCTTATAATTCTGCTGTATTAGTCCAACCCTATCTATTTCTTATTCAATGAAAAATCTATTCATCTTATTTTCTGTAATATTTCTGCTGATCTCCTGCACGGAGGAAAAGACCGGGCCTCCTTTTAAGGTAGAGCTTCCGCTTACGGAGAACACAGGGCAGGTTCCGCCTATTTTAGCACTCACCATGGGAGGTAATTATGTGTTTGATCCTCAATATCCCGGAGAGCCGTCGGAGCTTCCCAATGGAATGGAAGAGGGTGAGGTTATTCATGGGATTTTGGATCTTGAGCAATATGTAGTTCAGGGCTATGCGGAAGGATTTATAGATTCATCGATCTATCAGCGGAATATGATGCTGATTGAGGAAGAAACGGTTACAGAAGAATGGGTGGATGTAATCTTTACGGTAGTCGTAGGTGAAGATCAAAATGGGGATATGATGGTGTTTGTGGAAGACGAAAACGGGGAGTTTGATGAAGAGAATCCTGTTTATTTTGAGCCGTCAACGGTGGAGTTTCAGGATAATGTGTTTGAAGTAATGGAGGCGAGTGTAACGGCAAGAATGGAGTATTTCAATGGGAAGGAAATTGTAGGTTATGAAGGCCCGGCCAGTTTACTCTATCTTTCTGATACCAAACCTTCGGGAAGCCTGCAGCTTTATTTTAATCATCTTCGAATGGGGTCATGGACCGTCAACGATCAAACCTTCGATGTAGCCCTCATCAAAGAAAGTGCTCCGCCGTATCGCATCGAGCCTTACACCTACTTCTACATTGACCTCGATGAAGATGGTCAGTTCGACATCATGGACGATGGATTTGAAGCCTATCCCGTAACCGAGCCTTTTAATATTGCCGGCGAAAGCTGGGAGATCTCGGAAATTGCGGCGGATGGAAGTTCCATAACCATTGTAGATTCGGAAGAGGAAGTGGATCCCAAAGTAGCTTTACGCCCCGGAACGGAAGCCCCGAATTTCACTGCTGAAACCCTGAGCGGCACCAAACTCACGTTATCAGATCTCCGCGGTAAATATGTGATGATCGATTTTTGGGGAACCTGGTGTGCTCCCTGTATCGAAGCATTGCCTGTTATAAAAGAGGCTTATGATACCTATGCTGGGGAGAATTTCGAGATCGTAGGGATTGCGAATGAACCCAGTATGGAGCGGTTCGAAGATTTTGTAGGACGTGAAGACCTCGATTGGCCGCAAATTCCTGAGATCTACGAAGAGAACAATGAGATCCAGGAACTGTATTCGGTGAATTCCTATCCTACCTATTACCTGGTCAACCCCGATGGAGAAATTGTGGAATACGGAATGGCGCTTTCTGCAGATAATTTGATAGAGACGCTGGCGAAGTATTTGGAGTAGGGGAAGCTCTCAGCGATCAGCTTTCAGTTTTATGAAGAAAAACTGAAAGCTGAGTGCTGACGCCTGAAAGCTCAAGATCATTCCGTCCCATCCATTACCAACACTGCTTCATCAGCCAAAGCCAGCACCACTTTCGTGTACATGGTACTTGGGTTATAGCGAAAAATGGCTTTTTCTACTGATCCGGTTATTTCTTTGAAATGGGCCAAATAATTAGCCACGGACTTAATATTGTTTGGCATGTGATACAGATCCTTTCCAACAAACCATCGGTTCAGCGAATAAGGAATAAATTGAGCGTAAGACATGGCCCCCGCATAACTGGATTCCATTGCCAATACATCGAGATCATTGTTTTTAGCAAAAATGAGAAGCTCTTCCAGCTGGGCTTTGGCAAATTCACTTCTATGCCCCTCTGCATACATCGACACATAAGCGTTGAACGGATTGTAGCTTCCTCTATATCTTCCAAATTCTGATTCAATCCCCAGGATCCCGGCGATTATATTTTTGGGAATTCCATATTCTTTTTCAGCATCGTCAAGCTCCGTGGCGTACTCAGTCATAAAACTGCGGATATTGTCTTTCTTGCTGTCATATCCAACCGCTCCCTGATAATCCTCAAAACTCTCGATCCTGACCTCGGCAGCACGCGTAAACTTCCCGGTGATATCCTCCACTAACTTAAAGCGGGAATCTTCGAGCATTTCATTAAACGCGTAGCCCTTTGCTTCAAAATAAGCAGCCAGTTCTTTGATGTTCTCCTCCATCTTCAATGGATCAGTGAGGCCGAAATTGGCCAGAGTTGGTGCGGTAATAAATAACAGTAATAATGTGATGATTGTCTTTTTCATAGTCTATAACGGATTTTATCGTCTCTCTGCTTCATTATAACAAAACTATAGGGAATAGAGAATTAAAGATTTTGAATTTTTCGATCAAAAAAACTCAGCCATGCATACAACGACCCTCACCTTTTTTTCCTCTCCCGGGAGAGGAGGGCGTTTTAGCTAAATCTGAGACATATAAGAGGCTGTTGTCGACGGGGGTAATCTTCAATTCAGAACAAAAATATCCCAAAGAGCTTCCCCGGTCGGGCGGGGATTGAGGGGTGGATAAAAATCACCAAGATCACGTAAAACATTTTCGATCTCGAAATTGATTTTAGGACTCGCTCTATCGGAGTGAGTCAATTTTTAAATAGACAAAACTTCAATATTCATTATTCCTTGTTCAATGTTGAATGTTCATTCGAAGTTCAACCCAAAAACCCTTACCTTTTAGGGCTTTTAAAAGTCCGCTATGCTTGGTTTCTCTGAGGATGGCGCCAAATTTCAAAACTATTATCAAAAAAGTACCATGGCAAAAGAATTTGATGTATGTGTAATTGGGTCAGGCCCCGGCGGATATGTAGCCGCCATTCGCGCTTCTCAGCTTGGCTTTAAAACCGCAATTGTAGAAAAGAGACATCTTGGCGGTGTTTGTTTGAATATCGGTTGTATCCCAACCAAAGCTCTGTTGCGTTCGGCAGAAGTGTATGAATCGATCGAGCATGCTTCTGACTACGGAATTAATGTGAAGGATTACTCAGCAGATTTTGGCGGCATGGTAAAGCGAAGCCGTGGTGTTGCCAACAAAATGAGTAAAGGCGTTCAGTTCCTCATGAAAGCAAACAAAATAGAGGTGTTCATGGGAACCGGCGTATTCAAATCAAAGTCTGAGCTGGCGGTAAATGATGACAAAGGCAAAGAGCAGGAAAGCATTAAAGCCAAGCATTTTATTGTGGCTACCGGTGCACGTCCGCGTGAGCTTCCAAGCCTGAAGATCGACGGCGAGATGATCATCGATTCCGAAAAAGCGATGACCATGGAAAAGCAGCCTAAGAAAATGGTGATTGTGGGAGCCGGCGCTATTGGAGTTGAGTTTGCATATTTCTATCACACCATTGGAACAGAGGTTACTTTGGTTGAACTTCAGAAGAATTTAGTGCCTGTAGAAGATGCGGATGTTGGAAAAGAACTCGGCAAGATCTACAAGAAAAAAGGCATCAACGTAATGACCGAAAGCACGGTTGAGAATGTGAAGAAGAAAGGGAAAGGCGTTGAAGTGACTATCAAAACCAAGAAAGGCGAAGAGAAAGTAACTGCCGATGTAGTTCTTTCCGCTGTTGGTGTGACCGGAAACATCGAAGGTCTTGGCCTCGACAAAGCCGGTGTTAAAACCGAAAAAGGTTCTATCGTGGTAGATAAGAAAACCTACAAAACCAACGTGGACGGTATTTATGCCATCGGTGACATCATCGGTGCTCCATGGCTGGCACACAAAGCTTCTCATGAAGCGACGGTTCTTGCGGAGCAACTGGCCGGACAAAATCCACACCCGATCAACTACAACAACATTCCGGGCTGTACTTATTGTGAGCCTCAGGTTGCTTCTGTTGGTCTTACCGAGCAAGCCGCTAAAGATGAAGGTTATGATGTGAAAGTTGGTAAGTTTCCGCTTTCTGCATCCGGAAAAGCAACAGCGCTCGGGCACGAAGAAGGTTTCGTTAAGGTTGTATTTGATGCCAAATACGGTGAATGGCTTGGTTGCCACATGATCGGATTCGGAGTGACTGAAATGATTGCTGAAGCCGTTGTGGCTCGTGATCTTGAAACCACCGGGCATGAAATTATTAGTGCGGTTCACCCACATCCAACCCTCTCCGAGGCCGTGATGGAAGCTGTTGCTGAAGCCTATAACGAAGGTGTTCACTTGGGAACTCCGGTTAAGAAGAAGTAGGAACATCGAACTTCCAACAAGGAACATCGAAAGTTGAACGAATTTGGCTCCTGCGGGAGCCATTTTTGTCTCAGGTTTAAATTAAGTTTTAAAGTTGAATTAGGATTAGTCCTCCCTTGAGGGAGATGCTGAGTTTTGATTTAGAATTCAAACAAATGCCACAAAAAACTATCGAACTGTACGATTTGGGCCATGCTTCATATCAGCCGATATGGGATTTGCAGAAGTCTGTGCAGCAGCGACTGATCAATGAAAAGCGAGCAGAGCAGAAAGGCGAGTTTCAAGGAAGGCGCCTGGATGATTTCCTGTTTTTTGTAGAACATCCGCATATCTATACGCTTGGGAAGAGCGGACGAGAAGAACATATGCTCCGATCCATGATGGAACTCCAGCAACTGGAGGCTGAATTTATCAAAATAGATCGTGGTGGTGACATTACTTATCACGGGCCCGGACAAATTGTGGGATACCCTATTCTGGATCTTGATCGACATTTTACGGATGTGCACAAATATCTTCGGTTCCTGGAAGAAGTGATGATCCGCGTATGTGTTGATTATGGATTTGATGCGCATAGAATTGAAGGCGCTACCGGTGTTTGGGTAAACAATGAAAAGATCTGTGCCATGGGCATTCGGTGCTCACGCTGGGTAACTATGCACGGTTTTGCGCTCAATGTGAATACCGACTTGAGATATTTTAACAATATTGTGCCGTGTGGGATCGATGATAAAGCCGTGACAAGTTTACAAAAACTTTCCGGCGAAGAAATTGACCCCGATAAAGTTAAAGAGCGGATCGTGTTTCACTTTCAAGATGTTTTTGAAGTCTCCATTTTAAGCAAGGGTTCTCTGCAAGAAGTGGAGCAGATTATTTCGTAACTTTAATGCTTGAATTTATTGAGTGGAATAGAGGTCGATACAGACTAAATTCTCACCAACAAGTTTCTCCTCCCGGGAGGAGATCAAGAGGAGGGTAAAGTGGGATCAAGCTTTGCAGCATGATCCATCTCAACTCTCCAATAAATCACTAAAAAAGCACCATGATTAAAGAACTTCAGGTAGTAGATAAACCATCAGAGAAAAACCGCCGGCCCGACTGGCTGCGGGTAAAACTCCCATCAGGAGAGAAATTTAAAGAGGTTTCACAAACCATTCGAGACAATAACCTGAACACGGTTTGTTCTGAAGCCCGCTGCCCGAATATGGGCGAATGTTGGGGAGCCGGAACCGCCACATTTATGATCCTGGGAGATGTTTGTACGCGTTCCTGTGCTTTTTGTGCGATTAAAACAGGTCGCCCGCCGGCTGATCTGGATTGGGACGAACCAAAACGCGTAGCTGATGCTGCCGCTAAGATGAAGCTGAAGCATGTGGTGCTTACTTCTGTGAACCGTGATGAACGCAAAGATGGGGGTGCACCCATTTTTGCCGAATGTCATAAAGAAATTAGAAAAGCCATTCCCGGTGTAACCATCGAATCCCTCATCCCTGATTTTCGCGGTGAATGGGATGCCGCTCTTCAAATTGTATTTGATACCCCGCCGGATGTACTTAGCCACAACTTAGAAACGGTTCCAAGTAAATATAGAAGAGTACGCCCTCAGGCTCGTTACGAACGTTCACTTGAACTCCTGCAGCGAACTAAAAATGCCGGTATCCGAACCAAGACCGGAATCATGGTTGGGCTTGGCGAAAAACGTGAAGAAGTCATTGAGCTCATGCAGGATTGTGTTGATCATGGAGTAGATGTGCTTACTATAGGCCAGTACATGCAGCCAACCAAGATGCACCATCCGGTAGTGGACTGGGTGCATCCTGATCAGTTTGCCGAGTACAAAGAAATTGGCGAAAAGCTTGGAATTGAGCATGTGGAAAGTGGCCCGTTAGTTCGTTCTTCTTACCACGCCGAACGTCATGTTTAATATGTTTGGTCAATTGTTATTAGCGTATTGGTTAATAGTGAAAAATCACATTAATCAATAACTACTAACTGACCCTCGGTTATAGTAACTTCCGAAAAAGACAAGGCATATGATTGCATTATTTACAGTATTGGCTATTAGTTACGTGCTGGGTTCTGTTCCGGCTTCGCTTTGGGTGGGACAAATATTCCACAAAATGGATATCCGTAATTTTGGGAGTGGAAATCTTGGAACCACCAATGCTTTTCGGAACTTGGGGTGGAAGTCGGGAGTAAGTGTTTTAGTGCTCGACTTCATGAAAGGGTTTGTAGCTTCCTATTGGGTAGCTATGTATGCTTTTGAGATCGGAAATGGCCCCATCGCTCCCCCTGGTTGGGAAGCGGATGCTTTCCTGAAGATTACTTGTGGACTCTTTGCTGTGGTCGGTCATATGTTTCCTATTTTCGCAAATTTTAAAGGCGGTAAAGGAGCAGCTACTGCCTGCGGAATGTTGTATGGGATCGAGCCCATATCCATCGGTATTTCATCAGTCATCTTTATTTTGATTGTATTCACTAGCCGGTATGTTTCCCTTGCTTCCATGGTCGCAAGTTTTATATATCCAATTAGCTTGTTGATAATGCGATATGGATTCGGATATTATGTGGATGGAAGTATTATCATATTTGCGATTCTTATAGCCAGTGGAATTATTTATAAACATAAATCTAATATTCGTCGCTTGATTGATGGTACCGAGAGTCGAATAAGTTTCTCTGGAAATAAAGAGAAAAAAGAAGATGTTGAAAATTTGGCAGAGGCAGAAGCATGAGTAACAGGAATGTAACCGTCATTGGAGCCGGAAGCTTTGGTACCGCGCTTGCTATGGTACTGGATCAGGCCGGGAATAATGTTCAGCTGTGGGCACGTGAAGAGAGTATTGCCAATCACATCAATGAAAAGCATAAAAACCCTTCTTATCTAAGTGATATTGCTCTTCCGAAGTCAATTTCTGCCTACAATGATCTTGAGCAGTGTATGCAATCTCAGGATATGGTTGTTTTTGCTACTCCCTCTCACACACTCCGGGATGTAGCTGCAAAACTAAAACCTTGCCTCGATGGACATGAAATTCTGGTCACAGTAGCTAAGGGAATCGAAAATGACTCCTTCAAAACTATGTCTCAGGTTTTGGTAGAGGTGATGCAAGGAACTACTCTGGAAGACAACATCGGAGTTCTCTATGGGCCAAGCCACGCTGAAGAAGTTGGTACATTAAAACCAACCACAGTTGTTGCAGCGGCTTATTCAACCCGAACAGCTAAGATTATTCAGGAAACATTTTTGACCCCTATGTTTCGCGTATATGTGAACAATGACGTGATCGGGGTTGAAATTGGAGGCTCGGTAAAAAACATCATGGCTATTGCGGCTGGTATCGTGGACGGTGCTGAACTGGGCGATAATGCCAAAGCAGCTCTCATCACACGTGGGCTTCATGAAATGAAACGCATGGGAACTATGATGGGTGCACACTCCGATACATTTTCAGGTTTGACGGGGATGGGTGACCTGATTGTAACATGCACCAGTACGCACAGCCGGAACCGATCGGTCGGCTTTCGTATTGGAAAAGGTGAAAAGCTGGATGATATTATTGAGAGCATGAACATGGTGGCAGAAGGCGTAAAAACTACGAAATCGGTATACGACTGGGCTATAAAGAATAATGTAGAGATGCCAATAACCAAAGCTGTTTACAGTGTTTTGTTTGACAATGTAGATCCGCGGGATGCGTTGTACAACCTGATGACGCGCGACGCTAAAAATGAAATTGTAATGTAAATCGGGTTACATGTTTCGTATTGCGGTTTTTTCTCTGTTAACTCACCGCAACGCGAAACCTGTAACTCGCAGCCCTTGTTCTAATGAAAGACGAGTTTGAATTCTATATGCAGTATTCTGATACGGTAAAAGTATCTAAACTGACAAGATCGGATCTCAAGAATCTTGTCCAAACGGGGGAAAGCAGCTTTTTGGAATTCAAGCACAGCGTAGCTTCTCCGGAAAAAATAGCTCGTGAAATGGCCGCCTTTGCAAATACCAAGGGTGGAACCATCCTAATCGGTGTTGAAGACAACGGAGAGATTTTAGGGGTTGAGGGATATCATGAGGAAGAGTTTTGGTTGAATCAAGCTGCTGTTGAAGAATGTATTCCCGAGATTCCCATCAAAATTGAATTGCTGAATGTTGGGGAACGGGATGTATTGATCGTAAAAGTCCCTGAAGCCATAGAAAAACCTATTTATGTGAAAGGAAAGCAAACCCGTCTCGTGTATGTTCGCGTTGAAGATGAAAGTGTGGTTGCCAGCGACGAATACATCGAAGTGCTAAAACAGAATTACTCCGATACTGGCGTAACTTTTGAATACGGAGAAAATGAACAACAGCTTTTCCGGTTTTTGAATGAATACGGGGATATTACCGTTAAAAGATTTTCACTGCTGATAAGTGTTACAACCTATCGGGCGGCTAAAATTTTGGTGAATTTAGTAAGTGCCGGCGTACTCGACCTGTTTGAAAAAGATGGCGTAACACATTACACATTTTCCCATAAAACTTCGTAATTTTGACTCGTTCTAAATAAAAGGAGCGATATAAACATGAGTGTTCAAGAAGAAAGTTTAGATGATGTTATTTCCTCACTGATCGATGTGGAGGAGGAAGATTCTGCAACTCCGCAACCGATTACGGAAGAAGACTATCAAAAAAATGAGCTTACCGGCGAGCCTGTAACGCTTACCGAGCGGGCGGCCAAACAGGTTGAGAAGATCAAGAATGAAGAAGATCTGGACGAAAATTTGTACCTGCGCGTTGCCGTTGATGGTGGAGGTTGCTCCGGACTCAGTTATAAACTGGGTCTTGATTACCGTACCGATGAAGATGAAATCTTCGAAAGCTATGGGGTTGAAATCATTGTAGCCCCTAAGCACCTTATGTACCTGGAGGGGATGCAAATCGACTACCCCGACGGACTGGATGCACGTGGTTTTACTTTTGACAATCCCAATGCCGTAGAGAATTGTGGGTGCGGGACTTCTTTTGCTATTTGATCACTATCACTAAATAAAATCCCTGCCTGCGCAGGGATGAGGGTCATGGTGAGTTAGGGCTTTTGGTGACTGAACCACCCTTAAACCCCATAGGTCATTTCCGCAGAGGGGGGGGTAAAATAATTGCAGCGCTTTTTATATAATCAGTAAGGAACGATTAGATTATCGGTCAAAATTGAGAAATGCTTTTTGTTGAGAGAGGCTACCGGTAAATTTCTTTTAATGGCTGTTGCAGCAATAAAAGCATCTGGTAACCTTATACCATGGCTTTTCCCATATTGTTTTCTCAATAAACCTGCTTCTTTTGCAATTTCAACTGAAACAGGGATTTGTTCTACAGAAGTTTCTAAGAATTCATTCAGTTCCCGCATTTCATTTTTAGAAATAATGCCCGCATACAATTCAGAGATAGCAACTACTGAAGTAATAATTGCATCAAACTGACTGATAAACTCAATGGCATTAGGATTACCTTTCAAAAAATCGATCAATATATTTGAATCAATGATCACGGTTCAATTGATCTAAGCGTTCTTTCCATTCATCGCGAAGTTTGTCCACATCAGGAATATCTTCCTTATCCTTCCAGATGCCGGCAAAATCCATGATGGATTTTTTCCTGGGCTTTGCTTTTTCCTTCGCTACATATTCATCAATTGCCTCGCGGATGATGTTGCTCTGTGTCGTACCTCGCTCATCAGAAAGCTTTTCGATGGCTTTTTTTTCTTCTTCGGTAAGATAAATTTGTGTTCGTTTCATAATTCTCTCTAAATATGATGTATATAATATACATCGTCTAAGAATACCACTCAAATCTCAAAAATGATGTCATGAATGGCTATTTATTCTTGGTTAAAAAGAAGATAGCTCCTGCCAATTAACGAAATAACCAATAATAAATTAACCCTCTTCCTCCTTCGCAATCAGACGCACACCGCGTTTAAACGTAATATAGTGCCAGATCCATTCTGCAAAAACCCGAAATCGATTTCGGAAACCGATGAGAAAGAAAATGTGGATGAGTCCCCACATCAGCCATGCAAAAAAGCCGCTGAATTTAAAGCCTCTGATATCAGCCACCGCTTTGGCCCGGCCAATAGTAGCCATAGTTCCTTTGTCAACATACCGGAATGGCTTTCGCTGAGAAGGTTTCTGTCCATTTTTAATGAAATTTCCTAAATACTTTCCCTGCTGCATGGCAACAGGGGCAAGGCCGGGCAGCGGATTTCCATCTTCATCTTTGACATGAGCCGCATCTCCTGCCACAAAAATGTAATCATCTCCGGGGATGGAAAGATCAGGTTCCACCATGGCCCGTCCCATGCGATCTATTTCAACCCCAAGTTTCTGAATTAACGGAGAAGCCTTTACTCCGGCTCCCCAAATAACATTGGGGGTCTCAATAAACTGTCCGTCAACCTGAACTCCATTTTTTTTGATTTCCTGAACCGGTAAATTCAAAAGTACTTCAACCCCCATGTTTTTGAGTGTTTTCAGGCCTTTTTCGGGCAACGGTTCATCAAAACCATTTAAAATCCTGCCGGCTGCTTCTACCAAGTAGATTTGGGTTTCTTCCGGTTTGATGTTCCTGAAATCACGCATCATACTTCGCTTGGCAATTTCAGCAATGGAGCCGGCCATCTCCACCCCGGTAGGCCCGCCGCCTATCACAACATATGTGAGGAAGGGTTTTCGCTTTGCCGGATCAATAATTTGTTCGGCTTTTTCAAGGGAAAACAGTATTCGTTCCCGTATTTTCAGGGCATCCGATAACGTTTTCAATCCCGGTGCATGCTCTTTCCAACTGTCATTTCCGAAGTAGTTATATTGAGCTCCGGGCGCTAAAATCAGGTAATGAAAAGGGAGATTCGATCCGTTTTTAAGATGAACTCTACGGCTTTCTTTGTCTATGCCGGTTACTTCTCCAAGCACTACAGTTACATTTTTCTGTTTGGTGAAAATTCCACGAATGGGCATGGCAATATCACCGGGAGAAAGTGCTGCAGTAGCTACCTGGTATAATAGCGGCTGAAAGAGATGATGATTGGTTTTGTCAACAATGGTGACATTGAAATCAGATTCAGCTAGTTTTTTTGCGGCGGAGATGCCCGCAAATCCGCCCCCAACGATGATGACGTTTTTCCCCATAGTTCACAAGTATATGTTGGTTATTTTTTCATTTTGGGCTTCTCTTTACTTTCTGCTTTATCTCATCTTTCGAAAAATACTCATTTTAATCTAATTTAATTTTGCCTTAGCGTCCATGATTATGTTCTCAACTTCCTCTTTCGAGATTAACTCTCTCTTGTTGCAATACTGACATACCACTTCTTGTCCTTCCCCTTCCATATCCTTGAGATCATCAAGGCTCAGCATAGATAAGGCATTTTTAAAACGTTTACGGTTGCATCGGCAGAAGAAATCTACCGGCTGTCGGTTTAGCTCTTTTACCTCAAGGGGAGAAATGGCTTTTTGCATAATTTCGTCAATGTATTGATCGTCGGACAATAACTCATCAATAGGAGGAAATGCCCCCAAACGTTCTTGCAGCATATCAATTTGACCATCCGGGGCACCGGGAAGGCGCTGTATCATAAGTCCACCGGCTTGTGTGACATTACCCTCTTCATCAATACCGACGTCAATAAGAAGGGCTGAAGGAATTTGTTCGGACTGAGCAAGATAATGAGCTACGTCGCTGGTTACATCCCCTTTTATCAATTGGATGCTGCTGGTACGAGGTTCTGCTTCATTATATAATATCTTAGAAAAAGTCAGCACACCGAGGCCAATACCATCTCCCAGTTGAGTCTCAGGATCAGCATAATCGAGCTCTGCTGTGGGGTTCTTAACATAACCGCGAATCTCACCCACAGAATTTGCTTCAGCTACTAAATGACCGATGGGCCCATTACCATCCATACGAAGCTGTATGCGCTCTTCCCCTTTAAGCTCAGACGCTAAAAGCATGGTGGCGGTTAATGCTTTTCCTAAAATTACGGTATTAAGCAATGAAAGCCGGTGATTGTCTTTTGCAGTTTTAACAACTTTCGTGGTTTTTACCACAGAGACTTTGAAATGACCGTCTTTTGTGATTCCCTTGATGAGTCGGTCCTTGAAATTATACTCTTCGATGTTCATAGAAGTGATAGGATACTATTTATTGTGTGCTCTTTAGAAATTATTATGCAACAAAGATACGCAGAATTATGGATTTTATTGGATGGGCGAATTGCAATAATTGTTATAGCCTTTGGTTACACCCTTTAAGCGATATCAAATTTCATCGCACAAAGTTGGTCTCGGTGCATCGTTGAATTGAGGCATTAAGCTTATTTTGGATGCTGATCCACCTCTCAATCCCCGCCCGAGCAGGGAAGCTCTTTGGTAGGTTATATCTAAAATGAGGATTGTAGCCACTAGCAACAAACTATAAACCATATCTAAATTCACCAAAGCGTCTTCCTCTCTTGGGATAGGAAATAAAAGCGAGGGAGGGGTTCGTCAAAGCTCAGTAATTGTGAATTAACCCCATTAAAAAAACGCTCCAACACAAAATGTACGGAGCGTTTAAATAACTTTAATATTTTTTAGTCCCCAAAAGAACCGGCAGGACCCGGGAATACTACCGGGCTCTCAAAACCACTTTTAGAAACACTGGCAACACCGAAATAATAGTTGTCGATGACGACGTTTTCGAGGGTGTGTTCGGTTACATCAGCCGGAACGAACACGCTTTTTTCCCACTGGTTGGAATCAGTAAGTCGCCAATAGATTCGATAACCGGCAAGTTGTGGGTTTTTATCCGGATCCAATGCTTTCCAACTTAAAGTAGCGCTCGGACGAACTGCACCGGAAATTGACACTTCAGCAGGTGGTTTCGGAGCCCATGACATTCCGGCCATAACCACGGCATTCAAGCCGGTAAGTTTTGCTGCATAATCAAATTCAACTTCACTTAGAACATCTCCATATTCGACTCCATCCTCAGTCCTGAGGTCTTGATGCTGATGATTATAATCTTCGTTGGTCTCCATAATTCGAACTCCCGGAAAACCTGCATCATTAAATGGGCGATGGTGGCCTCCACGACCAAAACGATCCAAACGATAGATCATCATTACATCCAAATTGCGAATGTACAGATCAGCCATTTTGTCTACATAGCGGGCAAGATTACGGGAAGGAGAATCCACTTCACCGCCGGTAAACCGTCTGATTCGGGCCTCTCGCTCCGTTTCAACCGCGCGGGTCCCTTCAGAAAATACACGTGCCGTTGTATTATCAATAACTCCATTGATTCCCTGAATGTTGCCAATCATATCATTATTCAACACCCCTTTAATATCCCAGCCTTGTTCTTTGGCATGTTCAGCTAAAATTTGTCCGCCAAACAGGCCTTGCTCTTCGCCGGAAAGTTGGGCATACATGATAGATCCTTCAAATTCATACTGTGTTAAAACGCGAGCTGCTTCAAGCACTCCTGCAACGCCCGATGCATTATCATTAGCGCCGGGTGAATCCGAAGTTCCATCCAAAGCATCACTGACCCGAGAGTCAATGTCACCGCTCATCATTATAAAACGATTGGGATCGGCAGTACCGCGTTGAATGGCAACCACGTTTACAATATTGGTTGGCTCAGGAATTCTTTGCGTCCCTTCAATCACGCCACTTACATAAAAGACTTCCAGACAGCCTCCGCAAGCTTCAGAAATTCGCTCGAACTCAGCTTTAAGCCATCGCCGTGCCGCCCCAATTCCTCTTGTGTCGGAAGTCGTATCGGAAAGGGTATGTCGGGTTCCAAAATCTACCAGTTTGGTGATGTCTGCCTCAATACGGTCAGCAGATGGTGCCGCCCCAATTTCACGCAAAACTTCAGTTTCAGGTGTTTGTGCTGAACTAATCCCAATAAGGAGAGTAGTAAAAAGAATAGGTAGAACAGTAGCTTTAAATAATTTCATAGGATTAGTTTTAATTGGAATTTTCGTGTTTTTCTTCATCCTGATTCAGGTATTCACGCAGATTTTGCTGAAATTTGATTTGGGCTTTTATTCCTGCCCGGTGGCCAAGAAGTGCACCCAATCCACAGGCTAACATTACAGTAAACATAAAAGTGAGTTCAAAATCTCCCAATCCTGCATCATAAATCTGAACCCAGATCAGCGGCGGTGCTGCCACCAAAAGCCCAAAAAAGTAAGGAGCCGGATTCACACCTTGCAGCCTACGCATAAAACGCCTGCCGGTCACAAAAACAATATTTAAATACACCAATCCAAACCCTAAAAGAAAAAGAGTTCCTACATAGGTAGGATCACTTATCTTAACTAAAAATTCAGAAGAAAAGAGCGTAAATACAGCTGAAACTATCAGCACGCCGGAAGAATAAAAAATAAAGCGTGGAAGATTATCCAAATCAGGATTGTTAGTTTATTTTGTTGATTTAATGAGACAGGCAGAAATTCCTAAAAACGAACCCCAAATTCCAATAAGAACATATCTTTTAACCTGATCTTTCAAATTATTGTAAGCACGGGTAAAAATCATTTGTTTTATTTTGCGGAAAGCCAGTTTTCCGGATTCACAAATTCTTTCCCATCACGAACGGCAAAGAAAAGAACTTCACCCAATTCAGACTCACTTGTACCGGAACGGCCTAATCTTTCTCCGCGACTTAGAACAGCCCCTACCTCCACATCAATACTACTCAAATTGCCATAAGCTGTATAGTAGGAACCGTGTTTCACAAATACCACATCGCCATATCCGCGCATAGGAAGAATATCCATCACATATCCATCTGAAACAGCATTCACGGGAGCACCGGGATCGCTTATAATATCAATTCCGGGATGTTCGGTAACCGAACCGTATAGGGGATTACGAATTCGTCCAAATTTCTTGGCTACGGTTTTACTGTTTACAGGCCAGGGCATTTGTCCTTTCGCCTGTGCAAACGACTGTTCATAGGTTAACAGAATCTCATCACTCACATAGTTTTCACGAAAAACAGAGCTTGTCGAATACTTCTCAACTTCATCTGCCCGGCGAGAAGGGTCTGCAATATTTCGGGCTTCTGCTAATCTCCTCAGGCGCTCATTTTCAGCCTCCCGCAATGATTCTTCTTCTGAAATCAGATTTGCAAATGAGTTCTCCAGGTTTTCTTTTTCTTCCCGGACTTTCCTTAGCTCTGCCAGCCAGGTGCTGCGTTCTTCTTTGATTTCCTCAACCGTTAATTCCTGCTGTTGCCGCTGATTATCTAATTCTTGTTTTTCATCCTGAATTTCATCAATCACGAGTCGGTTTCTTTGATAACTGTCTTCCAGTTCATCCTTCACTTCATCTAATTCAAGCCTTGCTTCTTTTATGGCTTCAGCTTGTTTGTTTTTTTGCTCATTAAATCGGCGTAGATAGTTCGACCTTACCAACATTTGGTTGATAGATCCTGAAGTTAATAGCAATTCAAGGCTTCCTGTTCTCCCATTTTTATAAGCATATAAAATGATTTTCTGATAACTTTCTATCAGATGTTCCAACTCGTTCTCACGCAGTTCAATCTCCTCTTCGGTAAGTTCAATTTCTGCTTCAATTTGCTTTTGCTCTTCTTGCAAATTTTTAATTTTGTCATCTTGAAGAGCAATGAGGTTATTCAGAGATTGAAATTTTTCATAAGATTGATCAAATTGCTCCTCAGCTTGATTTACCTTGGCTTGATAATTTTTAATCCGCGCTTCAAGCACATTAATTTCTGCTCGCGTATTTTCCTGCTGCTTTAGCAGTTCTTCTCGACGTTCTTCATAAGTTTGTGCAAATACATCAACACTCATCAACAATGTTATACAAACGAAGATAATTGTTTTGATATAACTGTTAATTCTCATAGCCGCTGAATCTTTATATTTTCCGGAATACTGATTTCTAATTCAAGATTACCCGGATTAACCGTCAGGCTTCGGACTAAAAAAACGACCCGGGAATCTCCATCCGCACTGAATATCGTTATTTTTCGAGGTAATATGAATCTTTCCAGCTCTCCATAGTTTTCGTAAATAATTTTAGAGTAGGGTGCTAAACCTGGCCGGGTCTGAGTCACTTGTTCAACCCATCTCTCTTCTTTATTTACAAAAACACGTGAACCATTATTTAAACGTAACTGAAAAGAATTATTGCTTTCGAATATTGCATTTACTTCTGAGGCATCTACTTTAAAATTAATCAAGTCCAGAATATTAATTGATGCCAGCTCATTCAGACTTGTCATTCGTCCATCATAAATGGAAATCTTTTGAGCCTCTTTATCTACCCGGTTGTAGATGAGAATGGAATCTTTATCCACCAGCATCTGCCCACCTTCAATACCAATTCGGTTATGAATAGTCAATAAGCTTAATTTTTGATTTGCTTCAAAATCTATTGTTACCCGGTCGCTATTACCCGGCTCACTTACTAATGCCCTGCCCTTGCCTGAAAGTGTATTAAGCTCATTAAAATAATTAGGAATGGAGGAAACAACCTCTTCTATCGGCACCTCACTTTCTCTAAAATCACCCTCTGTTATCGGCCTGGACGTACCACAGGCAGAAATCAAAAAACTTAAGAAGATGATATATAGCAGGAGGTGGTGAGAATTCAATTTCACGTTAATTAATTTTTTCTTGCAAATGGGTTCGGGTAGAGTCTTTCTCCAGTGCTTGCTCCCACCATCTCTGGGCTTCGTTAAGATTATCGAGTTTTTCATATACATCCCCCATATGCTCCAACACTTCGGCACTCGCTTCACCGGTATCAATAGCTGCTTTAATAAAACGTTGTGCACGATCATAATCTTTTAATTTATAATAAACCCAACCTACGGTATCCAGGTAAGCGGCATTTTCGGGAGCTAATTCAATGGCTTTTAGTGCTAAATCTTTAGCACGTTCCAGATTTTCTCCTCGTATCGATAGATTATATGCATAATTGTTCATGGCATTATCATTTTCTGAGTCATAGCGCAAAGCCAATTCATAAGCTTCGTCTGACTCTTCATGCTCCTCAAGATTTGCTCTTACATCTCCCAGTGTACCATAAACAATAGACTTGAATGGACGTCGAGCCGGTGCCCGAGCTGCATTTTCCAACCACTTTTCCGCTTCATTATTTTGGTCAGTTAACATATAGGCGCTTCCTACAAAAAATTGTATAAATGCATCGTCAGGAACCGACTCATGTGCTTGCTTTCCTACTTCGATAGTCTCTTTAAATTTCTGTTGATTCAGCAATAATTGAAGCCTTTGCCGCCACGCAATATCATCCTGAGGCAATAACTTGTTGGCTCTTTCCAATTTTTGAAGAGCTTTTTCAGGTTGATCCGTTTGCACATAAAATTCTCCTGCCAGTGTGAATGCAGGACCGAATTCGGATTCATTTTCAGTTAAAGAGTCTAGAATACGTTCTGTTTCAATTCTCAGCTGAATGTTTTGTGAATCATTCTGAGCTCTCGAATACATGAACCGGGCAATATTCATTTTTTCTTCGGCTTTTATTAATGGATCCGAAATAAAATTCGTAAGCAAGGTTCCGGCACTGTCCCATTTTTGTTCGTCTAGGTAAATCCCTGCTAAATTTATGAGCGTCTGGGGATCCCGGGCATTTCGGGCCAAGGCATCATACAGTGTTTCCTTCGCCTGACTTTTATCACCGGTTTTAGCATAATATTGTCCTAAGAGGTTGAGCATGTCCAAATTATCGGGATCAACTTCACGAATTTTTTCAAGCTGAGCTATAGCAGAATCAGGAATTACCAGGGCTTCAAAGTTTCGGAATTTCATTAACAATACTGAAATATCTGGCCCGGTCAGCTTCAATATTTCATTAAGGGTTTGGTTGGATTTCACAAACTCTCCATAATCCTTATAGGTATCCGCCAACATATATAAACCATCAAAATCATTCGGGTGATAATCGAGTAAGGTATTCAACTCTCTCAACGTAGCATTATTTTGGCCGGCACTACGATAAATCTGAGCTAATTTCAATCGATACCATTTGTTGTCAGGCTCGCTTTCAACTGCTTGCTTACCATATAAAGCCGCATTAGGAAGGTCATCCTGCATCAAATAGGTATCCGCCAGAGCATAATCTACCCCGGAGGCATTGGCAAGGTTTCTTTTTGCTTCGAGCAAAAGCTGCCGGGCTTTCTCATATTCTTCATTCTCAAAAGCCTCAATACCTCGTATGTATGCAGCTTTACCGGAAAGCTCACTATCGGTTTGTACCTGGGCCAATAGTGGACTGTACACCATTAAAAGTAAGACAAAAATTATATATCGATGATATTTCATAGCATTCATAATAACGCTAAGTATAACAGGAAAGTGCGATTTTTGCTCATATAGATTCCTTATTCATTTTCCAGGAAATGAAAGATTCTAAATGAGCTCAATCAGGGGGGCTGAAACAAATCTTTACACAACTGTGTAATTTAGTATTTGTTTTAGACCTCTTCCTTTCTTTAACTTTAGGCAATGCAAATTTCTCGTACACATAGGATCAATTTTACCGTACTCCGGCGGCCTCTACGACGGCGGTACTCATAATACTATAGCTGCTTTTTTCTGCAGCGCTCATCTCTTTACCGCAAGATCCTAACCCACAACTTCCTCAGGCGAAGTTTACCCATTCATTATTACTTCAATACCCATGTCCGTAGAAATATTTATCACTTCAGAGCATCATAACATCTATTCACAAGATATTTGTGTGTTAATTGAACAAGCTGCACATCAGCGAGGTACCGGTATAGCCAAGCGTGAACCTGAATACATTCAAAAAAAGATCAGTAATGGCAATGCCATTATAGCCCTTGACCGTAACGAGTTTGCAGGGTTTTGTTATCTCGAAGTTTGGGAAGACAAAAAGTATGTTGCAAACTCAGGTCTTATCGTCCATCCTGATTACCGTGGCAAAGGATTGGCAAAAAAAATTAAGGCTAAAGCATTTGAGCTCTCTAAGGAAAAGTATCCTGGGTCAAAGATTTTTGGGATTACAACCAGCCTCCCGGTAATGAAAATCAATTCAGACCTAGGCTACAAACCGGTTACATTTTCAGAACTTACCCAGGATGAAACATTTTGGAAGGGCTGTCAAAGCTGTCCCAACTACGATATTCTGACCCGTAACAACCGAAAAAATTGTTTGTGCACAGGTATGCTTTTTGATCCAAAGCACCCAAATAAAAAGCCCAGGGAAGAACGCGAAAAAAACATTGCCAAATACTATCGCTGGGTTCGATTAAAAACCGTGAAGTACCTCAAATTTTTAAGTCCGATAAAATCTCTGCTATGAAAAAGAAAAAAGTTTTACTCGCCTTCAGTGGCGGCCTCGATACCAGCTATTGTGCCATTTATCTCGCCAAAGAAAAGGGATATGAAGTTTATACCGCTGCTATAAATACCGGTGGATTTAATAAATCTGAAGAAAAATCTCTGGAAAAAAGAGCCAAAACATTGGGCATTGATACCCATATATGCTTAAATGTAGAAGAGGAGTTTTACCAAAAAGGCATCAAATACCTGATATTTGGTAATGTTCTTAAAAATCATACTTATCCTCTTTCAGTAAGTGCCGAGCGTGTTTTCCAGGCGGTGGCAATAGCTGAATATGCCAAAGAAATTGGCGCTGATGCCATTGCTCATGGAAGCACCGGGGCCGGAAATGATCAGGTCCGTTTTGACTTGGTTTTTAATGTGATGGCTCCCGATATGGAAATCATCACTCCAATCCGTGATCAGAAATTAAGTCGTGAAGAAGAAGTGGAGTACTTGAAACAAAACGGTATCGATCAGGAGTGGGAAAAGGCCAAATACTCCATCAATAAGGGATTGTGGGGAACTTCTGTGGGCGGAGCCGAAACGCTTAATTCACACCAAAACCTGCCGGAAAAAGCATGGCCAACAGAGGCGGTTAATCGTGATTCGCTAACTATAGAGCTTGGATTCGATAAAGGAGAACCAATAACGATAAACGGTGATCGCTTTGCGCCAATAGAATTGATTAAAAAGCTCGACTCAATAGCTTCACCATACGGTATTGGAAGAGATATTCATGTAGGCGATACGATCATTGGTATTAAAGGGCGCGTGGGATTTGAGGCAGCAGCTCCCCTGATCATTATCAAAGCACACCAACTGCTGGAAAAGCACACCCTGGGCAAGTGGCAGTTGTACTGGAAAGATCAGCTTGCCGAATGGTATGGCATGCTGATGCATGAAGGACAATATCTCGATCCGGTAATGCGCAACATTGAAACTTTCCTGAAAGACACTCAAAAAAGTGTGTCTGGAAAAGTATTCGTGAAACTGGAAAACAAGCGATTTGAACTGGAAGGCATTGAATCGGATTGTGATCTGATGGCTTCAAAATTTGGTCAATACGGTGAAATGAATGAAGCCTGGAGTGCGGAAGATGTGAAAGGATTTACCAAAATCCTGGCTAATTCCATGCTCATTCAAAAACAAGTTCAGGAGCAGCACAATGATTAAAGTCGGAATAATTGGCGGAGCCGGGTATACGGCAGGCGAACTGATTCGTATTTTATTGAATCATCCAAAAACGGAAATTACAAGTGTGGTGAGTCAAAGCCATAAAGGCGAATTTCTAGCTTCTGCACATCCTGATCTGGAAGGTGAAACAACGCTCAAATTTGATTCGGAATTAACACCAGATGTGGAGGTTATTTTTCTTTGCTCCGGACACGGAAAATCCACGGCAATTGTAGAGAATAGAGCGATTCCGGAAAGCGCAAAAATTATTGATCTGAGTTCAGATTACCGCATCAAAAGCAATAAACATGATTTTGTATATGGGCTTCCTGAATTAAATCGCGAAAATATCAAAAACGCAAAACATATCGCCAATCCCGGTTGTTTTGCCACATGTATTCAGCTTTCAATATTACCATTGGCTGATGCCGGTTTATTGAATCAGGATGTGCATGTGACCGCCATCACCGGAAGTACCGGGGCGGGACAAAATCCCACTGACACTACCCATTTTAGTTGGCGCAGTAACAACGCGTCTATCTACAAAGCTTTTACACACCAGCATTTAAGTGAGATCAGGCAAAGCATACAGCAGCTTCAGCCAAATTTCTTTCAAAACATTCATTTTATCCCTATGCGCGGAGCTTTTACAAGAGGAATTCTTGCCACATCCTATTTACCCTTGGGGGCTTCCCTGCAAGAAATTAAATCATTATTCGACACCTACTATAAACACCATCCCTTTGTACATATTTCTGAAACCTCTCCCGATGTAAAACGAGTGGTAAATACTAACAAAGCCTTACTTCACATTCAAAAAGAGAACGAGCAAATCCTTATTACCGGTGTCATAGACAACCTGCTAAAAGGCGCTTCCGGTCAGGCTGTTCAAAATATGAATCTGCTTTTTGGACTAAATGAAACAACCGGTCTCACCCTAAAATCAGGAGCATTCTGATGAATCTATTCCAAGTTTACCCCCTTCTCGACGTAGAGCCTGTCAAAGCCAAAGGCAATTACATCTATGATGACGACGGTCAAAAATATCTTGATTTCTATGGGGGGCACGCGGTTATTTCCATAGGGCATTCTCATCCGCATTATGTGGATCGTGTGAATGCACAGTTAAACGACATTGGTTTTTACTCCAATTCAGTTCCCATCAGTATCCAGAAAGAGCTGGCTGACAAATTGGGCAAACTTACGGAGTATAGAAACTGGAATTTATTTTTATGTAATTCAGGAGCCGAAGCAAATGAAAATGCACTGAAAGTTGCCTCTGCCCATAACAAGTGTAAAAAAGTCCTGGCTTTTTCTGGTGCTTTTCACGGGCGTACTTCCCTTGCCGTTTCTGTTACTGACAATCCCGATATCCTTTTTCCTGTAAATGAAGGGGCCGAAGTACTGCGTTATGCATTTGAAGATTTTGATGGCGTTGAATCAGCATTGAAAAATGAAGATATAAGTGCAGTAATTATAGAAGGGATTCAAGGAGTAGGTGGAGTTGTTGCTCCATCTCCTGAGTTTTTTAAACACCTCAGGAAGCTATGCGATAACACTGATACCGTCTTTATTTTGGATGAAGTCCAATCCGGATTTGGCCGTACCGGTAAATTTTTCGCCCATCAATTGTTTGCGATTGAACCGGATATAATCACCATGGCAAAAGGAATGGGTAACGGATTTCCGGTAGGAGGTGTGCTCATTCATCCCAAATTTGAAGCCTCTTTTGGAATGTTGGGAACGACCTTTGGAGGAAATCACCTGGCTTGTGCGGCTTCGCTGGCTGTTTTGGAAGTGATTGAACAAGAGAAATTAATGGACAATGCCATGAAAATGGGTGAATACCTGAAATTAGAGTTGAATAAACTTCCACAGATAAAAGAAGTGCGGGGATTTGGGTTGATGATTGGGGTGGAATTTATGGCCCCGGTGGAAAAATGGAGAAAAAAATTGTTGTATAGGCATCACATTTTTACGGGATCATCAGCCAATAAAAACGTCCTCCGGTTACTCCCTCCGCTTGGTATTAATAAAGAAGAATGCGATACCCTGATCAAGGCTTTAAAGGAGGTTTTGACATGAAATCATTTCTGTCCATACAAGATGTTTCAAACCTTCCGGCATTGCTAAAAGATGCTTTGGAAATAAAGAAAAATCCGCACCTTTATGCCAAGCTTGGGCAACAAAAGTCTATGTGTTTGATATTTCTGAATCCCAGCCTTAGAACAAGGCTAAGTGCTCAAAAAGCCGCTTTCAATCTTGGTTTAAGCACTGCTGTTTTAGATGTAGGGAGTCAGGGCTGGCAACTTGAATTTGGTGATGGAATAATCATGGATTCCGACAAAGCTGAACATATCAAAGAGGCTGCCGCAGTAATCGGTTCCTATTTTGATGTTGTAGCCATCAGGGCTTTTGCAAAGCTTGAAGACCGTAATGAAGATTACAGTGAACAGGTGATGGAATCGTTCAAAAAATACTGTCCCGTACCGATTATTAATATGGAATCCGGAACCGGGCATCCGTTGCAGGCCTTTGCCGATCTTATCACCATTGAAGAAAATAAAATGGTTGCAAAACCCAAAGTGGTTTTAACCTGGGCTCCTCACCCAAAACCACTTCCACAAGCTGTGGCCAATTCATTTTGCAGGTGGATACAAGCAGCAAACTTTGATCTCACCATTACTCATCCCAAAGGTTACGAATTAGTGGATGAAGCAGTCGGAAAGGCCACGGTCGTTTATAATCAGCAAAATGCATTGGATGGAGCTGATTTTGTATATGCCAAAAACTGGAGCAGCTATACAAATTACGGGAAAGTATTATCTAAAGATCCGGACTGGATGGTGACGCAGGAAAAAATGAATTTAACCAATCAGGGAAAGTTTATGCACTGCCTTCCCGTTCGACGAAATGTGATTGTGGAAGATGCTGTATTAGACAGTGATCAAAGCCTGGTAATACCGCAAGCAACTAACAGGGTGATTTCCATGCAAACTGTACTGAAGAATATTTTAGAGGAAATGAAAAAATGAGCTCTGTGAAAGTGGTAAAAATTGGAGGAAAGATCATTGATGATGATCAAATACTGGATGCTTTCTTGAAAGATTTTGTGTCCATTAAAGAACCAAAAATCCTGGTTCATGGAGGAGGTGCTATAGCTTCCAAAATAGGTAAAAAACTCGGTATTACACCCAATATGATAGAAGGCAGACGTATTACGGATGAAAAATCCCTGGAGGTCATAACCATGGTTTACGGAGGCCTGGTAAACAAAAAAATTGTAGCTAAACTACAGGCTTTTGGCAAAAATGCAGTCGGACTTTCCGGGGCCGACCTCAATATAATTCCCGCAAAAAAACGAAATCCTAAACCTGTTGATTTCGGTTGGGTTGGGGATATTGATCAAGTTAATTCTAAATGGTTGCTAAATTTTTTAAATCAAGATATAACTCCGGTACTTGCCCCACTCACCCACGATGGGAAGGGAAATATGCTAAACACGAATGCTGACAGTATTGCTTCGGCAGCATCGGCAGAATTGGCAAAAACCAATGAAACAGAACTCATTTTCTGCTTTGAAAAACCCGGTGTGATGAATAAGGAAAAGCTAATCACCGAGATAAACCTTCTTCTTTATCGTCATTTAAGGGATATAGGACTGATTACAGATGGAATGATTCCAAAAATAGATCTCGGATTTCAGGCACTCAAAAATGGAGTAAAAACAGTGAGTATTCGAAGTTTTAAATCCGTTTCCAAAATAACCTCGGGCACACAATTAATAACATGAATAAAATAGAACGACTTAGCGAACAGGCGATTGAGCTTCTAAAAAAACTGATTTCTATACCATCATATAGCAGTGAAGAGGATAAAACAGCTGATTTACTTTTAGGGGCTCTGGAAGAGTTCGGGTTTACCGTTCATCGTAAAGGAAATAATGTTTGGACATGGGCGGGAGAAATTGAATCAAGTAAACCTACACTGATGTTGAATTCGCATCACGACACTGTAAAAACCTCATCAAAGTGGATCAAGGATCCATTCACACCAACTTTGGAAAATGATAAATTATTTGGCTTGGGAAGTAATGATGCGGGTGGGCCACTGGTGAGTCTATTGGCTGCTTTTGTATATCTCAGCGAAAAAGAACAACCCTATAATTTAGTATTTCTGGCATCGGCCGAAGAAGAGACATCAGGGAAAAATGGAGTCCCAATCGTACTACCTGATTTGGGAAAAATTGACTTAGCCGTTGTTGGTGAACCGACATCTATGGACTTAGCCATAGCCGAGCGCGGTTTAATTGTTTTGGATTGTCTCAGCCATGGTGAAAGCGGCCATGCAGCCAGGGCAGAAGGTGACAATGCAATTTACAAGGCTTTGGAAGACATTCAATGGTTTCGCACTTTTCAGTTTGAAAAAGTATCGGAGGTGCTGGGCGAAATTAACATGACGGTGACTTTGATTGAGGCCGGAAGTCAACATAATGTGGTACCTGATGAATGCCGATTTGTTGTGGATGTGCGTCCCAATGAGTTTTATACGAATGACGAAGTAGTGAACATAATCCGCAAGCATGTAGGGTGTGAAGTGGATCCCCGGTCAACAAATTTAAATGCTTCAGGTATTTCACCGGATCATTCCATCGTAATTAAAGCGAGACAATCAGGAATCAGAACCTATGGTTCAAAAACAATGTCGGACCAGGTACACATGACCTTTGACAGTGTGAAAATCGGCCCTGGAGATACTCATCGTTCGCATACCGCCGATGAATTTATTTATTTGGATGAAATACGGGAAGGCATCAAAATCTATATTCAGCTTTTAAATCAATTAGAAATATAATGTGTTACGGTGTTATAGTGTTACCGTTTTCAGGTTAGGCACGGTAACACTATAACACCGTAACTCTATCGCACCAAAACACTGAAAAAAATGAAAAAATTGTGGGAAAAGGGAGTTAAAACCGATGAATTTATCGAGAAATTCACGGTAGGAAAAGACCGTGAACTGGACTTGGTTCTCGCTAAGTACGACGTAAAGGGAACCATTGCACACATCACCATGCTGGAATCGGTTGGTTTATTGAAAAAGGAGGAGTTGAATAAACTGACAAAGGAATTAAACCGGATTTTGGAGGAAGTTATTGAGCCGGGCAATTTTGAGATTGAAGACGGCGTAGAAGACGTCCATTCCCAAATTGAATTGATGCTGACCAGAGAACTTGGAGATATCGGTAAAAAAGTACATTCCGGCCGCTCCCGAAACGATCAGGTTTTAGTAGACCTAAGATTGTACTTAAGAGATGAAATCAAGGAAATTGCCAAGCTTTCCGAAAAATTGTTTGATACGCTGATTGTACAGAGCGAAACAACCAAGAAAATTCTGCTTCCGGGGTATACCCATACTCAAGCTGCAATGCCTTCCAGTTTCGGCTTGTGGTTTGGGGCCTATGCCGAAAGCCTGGTTGATGATTTGGTACTAATGGAATCGACCTATCATATCATCAACCGGAATCCTTTGGGGTCAGCAGCCGGTTACGGTTCTTCTTTCCCGCTAAACCGAACCATGACTACTGAATTACTTGGTTTTGAAGGCATGAATGTAAATTCAGTATATGCTCAAATGGGACGGGGTAAAACCGAACAAACCCTGGCCTTTGCAATGGCGGGACTTGCCGGAACGCTCAATAAACTGGCTTCTGATGTTTGTTTGTACAACAGCCAGAACTTCAACTTTATCAAACTTCCCGATGATCTTACAACCGGTTCCAGTATTATGCCGCACAAGAAAAATCCGGATGTATTCGAATTGATTCGGGCAAAAACCAATATTCTACGAACATTACCCAATCAAATCATAATGGCAACCACCAACCTGACTTCAGGTTATCACCGTGATTTTCAAGTTCTAAAAGAAATTTTATTCCCGGCAATACAAGAGCTTAAAAATTGTTTATTTATTACAGAATATGCTGCCGGAAAAATACAGATCAACGATCAGATACTGGGTGATCCTAAATATAAACTCATTTTTTCGGTTGAAGCTGTTAATGAAATGGTATTGAACGGAACACCCTTTCGTGATGCCTATCAAAAGATAGCTCAGCAAATTGAGGATGGAAATTTTGAACCGCCCAAAGAGCTGAAACATACCCATGAAGGAAGTATTGGAAATTTAGGAAACAAAAAAATTGAAAAAAGACTAAATAAGATCATGTTAAATTTCGAATGAGAGACTTCAAACCATGTCTAATGAGCTCTATTTCATAGCAATCATTCCTCCGGCTCCGCTAAAAGATAAAATACAGGAGCTGAAACTTGAGGTTAAAGAGAAATTTAACAGTTCACATTCTTTAAACGCTCCTCCACATATTACTCTCATAAGCCCTTTTCGATTGGATAAGGCAAACGAGGAGAGCGTTCACTCTCTGTTGGAAGTCTTTACCCAAGCTTTCGATTTTCTTGAAGTACAACTCAATAATTTTTCAACCTTCCCACCACGCGTTATTTTTATTGATGTAATAGAAACGCCGGGGCTCATAAATATTCAACAGAGATTGGAAAATATGGCTCGTTCAAACCCCGATATCTTCAACTATAATTATGATAAACGGCCATATCATCCCCATGTAACCCTGGCTTTTAAAGACCTGACTAAAAGTAATTTCCATAAAGCCTGGAAGGAGTTTGAGCATCGAACTTTTAATGCTTCCTTTACGGGTGAAGCACTCAGCCTGCTTAAACACGACGGGGAAAGGTGGGAAGAGGTTAAAACATTTGCATTAGGAAGGTAAACAGAGGTACACAAATTCATTTTATGATTTAAGGGGAACTCGGTTCAAAAATTTGCTGAACTTCATGATGAAGCTTTGCGGCCAAATCTTTTCTGTCGGAAGACTGTATGGCCCGTTGCCCAAAACGCATTTTGCAGAATACTTTGCGAGTTTGAGCCAACTTCATCAAATGCTCTAAAAACCCATGGCGAGCGCCAAAAAAACACACGCTGTCGCGGGCAGGTTCATCTTCCTCTGCAGTCTGATATGAAATGGAAACAGTATGAACCTCTGTATTGGCTTGTGCCGGATACTCCAACAACGATGCATGAAAGGGCAACACTTCTTCTCCCCCGGAAGAAGTGCCTTCGGGAAATAGAATAAGCCCTTGATACTCATTCATAGATTTTGAAAGAATTTCATTCACCCTTTTTACATCCGTTCGCCTGGTACGGTCCACAAATATGACTCCAACTGAATCGATCATAAATCCCAAAACCGGCCAGCTTCTTACTGCTTTTTTGGCCACAAATGTACATCGCAAACTCAGGTATAACGGTACAATATCCAGATAACTGAGATGATTGGATACGATAAAAAAAGGAGGCTTAGGAGGGATTCCTTCTACGGTAATTTTCATATTAAAAATAGCAACGACCCCCCGGGCCCATGTCCGCATAAATAGATTCCGCCAGGGTTCATACCGTAACCTGAAGATTTTTGGAATCAGTAAACCCACAGCATAAATACCGTAGGTAAAAAGAGTGTACAGCAACAACAAAACAAGCTTTAAATAACCGCGAATTTTACTCATGGCTTAATGGCTGTTGAGTTTTGTTGTGGATTTTTAACCAAAAAACATTTTTTTGATACGAGGAGTGATTTTCTCAATATCCATAAAAATCATCACATACAGCAACTCAAGGTCTTGATGATAAGCCGGCTTACTGATGATGTCACAACCTACGCTTAGATAATTTTCAAGCAGTCCGGACGCCTTGAATTTTTTCTGCCTTACAGTTTTCCTCGCCTCGCCATTTTGTCGATACGGTTCTTTTGCACTAACCCGGTATTCTTTATGGATAACACCTTGCTCTTCCAGTTCATTGTAAATAGCCAGTGCTTCTTGCGGTGATTTTGCCGGTATTCCCAAACTGCCCAGTAAATATCTTTTATTCAATGCTTGCAGGTATCCTGCAAATCCTTTCCATAACAAAAACAAAACACGTCCGCTGCGATGTTCTTCTTCTATACACGCGCGTCCTACCTCAAAGCTTTGGGAAAGAATCTCGCCCGGCAACTCGTTAAGGTTAAAAAGGCTTTCAGAATAAAAACCTTCCCCGGAAACTGCTTGTTCATAGGTTTGCAGCCGATAGGTACCCACAACTTTTTGGGACTGGTTTTCCGTAACAATTAAATGATGACACTGGTCATCATACTTGTCTTGATCAATATTACTGGAAGAATTAAACTCCCGATGCAATTCTTCATAAAAAACGCGATACCTGAGTTCCAATGCCTTCTCAATTTCAGCATCTGTTCTTGCAATACTAACGGTGTACCGGTGATTAGAAATATCCGGTAAAATCTGTTTTTCAGCTTTCAATTTTGTACTTCACTTTTATTTTCAAGTAACTTCGTATCCATGCATTTTACGCCAACATCTCAGGATTTATTTAGAATCCCGCCGGAGAATTCTGTAATAATAATACTAATCATGACCTGATGAAAATTCTCCAAGTTTGAATACAAAAATATCATCAAAACACACCATCATTTCAATAAAATCTCTCTAATAACTGAATAAGTGGTACTCCCCTTTAAATATCAGTATCATTGGCGGCATACGGAACGGGTTGAGCCCTACTCGACTTAACACACTTGAAATTTTAATAACACTCTATTTTGAGCAGTACAGCTGAAGAATCACAACCTCGTTTATTGCGTGATGTAAACCTCTACATCATTTTTGGCATTACTCTAACAGCTGTAATGGGCGTTTCCTCTATTGCTCCTGCCTTCCCTTCTATAGCTGATGCATTCGACGTTTCAGCCCAGCAAATTGGTTTGTTAATTACCTTTTTCACATTGCCCGGTATTTTTATTACACCTGTTCTTGGTCTTTTAGCTGACCGCTTCGGACGTAAAATTGTTTTGGTGCCCTCTCTTTTTCTTTTTGGAATTGCCGGAACGGCTTGTGCTTACGCCACTTCTTTTGAGCAAATGTTATTATTCAGAGCGTTTCAGGGTATGGGCAGTGCCTCTCTCGGAGCATTAAATCTTACGCTAATCGGGGATTTATATTCCGGGAATCGCAGAGCTACAGCGATGGGATATAATGGAAGTGTCTTAAGTATCGGTACTGCTTTTTATCCTGCTGTGGGCGGGGCACTTGCTGTGTTAGGATGGCATTATCCCTTTTTCTTAAGCCTTCTCGCCATTCCGGTCGGACTTTTCGTGCTCACCCATCTCGAGAAAACAGGTTCGGACGGCGGGCTTAATGTTTCTGAGATCTTTTCAAATGTAGCTTCCTCACTTGTTTCTAAAAAAGTGATCCCGCTTTTTGTGGGAATATTTCTGACCTTCATCATGCTTTATGGAGGGTACATCACCTTTTTCACCATTCTACTCGATGAGAGATTTGGACAGAATTCATTGTGGATTGGGATCATCTTGTCCGGCTCATCTTTTATGACCGCATACACTTCTTCCCAGCTCGGCAAACTCACCCTGCGATTTTCGGAAGTCAACCTGATTCGCACGGCTGCTATTTTGTACTTATCCATTTTTCTCATGCTCCCTATCGTTGAAAGCATTTGGTGGTTTATTATCCCCGTAATTATCTTCGGGGCCGCACAAGGCATTAACATCCCTAGTATTCTGAACCTTCTAACCGGCTATGCCGACAAGGAATATCGTGCAGCCTTCCTATCCGTGAATTGGGTGGTTATGCGTACCGGTCAGGCACTCGGACCTTACTTGCTGGGCTTGGTATATGCCGGAATCAGCCTTAATGCCACTTTCTACTCGGCCGCCATCGCTGCCGGATTATTTGTAATCTCCTCTGTCTTTTTCATGAAGAAAGAATGGTATGAAGCTACTGATGTGGGTACGATCGAAGATCTGTAGTGCATGAAACCGGCTGTTCAATTTTATCCATCGCCTTCATAGGGTGAAACAAATCTTTCCTGCGAACTCATTCTTCCCATCCCTTGTTTTTGAGGGAAATGAAAAGTCAATTGTCTTAAACTAAATTTATTTATGAGTGAACAAATGAGAGCTGCTTATATTGAAGAATACGGAGATCTAACTAATATTAAGACCGATCAATTGGACAAGCCCGAAGCAGGGGAAGGAGAGGTTTTGATCCGGGTTAAAGCTGCCGGAGTAAATCCCGTTGATGCTGCTGTTGCAAGGGGCATGCTTAAAGATGCCATTCCCGGTGAATTTCCTTTAATCCCGGGATGGGATGTGGCAGGTGTAGTGGAAGAGACCGGTCACTCGGCCAGCCGTTTTAGTACCGGTGATGAAGTGTATGCATATGCAAGACGTCCCAAAATTAAACACGGTACGTTTGCAGAGTATGTGAGCCTACCGGAATCTTACCTTGCTGAAAGGCCAACCAATATTTCTATGGAAGAAGCCGGTGGAATACCATTAGTGGGATTAACAGCCTATCAATCGATTTTTGATTTTGGAGAGCTCAAAAAGGGTCAGACCTTGTTAATTTTAGGTGCTTCAGGTGGGGTAGGGACTTTAGCTATTCAATTAGCGAAATCTGTTGGAGCAACCGTAATTGGTGTGGCGAGTGAAGCCAATCATGAGTATATGAAAGAACTCGGGGCTGATATCACGATTGATTACAAAGATAATCATGTGGGAGAAGCTGTTGAAAAAGTCCAACCTGAAGGAGTTGATCTTATCTTTCATTGTTCACGTGGGGATTCTTTTACACAAGTCATGGAAACAAATGTATTAAAAGACGGCGGAAAAGTTGTTTCTATAACCAAGAGTAAACCCGATATCAGCGATGACATTGAATTTAAGTATGTATTTGTAGAACCAAATGCCGAACAGCTTGAGCATATTGCCGGACTTGCCGATAACGGTAAGATAAAAGTGCCGGTTACCAGAACCTATTCACTGGATGAAGTCGTACAGGCACTTCAGGAAATTGAAAAACTTCACACGAGAGGGAAGTTGGTTATCACTCCTTGATGGGACAATCCTCTGAAGTTGTACATTCCTGCTTACAGATGATAGCTTAATTGGCAAGCATGGAACGGTTTGTTTTGTAAAAGGCATTATCAGATTGTATAATCCATTGCATTATTAACCAATCCAATTTCTGATGAAAAAAACCTATGCTCTGACAATTCCGGTCCTTTTTGCTCTTCTGCTGATCCCTTTTGAAACTGTATTGGCACAAATCGACCGTGAAGCCGGAAACCTTATCTCCACCCGGTCCGAGGTGATCGCTCAACGGGGTATGGTGGCAACCAGTCAGCCTTTGGCCACCCAGGTGGGTTTAGAAATTCTCCGTAACGGAGGAAATGCGATCGATGCAGCTATCGGAGCCAACGCTGCCATGGGGCTTATGGAACCCACCGGAAACGGTATTGGCGGTGATCTCTTTGCCATTATCTGGCATGCTGAAAGCGAACAGCTTTATGCCCTCAATGCCAGCGGACGATCTCCACGCGGACTCTCTTACGACCGTATGATGGAGATCCTCGAAGAGAAAGGGGAGGATGACATTCCTGCTTATGATCTGCTATCGGTATCCGTTCCGGGAGCCGTGGATGGATGGTTTGAAATGCATGAGCGTTTTGGCTCGGTTGATATGAGTGATATCCTGTCTGAACCAATCCACTATGCTGAAAACGGATTCCCGGTAAGTGAGGTGATTTCGGCTTCATGGAGACGCAGTGTTCCTTTTTTAAAGCAACAGCCCGGAGCATTTGAGGAGACTTTCACTATTGACGGCCGCGGACCTGAAAAGGGTGAAGTGTTCCGCAATCCTGATCTTGGAAATACCTTCCGGCTATTGGCCGAGGAAGGCCGCGATGCTTTCTACCGGGGAGAGATAGCCGAAAAGATCGATGTCTGGATGAAAGAGAATAACGGATACCTACGCTATGAAGATTTTGATAAGCATGAATCGGAGTGGGTGGAGCCGCAGACGGTGAACTACCGGGGCTATGATGTATACCAGGTGGGCGGAAACGTACAGGGTACAGCGGTTCTTCAGATACTGAATATCCTGGAAGGATTTGACCTTTCAGAAACCGGATTTGGCACTGCCGAAACCCTGCACCTGATGATCGAAGCTAAGAAACTGGCTTTTGAAGATCGTGCCAAGCATTATGCCGATCCCGATTTTCATGAGGTTCCATATGATAAGCTGCTTTCCAAAGAATATGCGGCCGAGCGTCGCGAACTGATCGGCGACCGGGCTCGCAGAGATCTCACCACCGGAGTTGAAGTGCTCGAAGACGGAGACACCATTTACCTTACCACTGCCGATGAAGAAGGCAATATGGTCTCCCTTATCCAAAGTAACTTTCGGGGCATGGGGACCGGATTTGTGGTACCGGGAACAGGATTCAGCTTTCAAAACCGCGGTGAATTATTTTCTCTCGATCCGAATCACCCGAATGTCTATGCACCGGGCAAACGACCGTTTCATACCATCATCCCCGGTTTTGTAATGAAAGACGGCAAGCCGATCATGGCGTTTGGAAACATGGGCGGTGGTTATCAGCCGATCGGACACGTAAGTATTCTCACTAATGTGATTGATTTTGGGATGAATATTCAGCAGGCCGGCGATGCCTTCCGGTGGGAACACTCGGGATCGACCCAACCTACCGATGCCCTTTCAGATAAACTCACCAATTCAGGACAGGTCAGTATTGAGTCGGGTGTGGATTTTCAGGTAGTTCAGGCCCTCCGGCAAATGGGACATAACGTACAGATCGGAGACAGCTTCTTCGGCCGTTTCCAGGCTATTATGCGTGATCATGAGAAAGGCGTGTATTTTGGAGCTTCGGAGTCGAGGGTGGATGGTCAGGCTGCGGGGTATTGAGCTACAACTATTTATTATAGGATGCAGATAGCGCCTTCGTGAAGATATTCCGGATCAGCCCATCAGAACGAGAGCAATTAAGTACCAAATACTTAGAAAAAAACCGTATGGGTTTTATTCCATACGGTTTTAAATATAGTTTTTTGTTAATCAGATGAGCCGGAAGCATCACCACTCAGATAGTGACTATCAAGGGATTTACATCCATAATCATAACAATAGCTGTAACTTTCAGTCCCTTCAATAAGCAGAATTTCACCCGCCAAAGTAGCTGCTAAACCATTTGATCCGTCAAATGTAAGTTTGAAGGTTACGTCATTACCATATGGAAGCATGGTGTCATCATATTCAAAATAATAGTAATCACCATAATAATCATATCCATAATAGACCACATTGCGGGCATATCTACGCAAGTTTACACGAGTAAGGTTATCGTTATTGTACTTTATAATTTGTATGTAGCTGTTGTTTGGAAGATAAACCCTACGCATATCATAACGGGTATAACTATTGTCAGGGTTAACGGACGTCAATGATTCATTTAGCCAGGTATAGCTTCCTGAAGTCACATTGACATCGATATCCATAGGAAAACCAATAGAGTTTTCAACAGAAGAGTAAATCGTTAGGGACTGCCGTTTCCCAGTAAGATTGCGAGTAGAGCTAACATCTCCATATCTCCAGTTGCTGGAATACTCGGTATAGTCCTCGATATCTATCAATGCATTACCGGACCAATTAAAGTTATTTATATTAGGTTCTGTTACTTCAATCTGGAACGTGCTGCTATTATTTCCATTGTCAAAATCTCCGGGCGTCACATTCTCTACAGATACTTCACCATTCCTGGTACCTGTTGTTTCAAACTGAGTTTGGAAAGAACAGAGTACGGCATCACCTGCATCAACCCAAATTCCAGCAGCCCGGTCAATTTCATTTCCATCAATTCTGAGAATACAATCTGCAGTAGCCCCTAAATCTCCAAGGTTTTCTGAGACTTCCGCATCAATGATTACAGGATCCTGAACAAAAACTTCAGCCGGTGCATCTATGTTGGTAATAGCGAGATCAGGACGAAACTTTACATCTTCTAAAAGGGATATAATACCTGTTCGGTGACTATTCTTTTTGTCTGCAAACATTTCCCGAACATTTGCATGTATATCCAATTGCTGACCGTGGATAAGATTTTCGAAGCTTTCAGTGAAGCTGCCGCCATCATCAAGCTTATTGTAGTTTTCTTCCCATACCGGATTATCCGGATCAGGATTGTCGGTATCAAGAGCTTTAACCCGTACTTTGGTAATGGTCCCGGGTGCTTCTTCATCAGAGTCGAGCTCACCAGATGTTACTTCAAGATCTACAATCATTTGACTGTTCATCATTGCTCTTGCAGTAAGTGTTACTCCTCCGCTTTTTCCGGTAGCAACCGGTTTGCTGCTGTTATTGTATTGTTGTGAATTTGGTAATAATCCGTCCGGAGTATTATTGGAGTCAGTTTCATTCTCTAAAACAGAAGTTAAGGACTCAGATTCGATATCCTCCGAACTATTAGCCATCATATCCTTACATCCTGTGAATGTAAGTGCGATAATTGTTAAAAATAGCAAAGGCAGTTGTACCCGCTGCGTTATATTTTTAATCATGGTTACTTATATTAAACTATTAAGATTGTACTTACCCTTAAAAACCAATGCTTCTTATATTATTGTCCGAATAGGTAAAGCGTTTAAATTTTGTTATGTCTAATTAATACCATGTAATTTTAAATGAAGCAATTAGAGATCATTAATATCTTTCAAGAAGTATTCAAGTAAGATTTTTCTCTTTTAGGATGAGGTTTTGCTATAAGACTTGCCCATCACGGGAAGCTGGAGCTTCCGGGACTGGGACTGCGTTGCTAAGCCCGAGCTTATCAACGAGAGTGAGAGCCGACGTCATTGGTCTATCTGATCCGCTTTGGCCGCCCAGATAAAATCATTTTCACTTAAACCGTCGATAGCATGGGTGTACACCGTCACGGTTACTTTTCCCCAAGTCAGCTTTATCTCCGGATGATGCCCTTCATCTTCCGACATTTCCCCGATTTTGACGGTAAAATCAAGAGCTTCCCTGAAATTATTAAACTCATAGGTCTTGGTCAGGTGATGGTCATCCACCAGCTTCCAGTCGCCTCCAAGCTGTTGGTAGTATTCCCGGAGTTCACGGCCTTTCAGTACCGGGGTATCAGGGTGGCAGGCTTCACATTTGCGTTCGGTAAGACCTTGTTCCTTGTTCATAATAATGAGTTGGTTTTTTCCAATTTCATCGTATCAGCCCAACAAGAAAGAAGCTCTTTTTGTTGCATTATGTGGTTTCAGCTAAATACTGCTACCAGTTAACATCGTTACAAAGCTCCGGTTTACATGCTACTCAGTTATCACTTCACCTGTCGTATTACATTCGAAGCAGTAAGAGCATAAAACGGGGTGATGGGAAACCCGCTTTTGCGAAGGACGCGAGCCGTCCATTTGTTGGATGTTTTGGGGAAGAAATATAAATCCTTTGCTTTGAAGAACGCACTATTCGGATATAATCCGGCAGCAACATATTCCAGCTTTTCACCCTCACCCTCGTGGAATCGGCCTTCTATGTAGCAAGCCATTTGTTCCATACCTCGTTCGCTAAGATGTACCATTACAATCTCGTTTCCAGCAAAATGGCTTTCCACACCTTCATCAAAACCCACTACATGCATTACACTTCCGGTGGGCCAGAAAGCAGCTCGGAGGAACAGTCCAACCGTCGCCTGCTCAGCCTGATAATATTTGTTATCTCCCCAGCCTATCATCAAAAATTCGGTTTCAGGCAGAGCCTTATGTTCGGGAATTTTTTCTCTCAGATATTCACCTTCAAAAGCAATGGCTGTATGCCAGCCGTGATCCACTACATAAGCCGGAACCGGACGCTGTTCTTTCTCCTCGGGATATAAATCAGTAACCGGGCGCAAACAGCCTGTTGCAAAAAACAGAAACAGCAACATAAAAAAGCTGTAAACACGTGTCATAAGAAACTTTATCTGCTTGCGGATTTCATTGTTTTAAGAAAACAACAAAAGCACCTGCGGATTCATTTGGGAAAGAAAATAGTCATAATGGGCCACACGGACTGAAAATCCGTTTGTACATTTTATTTTCAGGGCAAATTGTTTGCACCCATGTTTGCACTCAAAAACCAAAAAAGCCCCGCACATCACTTTATGGTGTACGAGGCTTTACTTGAGTGTGGGACCGGGCGGATTTGAACCGCCGACACACGGATTTTCAGGGCTTTCAAGCCTGTATTTCATCACCTTTCATAGCATTTCATCACCCTTCTTTTCGTTACATAAGTAAATAAATTTCATTTACTTACATTAATTTTTTAAATTTCATGCAACGACATGAAATGTGTTTCCATTAGCCGATTTAACTGTAACGGAGCTGTAACCCAGCAAGGTTTATGCTCGCTCTTAAACCCTAATGAAATGCCAAAAAAGAAATTAACACACCCGTTCATTACGAACCTTGATAAACCAAAAAAACGAACTGAGTATTATGACACAGTTGTCAATGGTTTGTTGTTGCGGGTCACGAAAACCGGACACAAAGCATTTGCTTTAGCTTACGGCACTAAAGGAAAGCGGTATACCATTGGAACCTTTCCAAGTGTTGGCCTTGCTGAAGCAAGAGATGTAGCTAAAAAGCTTAAAATTGAAATTGCCCTGGGTAATGATCCCCAAGCTGAGAAAGTTGCCAACCGGAATAAACCAAAAGCAAAAACAGTGGCAGACTTAGCGAAGGTCTTTGAGAAGAAGCATTTTCCCACTCTAAGACAGTCAACCAGGGATGATTACAAAAGAAGAATTAACAATACGATTATTCCGAAGCTCGGAAAGATTCCCTTAGAAACAATTACTCGCCTTGATATCATAGAGTTGCTGGAGGAGATTGCCGAAGATAATAATGCGCCGGTAAATTCAAATCGAATCCGATCTATCTTATCAAGCATGTTTTCTTTTGGCGTGAACAGGGGAATGCTTGATCATAATATCGTACTTACCATCAAGCCTCTCGGTAAAGTAAGCACGAGAAAAAGATATTATACACCCGAAGAAATCGTAAGTATATGGGATGCTTTTGAGCTTGAAGAAGAACCTTATCGCTCATTATTTAAAATGCTACTGATCTGTGGCCAACGATCGGGTGAAACAAGACAAACGAGATGGGATCATATACAAAAAGGGGTCTGGACTATACCTGCTGAATTAACTAAAGCAAATCGTACACATGAGGTGCCGCTTCCTTTTATGGCATTAGAGGTACTACGAGATGTGAAAAATTATTCTTGGGATTCAGACTATTTATTCAAGTCCCCGGTACTGGATAATGAGCCTGTCGATTGGCTACAGAAGGCGGCCGGGAGGGTTCGAAGGGCATCGAAGGTGGAAGACTTTCGCTTGCATGACTTGCGAAGGACTGCGGCCACCTACATGGCTGGTATGAGAACGGACCGGACTGTGCTGGGAAAGATTTTGAATCATAAAGGCTTGGCCGGTGACGATCAGGTGACAGCCATTTACGACCGGTATAATTACCGGGAGGAAAAGAAAACAGCTTTAACCAAATGGAACACCAAATTAGATAAAATACTCAGAGGAGAAGTTAAGAGCACAAATTTACTTAAAATGAGTTCATAGATTGTATTTTTCTGAAGCAAGATGTACATTCAAGAAGCTTCGCGAAACACAACTTTCGCCAGTAGTTTCATGACGTGAAACAACTCACATGATGAAAAATTTAGGTAGCGGAGATACTCCGTTTAAGGACAGTTCTTTTGAACCAGATCCTAACTACAATCCAAACCTAAATTTTCATACTCATGAAAACTACGATCAAAATCATACGACCTACTGAACTGGCCGAAGCTCTTTCTGTTTCTACCGTTACTGTTTGGCGGATGGAAAAACGAGGCGACCTACCACCAAGAAGAAAAATATCCCAAGGAACCTCTGGGTGGTTGGAATCCGATTTAATGGAATGGCTAAAAGAACGCCCTACTGTAGAAGAACTCTTTAACAAAGATGGGGAGGGTGAAAAATGAAAAAGCCAACCCCTAATAAAGGACTGGCTGATTCACAAAATAATGCTCAACAGAATATAGCTAATCCTGATCAAGAATTAAACAATCCTAAGCTAAATCATTCTATTACAAAGCGGTTAAGTGACATTGAGTCAAAACAAGTAGAATGGTTATGGCAAGGTAGAATTGCACTGGGTAAAGTTACCCTTTTAGCTGGTGATCCTGGTCTCGGTAAAAGTTTAATAACTACTGACATGGCCGCCAGAATTTCGAGTGGCGCCACATGGCCGGATGGAAGTGATAATAACCCGGGAGAAGTACTAATTATTAGTGCTGAAGATGACCCTGCAGACACAATCAGACCTCGATTTGAAGCGGCTAATGGCGACATCAATAAGGCAATCGTTATTTACGCTGTCCTTAATAACAAAGGAGATAGTGTCAAAAAGGAGTTTTTCGACTTATCGAATGGAATTGCTGCTCTCACTGAAATTTTAACCCAAAGAAATATTAAGCTTATAATCATCGATCCCATTTCTGCATTTATGAGTACGGTAGATTCGCATAATAACTCAAAGGTAAGAAGTGCCTTGAGGCCCTTAGCAGAAATAGCGAAGAGGCATCATACAGCAGTACTTGCAGTCTCTCACTTAAACAAGGGTGGTGATCAGCCACAATATAGAATTATGGGTTCTTTAGCCTTTACCGCAGCTGCGAGATCCGTTTGGATTGTAGTAAAGGACAAGAATGATCCACAAAGGCGGCTTGTATTACCCATTAAGAATAACTTAGCACCTGATACTGGTGGTTTGGCCTATTCAATCTCTGAAAACAGAGATGGACTTCCAATCGTAAATTGGGAAAAAGATCCAGTGGAGGTTACTGTTGAGCAAGCTTTCACGGAGAATTCAAATAAAGAAAAGCCAAAAATCGATGAGGCAGTGGATTGGCTACATGCCTTGCTAAAAGAAGGGCCAATGGAATCGACTGAAATTAAAAACTTATCTAAAAAAGATAGTGTTGCAAGCTGGAGGACTATCGAAAAAGCCAAAGAAAGGTTAGGAGTCCAAGCTTATGCAGACGGTAGCCCTGCACACGAAGGTAAATGGAAATGGAAACTTAAGACCGCAGACTTTCCTTATTCAGATCCTGCGGTCTTAAATAATCCGGAAGAAAACCAAGGTGAGAGTAAACCTGATAAAAATACAGATTAGCACTCAAACCAGCCTTTAACCCATATTTCTCTAAAAGATAACATCGCTTATTACAAACAAACATGAAGACTTTAAGACCGCAACGGGTTACTAACCTAACGATTGCGGTCTTAATTTTTTCAAGTATATCAGCTTCTCCAATCGCCTACCCCCACCCCCTACAAATCCCCTATAAAATCGCCCTACTGAAAACATGCTCATTATATTAATATGACACTTTTGAGCAGCATCAAGGGAATATAGGATACCAAAACAGCTATAATTACGGGCTACAAAACCACATTTTAGCGCCATTTCCTGATACCAAATCAACAACTCTCTTCTGAGAATCTATTCTATCAGACTACTCTGAAATTTTATTAAAAAATTTTTCAGGCCAGCTCTTCATTTCTCTTTTCCGGTAGGTCTATAAAACACCCCCGCCATCTACTCTACGATTCTGTTATAGCACCCTCTTCTAAGAAGGAGTTCTGTAATCCCATTTTTTTATGTGCATTCGTGTGCAGAAAGTACCTACGCAAATCCACCCGGGCTAACCTGTGCCTTTCAAATAGGCCCCGGGGTCTATTCAAAGTGAATATCCCGGTTCAAATTTTAACAAACCAAAATGGTGAATTACTATGTCTACAATAAAATCTTTGACAGTCGACAGAATCGAAGAACGAACCCGAAAGGATACCGGTGAGATGTTCCCGGTAGCCATCATTGCCGGGATCAGCTTTTCGCAAAGTGAGAACGGCAACAGCAGGTTCAGCCTGCGTGAGGTGTCCATCCCCTTAAATGGTATGGATAAGAAAACCGCCAAAACCTATTTCCCTCCAGGCTCAGTTTTGAATGGTTATGAAATCTACCAAAAGGAAACCGATCCATACGAATGGGAGGCCCCTGATGGCCGTGTATTGAGTCTGACCCATAGCTGGGATATCCGTAAAGTCGATGAATCCGCCGAGGCTACTACGCCTGCCCCGGCCAAATCAAGCAGCATGGAAAAACATGTGTTTGCCGGCACCTCCAGAAAGAACGATCTGGAACCCGCGCTATAATTCAACTAATCAATCAACCCAAGGGAGATCACCACAAATGATCTCCCTTTTTTATTTAAAGGAGAACCCTATGAATACTCAAACTGAAACCGACAAATTTCCCTATATGGCTGAGGTTGAACTCACCTATAAAGCGTCGCCGGAACGGACTCGTTGGTCCATCTGCTGCCCTGAGGATGCCTATGGAATGCTTATGGACATTTTCCCCGACGGAAGACTTGATCTAAAAGAGATCTTTTATCTCGTACTTCTGGATAATTCAAAAAACTGCCTGGGATTTTCAAAAATATCGGAAGGAGGAAAAACGGCCACCATCGTGGATGTTTCCGAGGTAGCTGTCACGGCTTTACTTGGGAATGCCAACTCTGTGGTTTTAGCACACAATCATCCGAGTTGCCATAAAAAATTCAGTACCGCTGACATACAACTCACCAAGCGGATAAAGGAAGCGCTAAAGATCTTAGGCATTGCCTTGGACGATCATATCCTGGTAACCCGGGACGGGTTCGTATCGATGCGAAACCGAGGATTAATGTAAGCCCATGACCGGAGAAGAACATCGCCGATTGGGCTTGCCCAATGACAGCCTGTTGGTCTTTCCCAGATCGGGACTGGTCCGTCTGCATTGTCCGATAAAAGCACAGTGCATACGAAGCACCCGCCTCATTCCGACCGGCGCTTTTGTCAACATCACAGGGGTATCCTGCACGAAGGACGAGCCCCTGCTGTATCTCATCGATATTGATGGACGGTTCTATCCCCATCGATACTTCAAAATATTAACCCATCAAAACAACATATCACCATGAAATTAAACAACTACTTTTTCGATGTTGAGGAGCAGGATATTTCTCTGATCCCCGACACCGATTCCACCCTTAAACCCATATCCGGTTACAAAGCCATAGTGGCTAATATCGGAGGAACCGAGCGAGTCGTCTCTGTAGCCAAAAACAGTTACCAGCTCATCCCTAACAAAGACCTGATTAATCCCTTTATGGATAATCTGGAAAAGCTAAAAGTGGACTGGTTCATTGACCCGAGCCATAGCTTTTGTCTTGCACACCGGATGCGCCTGCAGGTGACCTTTCCGCACGTGTTAGTTCACGACGGGCAGTCGGAGATTCCGATGTCGATATATTTGCACAACTCTTACGACCAATCGGAAGGAGTACGATTATATTGGGGAGCCATCAGAAGCATCTGCAGTAACGGGATGATCTTTGGGTCTGTTCTTGGCTCGCTTTACGCCCGGCATACCTCCGGCTTTTCTTTCGATAAGCTCGAAGACCAGTTCCACAGCATCACTGATAAAATCACCGATGTACAGACTCGTATCGACCAGCTTAAATCAAGAGAGTTAGAAGAAGCTTTTATAAAGGAGCTTCAGAAAGCCCTTGGCAAAAAGCGGCTGGAAGCCATCACTTCTACCGACCGCCTACCGGACAAGTCGCAGTGGGAGCTGTTGAATGACATCACGTACTTCATTTCACACGAGGTGCCCAAGCCTCAACGGGCACGACTGCAACTAAAGACCTCAAAAGTCTTTGCCCTATGAAATCAAACTCACATATCAACCCATAACAAAGCCTGCAAGTGATTGTGGGCTTTTTTGTTATACAACAAAATCTGTCACAACTATGAATACAACACAACCTGAAACACCTACCACCAAAGAATCCCTGTTCGACATCGGGGAGCACTTCTATGCCCTTGAGACTCTGCTTATTGAAACCGAAGGTGAAATCACCGAGGAAATAGATCAATGGCTCAAAGAGTACGAAGGCAAGGAAGAAGACAAAGTAGATGCCTACTGCTACATCATCCGAAAGTTTGAGGAGATCGCAGACGAAGCACAGCGGTTGGCCGAACGGTCACAAGGTTACCGGAAGAAGGTTAGCAGCCTCAAAGAACGACTGAAGCTATACCTGGAATACCGGTGCAAAGAAAAAGTAGAAACCTCAAGGTTTACCGTGACGGTCTGCGGCAACGGGGGCTTGCTCCCGGTCAAGTTACACGAAGACGTTTCTACTGAATCCCTCCCGGAACAATTCATTCGGGTTTTTAAAGAACCTGATATGAGCCGTATTCGAGAAGCCCTTCTTGACGGAGATGAACAAGCACACCTCTTTGCCAAAATAGAACCCAGAGGCACCCACCTCAGAATTAAATAACCAATAGGAGAATATTATGTTTACGAAAGCAACACGAAAAGGAAGCCATATTAAACTGGCTATTACCGGACCAAGCGGTTCAGGTAAAACGTACTCAGCATTAAGACTGGCCGGCGGGCTAATGCCCAACGGCAAGATTGCACTTATCGATACGGAAAATGAAAGCGCCTCCCTGTACGCAAATGACTTTGAGTTTGATGTGAGCAGTGCAGAAGCTCCGTACACAATTGACAAACTTGTTAATCCGGTTAAGGAAGCGCTCAGTCAGGACTACGATGTGTTAATCGTAGATAGCGCGTCTCACTTCTGGAATGGTATTCTTGAATACAAGGATAAGCTTGACAAACGAGGCGGCAATCATTTTGGGAACTGGGCGGAAGCAAACAAACAGTATGATCTGTTTCTCAGGGCCATCCTCTTCTCTAAAATTCATGTAATTGTCTGTATGCGTTCTAAAATGGAATACGTTATTCAGGAGAACGAGAAAGGCAAGCAGATCCCCCAAAAGGTAGGAATGGCACCGATTATGCGGGATGGCGTAGAATACGAGTTCACGGCCGTATTTGACTTGGATATGCATCACCAGGCTCAGACCTCGAAAGACCGGACCAATCTTTTTGGTGAGAAGATCTTCCAGATAACCGAGCAGACCGGAGTACTGCTGCGGGACTGGCTGAATGAATCCTCCGGCGCTTCAGAGACTCAACGTGAAGAACCTCCCATCCCGGAAGAGGTATTCTTTGAGCATCATGAATAACATAACTGGCAGGGTTATATAGCCCTGCCAATTTTATTACCTGTTAAACCTACTACTCTCGTCATCATCACGCTTTGCACTCACAAATATTGAGACAGTATGAACCTGATTTTCGATGCTGTGATTAACTTGTTTTACCCAAAAATAACCGCTGCTATACTCACTTTTAACAAATGGAACCCTAAACACATCTCCTTGAGATGGAAGGTGCTCCAAGTGATCTAAACCTATCTGCCAACAATGACCGTCCAATGTTTCTGCACTTACATAATACTCAGTCTTGTTAACCGGGTACCGGTGAGCCTGAAATATGGAATGCTTGAAATCATGGTATAACTCGCGTAGTAGCTTCATTAATTTAGTTCTCGTTAGCCCGAGCCGTTCTAACAAATCCTTCTGCTTCGGCATAGGGTTATACTCATCCTCTCTGTATTCAGCGAACACTTCCAGTATCACCTGATACTTCGGATCGTCTCCGAAATAATACATCAGCGTTTTTAACTCGGAGCTTAAGACAAGAAATAGATCGCGATAGTTTAATCTTGAATGCATGTTACTAACCGTTTGCTTAAAATTGAATTCCTATTTATTACATTAACTACTAAGCATCAATTTTTAGAATGGAGTAAAACATTGATTTAGATCAATAAATTTAAATTAAAGAACATGAAGAAATCTTCGACATATCTATTGGCCATCCTAATTGTTACAACACTTAGTTTTGTCTCCTTTGACGTACATGCACAGTTTAATGGTACAAAATTAGGTATGAGCTTAAATGAAGTTCAAAGCATAATGGGAAAGGAAAACGATATAACTAATGATGGTACGGGTATTATAAGTCATGCCTATGATGACAAGCTGGATAGAATGGATGTTCGGGTGCATTTCAGATTTATCGATGATGAATTAGTTGAAAATACAATCGAATTTAAAGGGCCGTATTCTACGGAGGAATTTTATCTTATCTACTATGACCGGATAAACGATATACTTGCAAGCAAATATGGAGAAGCTGAAAAAGAAATAAATATTTTTGAACATCCGATAAGTGAATATGGTGAGTTAGATCCTGACAGCACCTATTCACAGTATTTTCTACTTGCAAATAATTACATTTTCTATTCCACTACTTGGGAATTACCTGATATGAAAGTTCAGCATTTGATGGGGGGATTGTTTAATGATGTCGGTCAAATGATTAAATATACAGTTCCAGATTATGACCAAAGAGTGAAGAATATTCTTAAAGATAAGTTTTAATCAATACTTTAAATCAAAATAAAAACACCTGTTAAATGTGTGGCCGATACGTTTTATACCAAGAGCTCGACGATGTAAATGACTTTCTCAATGCGATAGACAGTGGCCGATGGCGTACTCCAGGAAAACAAGGGGAGTTCGTCTTCCAGCCTAATTACAATGTAGCCCCGACTAATATCATGCCTGTGGCACGGGTTAATGAAGACGGAAAACGGATACTTGAACCCATGCACTGGGGATTTATGGGATGGAAACCTAAAGAAGGAGATCGCCCTTTCATTCCAATCAATACCAGGGATGATAAGATTATGAAAAGCCGGATGTGGAAGACTCCTTTTCTTCAGCGCAGGTGTATTGTCCCGGCCAATGGCTTTTATGAATGGACAGGCCCGAAAGGAAATAAAACCCCGCATTTTATCCATCCAACCGATGGAAAGTTAATGGGATTTGCAGGTATATACTCTGAACTTGCCCCTGAAAACTCTGAAGCCGGGATGTCTTATTCTGTTATTACCACAGACCCTAATAAAGTTATGGAAGATATTCATGACCGTATGCCGGTGATTTTGCATCCGGAAGAGTTTAATGACTGGCTTAACCCGGAAAATGATGATCCTAACTTCCTGAAGGATTTCCTGAAACCTTATCCTGAAGATGGTATTGAAGAGTACATTGTATCACAAGCGGTAGGTAATGTCAGAAATAACCAACCCGGGCTTATTGAAAAAGCTGATCTTTTTGGATAGTGTGCCAGAGGAATACCTTATCCATGATCTAACTTACATAATTCGATCATTTTAATTTTGTTATTAAGTAATTGACTTAATGAAAGAAGAGTGTTTATATCATCAGTAAAATAGTTAGTTTAACAAGGTAACAATGCAGGAAAAATACATATGAATACAAAAGGTTTTGGAAAGTTATTTTTGGTAATAATTCTATTTATTTCAGTATATGGATGTACTGAATACAACTATGGTTACAAGAGTGTCAATATTAATCCAGATAAGGGTTTTATATTGTCATTCCCAAATTCTACATATAATGTTGACTCAATAGTTATTGACTCCCAAGCCGATTCTTTAGTTCCAGAAAGAATCCTCGAAACCAACGATATTTTCATTACTAAAAATGGGGAAAAAATTATTGGTGGTGAAATACCCTTCACAGGTATTATCAGTGATTATCGAGGATACACTAATGATACACTTTATGTAGTCGATGGTATCCCTACTGATGGAGTCTTGAAAATCTTTTTTGATGAGTATTTAATTGCTCGGGGCCACTTCAAGAACAAACAAAGAACGGGAGAATGGCTCATTTTTTCTTTGGAGGGTGACACTGTTTCCTCACAAACTTATTAGATTTTACTTGATATACTAAGTCCAATACTCTTATTACAAATGCCGTTTGAGCTTATAACAAAGTTTTTTACTAAATAGTAATCCCCGCACTGTTTAAACTCTGGGTTTTAGCTGTATTAATCTAAAAATAGGATCAATTTGATATGGAATGTGATAGTTGTGGTAAAACAATTTCATCTTGGGGAGCTCGGTACGGTGATTTAGATACTGTTTTCTGCAAAGATTGTTTTGATACGCCAAAAGCTCAGAAAGTTATTAACGAAAAAATTAAGTTAGAAGAGGACTCACAACCTGAGGACGATGATTATCCAGATGAAATTAGAAAAATATTACTGACAACAGAATCGAATTCCTCGGACTTAAGAATCAAAAAACGTCTTGGAATTGTTACTTCAGAGTGTGTTTTAGGAATGAATATTTTTCGGGATGTTTTTGCAGGTGTAAGGGATATTTTTGGAGGACAAAGTAATGCATCTCAAAAAGTGTTAATGGATCTTAAAGAAAAAGCACTTTTAGAATTAAAAAGCAGAGCATACGAGCTTGGTGCAGATGCAGTAATAGCAATTGATTTAGACTACAATGAATTTTCTGGCGGTGGTAAATCCATGCTTTTTTTAGTAGCGAGTGGTACTGCAGTTAAACTTCATGAATCAGATTCTGAAAATTAACTCATAATTTCCTTGCCCACTACCTAACAAACAACAACTCCTCATCCACTTCCTGCATAAACCGCCAATCCATCTGATCAAGGATATACACAAGGTGAAAAAACCGGTTCGCATCGGTTTCAACCACATAGTTCAATTCCTTGGTAATAATCACATCTTCCATGCGCCGGGTTGGGATACGCGTTACCTGTGCTGAGTTAATCTTCCCCGACTGAAACCTATACGGCTGCATGCGTTGTATAAGCGGCCGCTCTGTTCCGTCATAGTGCTTTTTAGCCATTTCTTCTGGTAAAAGCTCAAGCCGGTAGGGAATAATGCGGTGAGCGCGGGAAGGCAAATGTTTGTGCCGTTGCACGTACACCAGCACCCGATCGATAGCTTTACCTTCATAGCCCGGCGCCGGAACCAGTGACCATAACAGTTCTTCTTCATTGAAGATGAGATCTATAATGTCCCCGGACTTGGTTTCAATGGTATAAAAAGACTTTCTAACGCCTCCCTCTTCTTTAGAATGGCACGAACGTACTCGGGCTACGTCTCTTCGGTATGGTAATCTCCAGTCCAGCTGATCCAGGGCGGAGTACCGGGTAAAAATTGCCAACATGTCTACTAAAGGAAATTCGTTCATGACCATTAAATCTGTTTGGTCATTTTAAACTATACACATATTTTATACATATCAATATGTGCAAGGAGAAAATGCCAAAAAAGAAACCCCATCCATACCAACCTGAACAAGATGTCCACAGGATAACGTTGTACAACACAATCTATCCTGAGCATCAGCACCGCTCAAAAAAAGACCGGCTGTACCTGCACTTTGATTTTGCCTGTTTCTACGCTCAGGTCGAACAGCTAAGGAAAAATATGTACGGCCTACCCCTGATTATTGGCGGGTGGAGAAAGGATAACGGTCAGGTTAAGGGGATTGTAGCCACCGCCTCCTATGAAGCCCGGAACTTTGGTATTAAGACCGGAATGAGTGCTTTTGAGGCGTATCAGCTTTGTCCGCATGTGTGCATGTTACAGGTGGACTATGACGCTTACACAGCTATTTCTAAACAGGTACATTTTATCTTCAAAGAGTTTGCTCCCATCGTAGAGCGATATTCAATGGATGAATATTTCATGGAGGTTGATTTCCTGCTTGGCAAATCCCGGAAAGCCATCGATCATTTTGCCCGGCGCCTTCAGGACAGGATATATCAGGCCACAAAACTGGTTGGCTCTGTGGGTATTGCCCGGTCAAAGACCTACGCTAAGCTGTCCAGCAGCTTGAATAAGCCCAAAGGCCGAACCCTGATATTATCTGATGATGACGAACGATCTGAAATTTGGCCCCTGGACTTAGATGAGGTCTGGGGAGTTGGAAAGAGGCGCTACGAACATATCCTTGCGGAAGGTTACCAAACCATCGGGGACGTAGCTGAACGGGGTAATGAGAAAACCTTTATACGGCTGTTTGGTGCCAATTTCGGGAAGATGCTCTACCAAACCATTACCGGTAAAGATCAGGGCCGGGTTATGGAGGAATTATCAGAAGATTATACGCCGAAAGAGGGCCCTGGATACGGACACACTTTCTCGGAAGGATCGCTGGATGTGGAACGGATTAAAGGAGAATTTGCCATAGCTATTGCCAGAGTATGCTACCGGATGCGAGCATACGGAATGAGAGCAAACAGCTTTTCCGGGATGTTCGGTTTTAACAAACAGGACCTTTCAGGGGTCGGATTTCGGTTTGTAACCGAAGCCTATACCAACATTGATGACTACATCTACCAAGCCTGCATGGATAAGATTGAACCGGCCATCGTAAAGGCCTGCAAGCATGGCATGGAGATCCGGAATATTGCTCTTCACCCTCACGATGCCAACAAAACCCAGCAGCTAAATGCATTCTTTCAGGATGATGAAGAAAAGGTCGCCCAGGTTAAAGCCATGGATGAAATTAAGAACCGGTTTGGACAGAAGTATATCTCTAAGGCGAATACGCTATACCGAGTGGAGGGGAATACGCATTTTTTGGAGAGGAATGTTTAGAAGAAAATTGCTCATTATCCGGTTTATTTGAACTTCCAAGAACTGTCAATATCCTTAACCAATAATTTTTATGAAATTAGGGAATGAATGATATACATTTATTACAGATGAAATATTCATCATTAATAAGTTAAGGGGTATTCAAATGAAATGGATTGAAAGAATTTATTCAGAAACTGATTTTGGTAAAAGTGTTGCTACCACAATAGCCGGAATAATCGGCCTCATCATATATATTAAATTTAATGATTGGGTTATTGCAGCTTTTTCTTTGATTATATCATTTCCACTGTTCCGTTTAATTGCATCTCATATCCACAAAAAAATTGATAACAAAGAAAAAGAGCGTCAGGAAAAAGAAAAAGCTAAGAACTCATATAAGAAATTGAGTGATATAGAAAAGGAAGTTGTTAAAGCCTTTGTAGAGAATGGAAGTTGTGTGATGACATGGTCTCAGTTTAACCAATCAGATTTACCCTCATCAGGAATCGAATCATTAATTCAAAGAGGAATTTTAAATACTTCAATGACAGCTGACGGTATGAAAGAAACATTTGTTCTTGAGGAATCAGTTTTTGATGCGGCAAATTCACAGCAAAATAAAATTAAGTAATTCCCAAACCGCTGACGCAAGCTTCCCATTGTATCCCTGGGTTGCTTGTATTAAATTTTTAACTGTTAAATAAGTTCATAGTATTTGCGTGTGCTAAATGCTGCACCGTTATACTTCTTATAACGAAGATCAAAATTATGAAGAAAACACATTATACTTTTCTTGGCATGCTAATAACCTCCAGCTTAATCATGATAAGCTGTGGCGCGACGGGAAGTGCAACTCGAATTGGTGAAAACTATTATCCACCTACAAAAGCTGAGGATGTTTCAGTCTATTTTGGAGATGGGCAAATTGAAAAAGAATTTGAAATTATCGGCAGAGTTACTGCAGAAAAAACTGCTGGATGGACTTTTACAAATGTTGATGAGGATAAAGTCATTAAACAATTAAAGAAGGAAGCTGCTTCCATTGGAGCCGATGCAATTATAATCGGAGAAATTAAAGATGGAGGTGTGCCATGGGCAGTCCAGGGGGCCGGAGGAAGTAGCTCACTTAACAAAAAATCTTCAGTAGCAGCAGCCATCAAGTTCAAATAGAAAAAGAGAACTTAGTAGCTTTTAACTTCACTCCCCTTTTATATGATTGTTGAACGGTTCACCATGAAAAATTAGGGCAAGACATGATCTATATATTTGGTATTACCTCAATAATCTTAGGGGTATTTTTGACTAATATCGTTTCCAAAGTGAGGGATAATAACGTTTCGCAATATGTTTCAAAGGGAGATTTAGTTGATCTTCAATTAAATAAGACTAATGAAGAAGATTTACGGGCTAAGTATTCTCCGGGCTGGCTTAACCTCTTAGCACTTTTGCCATTACCCTTGGTCCTTGGTGGTATGGGGGTGATTATTTATAATCTGTGGCAAACTGAAATACTTTGGGTGAAAATTGCTTTGGTATATGGCCTAATAGGTCTTATTTACGCTAACTACCATGTCAAGAATATTGATGTGGGTGCATCTGGTCAGGTTGTTACATTCCTGTCTGTTTCTGTATTATGGCCTCTTGTTGTACTACTGTACATAGGTAAATATTTATGGGATAAAAGAAGCGACAGGTAAATGGAAAAGAATAAAGCAAAACTATTAGCAAGACAGTTCCTCAGTAAAAACATTCAATTAGAGGTCTTATCTGAGACACCGTCAGGAATAAGTATCTATCCGAAAATACAGGAAAATGAATTTTTAGTTAGGTTTACGCTTTTTGCAGAAACCCACGGTTTTGGGGCCGACCAATATGTAGCCGTCTCAAAGAAAGATGGAACCGTTCGCTACGTTGGTTATCATGGTGAATAGTCCTGTCATTCAGTAAAGTATTTAAAGGAAATTTTACTGTAAGGAACCCCATTCTCATCGCTCTTACTAAGTAAGGATTTCAGCATAAAACAGCTTTAAATGACGGAAAAAGAGCTTAGACTAACTAAAGGCATACACAACCTTGTCCGGGGTACTTTGACTTGGGAGGAATCCTGGGAATTATTGAGCGAGGTTATGGAGTCAAAACAATGGATTGAGTACTGGGAAATGGAAATCCTTTGTACAGAATATTTTAGTAAGTAAGGGTGACAAATTCTGTCAGGGGTAGTAATTACATTAGTAAAGAGTAAAAGACACTACCAACCAATTCGGGAGAAATAATGACAGAGCATTCATCGAAATCAAATCAATCAACCATCGGGGATAAACTTAAAGCCCTTTCACAGTCTCATACTTTTGGCCAAAGCCTGCATGTACTGAGAAGAGATCAGATACCCAGTAAATTTTATGTGAACAGTGTGGACCAAGAGAAATGGGAAGAATGGATCGCACAGGTTGAACAAGAATATCAATGGTTGCCGGAGAACCGGATTACATTGATGTATGATCATCCACTATCCTCTGACAAGCGTAGTTACTTCCTTCATTTGGAACACGGAATTACGTTTCGGTTTGATTCTGAGGATGAATGCATTCGAATGTTTTATGATCATGAAAGTAACGCCAAAACCGTAGAACATTTTAAAAAAGAGCTAAAGGGACTCCGTAGAACAGATACTAAGTTTGAGATCGGGTTTTTACAAAGTGATTTGGGATCATTACGCCTCAAGTTTCGGAAATTCACTCCGTATGAAGAAGATCTCACGAAGTTTTTGGCAGATGAGGTGGAGAGCCTTAGAAAAGAGATGATCGCTTCCATTGGTAATAAGAGTGATAGCGGACTTTATCTCCTCCATGGGCAGCCGGGAACGGGAAAAACGTCTTTCATAAAAACGGTGCTGAGTAGAATCAAAAACAAAGCCATCTATATCACCCCAGGATTTGCTGAACATCTTTCATCACCGGATTTGATTGGGGTACTGATGGACCATCCAGGTAGTGTGCTGGTCATTGAGGATGCCGAAACGGTTCTCATGAAACGGCAGGCGGATAACTCCAATGCTGTCTCTAACCTACTGAACCTCACCGATGGTTTCCCGGCCGACTTTCTTAAGTTGAATATTATATGCACCTTCAACACCAACTTAGATGATATTGATCCGGCCCTGCTACGGGAAGGCCGGCTGAAGGGGATACATGAGTTCACCAAACTAACCATTCCACAGGCTCACGAGTTAGCCGGTCACCTCGGAAAAGAAATTGAAATCACTCAGCCTTTGACCTTAGCTGAAGTTTGTAATGCAGGGAGTTTGCAACGGAAGCTGGCGGTGAATGGTATCGGGTTTTAATAAAGAGGAAATCAGGGAAACAAATAAATTTAACTATGAAAGACATTGTATTAGTAGATATGGACAACGTTCTGGTTGATTTTCAATCAGGTATTGATCGCCTTTCGGAAGAAACAAAACTTGAATATGAAGAAAGGCTGGATGAGGTGCCGGGTATATTTAAATTAATGGAACCCATGAAAGATGCTATTGAAACCTACCACTGGCTTGGTGAGAATTTTGATACCTATATACTGTCCACCGCACCTTGGGGAAATCCATCAGCATGGACTGATAAGCTAAATTGGGTAAAACAATATTTGCATGAACCGGCATATAAACGGTTGATCTTAAGTCATCACAAAAATTTGGTAGTGGGAGATTATCTTATTGATGATCGGACCGCCAGAGGAGTGGACAAATTCCAGGGAACACATATTCATTTTGGAACGGATGAGTTCAAAGACTGGATAGCAGTCCGGGAATATTTACAAAAGGAAATCAGTAAGTGAAAGTGATTGATTTTTTTAGAATTGTAGTTTAAGTGTATATGAAAGATAAAAACACAAACGAATCAGAACTAATAGAAGAACTCAAACAGCGGTTTGGGGTAGAATTTGAATACCATGCTCCCAGCAAAGAGGAAGAGCAATTCCTTGAAGAGCGTCAGGAAGTGTATGAACTTTATTGCTGGAATTTTGATGCATTTGTCCAACATTATCAGTTAATTAAAAAATTCGGGCTTGAAGAAAAAGGATTATCTGATTTAGCCTGGAAAATCGTACAGCTATTAGAGCCACCGGAAATTGATGGGCTTAAGAAAACTGAATTTTATAACCGATTCGGGGAGCATAGAATTATTCAAAACGCTCTTATAGAGCGCGAAATAAATAAGGAGACAGATGAGTTTTTCAGATCAATTAAGAGATAGTATCAAGCAGTCAACTTTAGATTATATTGGTGAAGCGGGTATACCGACTGAAAAATATAATGTAGTCGGTTCAGCTGTGATTTTTTCCACTGATGAGGCAAGTAATAAAAATTTTCTTCCAAAAACACTAAATCATATTAATCAACATGATGATTGGAAAAACCGTCTAAGTAAGGTGCACTCTCACTTCGAAGATGGTACCGTTGAAATGGCCTCTTCTAATAGTTCAGATACACTTTTGATGAATATATTTTGTCATCCCAACTTTTTTAAGTGGGGAGGTCCCCAAAAATATCTTGGCTTTGAAAATGCAGAACCAAAGTTTGGCTGGATTCCAAAAGTAGAAGCATCCCCTCGCTATACAGAAGTGGACATGAAACTTGGGAGTACTATTTATGAAGCTAAACTTACTGAACAAGGTTTCAATCAAAAAGAGAAAAAGAGGGTTCTTGAACGATACCCGGGCGTTGAAAATATTTTTGATCTGGATATGCTACAAAATGGGGATCAGTTATTGCACTATCAGTTACTAAGAAATATTTATGTGGCAGAGAAAAAAGGTCTCAACTTCAGGCTTCTTTGTGACTACCGTCGACCTGATTTATTACAAGGCTTATTTCAGACTACTCAGGCAATTGTAGATCATGATCTGAGACAAAGGGTTGGATTTATCACGTGGCAGGAGATTGCCTCCTTTGTAGGTAAGGATTTAAAAGACTTTCTTCGTTTTAAATATGGGATAATTGGATAGTACTACTAAATTCAGTTTTCTTAATTTATGACCCACAAAAATGTTTAAGAACAAATACTAACCAATTTCATCTCTCTAAATGCCTATAAAAAAATCAGACCTCTACGCCTCCATTTGGAAATCTTGTGATGAGCTTCGGGGAGGTATGGATGCTTCGCAGTACAAGGATTATGTGCTTACCATGCTCTTTCTTAAATATGTGTCGGATAAGTATGCCGGTGATCCTGATGCTCTGCTAAGAATTCCCGAAGGTTCTTCTTTTGATGATATGGTGAAGCTGAAGGGGACCTCAAATATTGGTGATGATATTAACAAGAAAATCATAGCGCCAATTGCTGAGGAAAATGGGCTTACCGGGGTGATTGACCAGACTGATTTTAATGATGATGAGAAGCTGGGCTCCGATAAGGAAAAGATCAACCGACTCAGTAACCTGATCGGGATCTTTCAGAATGCTAATCTGGATTTTGGGCAGAATCGCGCCGGGGATGATGACCTACTGGGCGATGCCTACGAATACCTGATGCGTAACTTTGCCACCGAGTCGGGCAAGAGCAAGGGTCAGTTTTATACTCCTGCTGAGGTATCTCGTATTTTGGCAAAGGTGATCGGTGTTGAAAAAGCTGATAGCCCAAAAATGAGTGTCTATGATCCAACTGCTGGATCAGGATCTTTGATTTTAAAAGTAGCCGATGAGGCCCCTATCAATATTTCGCTATTTGGACAAGAAATGGACGTTACAACGTCTGCATTAGCAAAAATGAATTTGGTACTGCACAACCGACCAGAAGATGTTCCTGCTATAAAAAGAGGGAATACATTGGCAAGTCCTATGCATCTCGATAACGGCATGCTCAAACGCTTTGATTTTGTGGTAGCCAATCCGCCGTTCTCCTATAAGGCATGGACCAACGGACTCGATCCGGAGAATGATCCTTATAATCGCTTTGAAGGTTTTGGGATTCCGCCTTCCAAAAATGGAGATTACGCCTTTCTGCTGCATATAGTGAAGTCGCTGAAGAATACGGGGACGGCTGCGGTGATTTTGCCTCATGGTGTGCTTTTCCGGGGTAATGCGGAGGGAACCATCCGTAAGAATCTGATCGAGCGGGGATATATTAAAGGGATTATTGGTCTGCCGGCCAACTTGTTTTATGGAACGGGTATTCCGGCATGTATCCTGGTGCTGGATAAGGAGCAGGCCGGGTCGCGCGAGGGCATTTTTATGATCGATGGCAGCGAAGGCTATCTCAAGGATGGTAATAAGAACCGGCTTCGGGAGCGGGATATTCACAAGATCGTGGATCTGTTTCGCAGTCAGAAGGAAGAGTCCGGCTATTCCCGCTTTGTGCCGAATGAGGAGATCCGCGACAACGAGTACAACCTCAACATCCCCCGTTATATCGACAATAGCAGCGAGGAGGATATTCAGGATATTGAAGGCCATCTGAAGGGCGGTATTCCCGAGCGGGATGTGGAAGGCATGAACCGATTCTGGGAGGTCTATCCCGGAATAAAAGATACGCTGTTTGAGCCGCTCCGAGACGGCTACCTGCAATTGAAGGTGGACAAGGATGCCATCAACGAGACGGTGTTTGCTCACCCGGAGTTTAGCCGTTACAGCACGGAACTCTCGGAGTTGTTTGCCGGATGGAAATCGGCTCACTACGAGTCCATGAAAAACATTGATGAGGACACACGGCCCAAGGAGTTTATTGCGGAGATAGCCGAGGACCTCCTGGACCGCTACCGGGGGAAGGCGCTGATCGATCCCTATGATATTTACCAGCACCTGATGAACTACTGGTTTGAGACCCTGCGCGATGATGTGTACATGATTGTGGAGGATGGCTGGACGGCCACACTGGAGCCGGTGCGCAACAGCAAGGGGAAGATCAAGAAAGGAGAATTTACCTGTGAGCTGATTCCCAAAGAACTGGTGATTGACCGCTATTTTGCCCGGGAGAAAGCAGAGATCGAGGGGCTAAAGCAGACGCAGGAAACGGCGGCTCAAACGATGGAAGAGCTGGAGCAGGAACATGCGGTGGAAGGCGGTCTGCTGGAAGAGGCCCAAAGCGATGCCGGTAACGTCACCAAAGGCGAGCTCACCCGGCGCATGAAAGAGATCAAAGGCGACCCGGATTATGCGGAGGAGTACGAGCTGATGAAGACCTACAAATCCGCCTACGACAAGGAAAAGAAAGCCAAAAAGGCGGTTAAGGAAGCCGAGAAGCAGCTGGATGAGCAGGTTATTGAGAAGTACCCGCAGCTCAGCGAAGACGAAGTGAAAACCCTGGTGGTGGACGATAAATGGCTGCCCACTATAAAAGGACAAATTGACGGCGAAGTGGAAGCGATCTCCCGAAGCCTCACCCAGCGGGTGAACGAGCTGGCCGGGCGGTACAACAAAGCTGTGGTGGAGATTGATGAAGAAGTGAATGAGCTGGAAACCCGTGTACAGTCTCACCTGGAAGCAATGGGGGTTGTATGGAATTGATGACTGAAGAAAAGAAAGATTTTAAGACAACGGACGTTGGGTTGATTCCAGAAGATTGGGAAGTTAACGATCTTGGAAAAACATCCACATTGAAAGCAAGGATTGGTTGGCAGGGTTTAAGAACAGATGAGTATTTAGAAAGTGGTAGTTATTATTTAGTAACTGGAACTGATTTCAAGAATGGTAGAATTGATTGGGATCAATGCTATTTCGTAGATAAAGAAAGGTATGACCAAGATAGGAATATCCAATTAAAGGGAGATGATATTCTAATCACCAAGGATGGTACGATTGGTAAAGTTGCTTTGGTTCGCTCGGTTCCCAAACCAGCAACATTAAACAGTGGGGTTTTTGTAGTTAGACCGAGAAGCAATGAATATATTCCAAAATATCTTTACTACCTGTTTCAAGGCAAAGTATTTAAAAGTTTTCTGAACCAGTTAACCGCAGGTTCTACTATAAATCACTTATATCAAAAAGACTTTGTAAACTTTAAATACCCTACTCCTCCAGCCTTAGCCGAACAACAAACCATTGCCTCGGCCCTCAGCGATATGGATGAGCTGATCCGCTCCCTTGACGGGCTGATCCAAAAAAAGCAGGCCATCAAAAAAGGCACCATGCAGCAGCTCCTTACCGGTAAAAAACGCCTGCCCGTGTTTGATGGGGAGTGGGAGGTGAAGAAGTTGGGGGATGTGCTTTCTGTTCAACATGGTAAATCACAAAAACAGGTAGAATCGAAAGATGGTGAATATCCTATATTTGCTACGGGCGGACAAATTGGTAAGGCAAACGAATATCTTTATGATAAACCATCAGTACTGATCGGAAGAAAGGGTACAATTGATCGGCCACAATACATTGATAAGCCATTTTGGACCATAGATACTTTGTTTTATACAGATATTAAAAATAATGCTATCGCTAAGTTTCTGTACTATAAATTTCTACTAATTGATTGGAGATCTTACAATGAAGCTTCAGGTGTGCCAAGCTTAAACAGCTCAACAATAGAAAATATTGAAATCAATCTTCCCTCTGAACTTGATGAGCAAAAAGCCATAGTTGATATTTTAGATGATATGGATCGGGTGCTCCAAACCCTCCGCCGAAAGCGGGAGAAGTACGTGCAGATAAAGCAGGGCATGATGCAGGAGTTGTTGACGGGGAAAACGAGGTTGGTGAAACCAATAAGCGAACCAATTCAGACAGCACAACCTAAAAGGAAACGAAGCTGGGCGTTTGAAGAGGCGGTAATTATATCAACACTCATTGATCGGTTTAATAAAGGAACCTTTTTTTTAAGTCGTTTCCGATATGTTAAGTACTCGTATTTGCTTAAGCGATATAATGAGATGGAAGTTACGAACTACATGAAGAAAGCAGCGGGGCCATATAACCCTCAAACCCGATATGGTGGTCCGGAAAGAATAGCAAAAGATAAAAACTATATTATCCCTGCTACTTCAGGAAAATTTAAAGGCTTTAAGCCCGGAGTTAATATTGAAGAAGCTACCGATTATTTCAAAGATTGGTTTGGTACTGAAATCTTGGATTGGCTTGAACAATTCCGTTTTGCAAAAAATGATGAGCTTGAACTTATAACGACAGTGGATCTTGCTATACAGGATCTGAATGAATCAGGCACACCGGTATCATTAATGACTGTAAAAAGATTAATTAGTGATCACGAAGAGTGGCGGCCTAAATTAAAGCGTAAAGTATTTTCAGATGAACAGATTGAATATGCTATGGATAAGGTAAACGAACTTTTTGACTGAATATGAAACAGTATCGAAGACTAATGCTGGGGGCAGGCAGTGAACACGCCGAAGAGTGTTACAAAGGCAATTTCATTGGCTTAGACTATGATATGAATTTAGATTTGTCTCCTTACCTATATGATGACTGGAGGAAGTTCAATAAGGAAATGAGACCGGTATTTCTTGAATCTCATCCAGATAAAAGTAAAATAGCAGCCGGGCTCGCCTGTGGAGCATTATGGGTAGTGAGTAAGGGATTAGATAAAGGAGATATTTTGTTATGCCCCGACGGAGATCGTAATTATTATGTAGCTGAGGTTGATTCTGAGTACTACTATCAGGAAGGAGAAATCCTGCCACATCGAAGAAGTGTAAGTTGGCTTCCGGTAGTTATAGAGCGCTCAGCTATGAGTGAAGCATTTCAAAAATCAACAGTGAGTGGGGTTATCGTTGATGTAGCACAATATGCAGATGAGATTGAACAAATGATTGGTGGTAAAAGGCCCCCAAAAATCATTTCAGCCGATGAGACCATTGAAAATCCCTCTGTATTTGCTTTAGAAGAACACTTGGAACACTTTTTAGTTGAAAATTGGGAGAACACTCCCCTTGGGAAGAATTATGATATCTATAAGGAAGATGGAGAGATCATCGGCAAGCAATTTCCTACCGATACGGGGCCTTTAGATATACTTGCAATAAGCAAAGATAAAGAGACGCTTCTTGTAGTTGAACTAAAAAAAGGTCGTGCAAGCGACTATGTTGTTGGGCAGATTCAACGATATATGGGATATGTGAAAGAGGAGTTGGCTGAAACTGATCAAGAGGTTAAAGGTGTGATCATTGCTCTGGAAGATGACATTAGAATTAAGAGAGCGCTATCCGTGACAACTGGGATCAGTTTCTTTAGGTATAAAGTAAGTTTTGAGTTAATTGAGGGGTGATATTAGTGTGAAAGTGTGGAGACTAAATATAAAACCGGCATCAAAGAACATAGATCCAAGAAAATTTTGCCTTCAGCAAAATATAATGGGTGTAGGGTGGCCAATTGATACTAAAGCAAAAAAAATAGAATGGGATGAATACTATAAAAAAGCTAAAAAATTTTATAAAGAGGAAAGAAACGACAATGGTTGGTGGCGAGCATTAAATGCAATTAAAAACAGAATAAAAGCAGATGATTTATGCTGGACTCGTGATTTAAATGGTAATTATTATATAGGAAGAGTTCTGGATAATGAATGGAGATACTCAAACGACCAAGTAAATAAACAAGCAGACATTGTTAATTACCGAAATTGTAGATGGTATAAAGTGGGTGAAGTAGATTCCGTACCTGGTAAAGTGGTAAATCGGTTTATTAGAGGAGGAACGATTGAACGTGTAAAAGGGGAAACCATTCGAGAGTTCTCAAAATATTTATACAACTCAATAAGTTGTGAGCCCCATTACCAGATCAAGCAAGTTGAAACAGATTTCTATTCTTTGATACATTCAGATGACTGCGAGGATATTGTAGGCATGTATTTGCAGAATAAAGGTTATCATATTATTCCAAGTTCTTGCAAAAAAAGTACGGTTAACTATGAATTTATATTAAAGCACAATTTAGATGGCCACAAAGGGGTAGCTCAAGTTAAGAAAGGTGAGGTTGACCTATATTTTGATAATTATACAGAGTTGAATAGCAAAGTATATTTATTCACCACAAGAGGAAAGTATATAGGTAAACCAACTGCAGAAATAACCGTTATTCAAGAACATGAGATACAGAGTTTCATAGATGACAACTTTGACATAATGCCTGATAAAGTTCAGACATGGATGCGAATTTATAATCAGTTAAATAATATATGACTGACATAGGCCAAATAGAACGAAACACCCAAAACCGGATCGTCAAGCTATTTGCTGACCGGCTGGGATATGAATACCTGGGAGACTGGCAAGACCGGGAAGGAAATACCAATATAGAAGAAGACCTGCTTCGGGCCTTCCTGAAAAAACAAGGATACAAACAAAAGGTCATTGATAAAGCCGTTCATGAACTGACGAAGGCAGCAGGTGTCCAAACGGAAGAACTGTACGATAGCAATAAAGCCGTCTATAACATGCTTCGCTATGGGGTGAGTGTGAAGGCAGAAGTAGGTAAAAACAGTGAAACCGTTCATTTTATAGATTGGAAAAATTCAGATAACAATCAGTTTGCAGTTGCCGAGGAAGTCACCGTACGCGGACTCAACGACAAACGCCCGGATGTAGTGCTGTACATAAACGGAATTGCCGTTGGGGTGATAGAGCTTAAACGATCCAAGGTAGCCGTTGAGAAAGGCATTTATCAAAACCTGGACAATCAGCGAGACGATTTCATAAAGCCGTTCTATAACACAATGCAGTTGGTGATGGCTGGGAACGACTCAGCCGGACTACGCTACGGAACCACAAAAACCCCAGCCAAATACTACCTGACCTGGAAGGAAAAGACCGATGAAGAATTTGAGTACATACTCGACAAGCATGTGGTTCAGCTATGTGAAAAAGATCGCCTGCTGGAGATCATGCACGACTTCATACTCTTTGATGGCGGAAACAAAATTGTCTGCCGCCCCCATCAGTATTTTGGGGTAAAGGCGGCGCAATCAAATATCAGAAACCACGAAGATGGTATAATCTGGCATACGCAGGGAAGTGGGAAAAGTCTGACCATGGTATGGATGGCACAGTGGATTCGTGAGAATGTGACGGACTCCAGAGTAGTCGTGATTACCGACCGCACCGAGCTCGACAAACAAATTACCCGCGTGTTCAATGACGCTGAAGAACCGATGGAACGAGCCACCTCCGGCGCGGATCTGATTGACAAGCTCAACAAGCACGAAATTCCTCTCATCTCCTCTTTAGTACACAAGTTTGGAACCCGTGAGGAAAGTGAAATGGATGAGTACCTGAAAGACATTCAAAAGCATCTGCCCAAGAATTTCAAAGCCAAGGGCGATATCTACGTGTTTGTGGATGAATGTCACCGCACCCAATCCGGCAAGCTTCATAAGGCCATGAAAGCTATTCTGCCCGATGCCATGTTTGTTGGATTTACGGGAACACCCCTGCTCAAAAAAGACAAAGCCACCAGCCTTGAAACTTTTGGCCCTTTCATTCATACCTACAAATTTGATGAAGCCGTAGCCGATAAAGTCGTATTGGATCTGCGCTACGAAGCCCGGGATATTGATCAGCAAATTACCGATCAAGAAAGCATCGACGAATGGTTTGATGCCAAAACAAGGGGCCTGAATGATCTGGCCAAGATCGAGCTGAAGAAACGCTGGGGAACCATGAAACAGGTGCTCAGTTCCCGGGACCGGTTGGAGAAGATCGCTACCGATATATTCAAAGATTTTCAAACCCAACCTCGACTGGACAGCGGAGAAGGTAATGCCATGCTGGTCGCTTCTTCGGTACTGGAAGCCTGTAAGTTCTACGAGATCTTTCAGGAGTTCGATACCATGAAAGGGCATTGTGCGGTTGTAACGTCTTTTCAACCTAATGCTAACGACATTAAAGGAGAAGAAACCGGCGCCGGAGAAACCGAAGAGCAGATGAAGTACCGCATCTATACTGAGATGCTGGACGGCAAAACCACCGAAGAATTTGAAGAAGAAGCCAAGCGTAAGTTCATCAACGAACCGGCGCGGATGAAACTGCTCATTGTAGTAGATAAGCTGCTCACCGGCTTTGATGCTCCTCCGGCATCCTACTTGTACATTGACAAGTCGATGCAGGAACACGGGCTGTTTCAGGCCATCTGTCGGGTAAACCGTCTCGATGATGAAAGCAAGGAATACGGATACATCGTTGACTATAAGGATCTGTTCAAAAGCCTCGAAGAATCCATTGATACCTATACCAGCGGAGCTTTTGAAGGATACGATAAGAAAGATGTGGACGGGCTGCTCAAGGATCGGTTTGAACAAGCTAAGGAGCGCCTTGATGATAATCTGGATAAGGTAGTTGCGCTCTGCGAACCGGTTCACCCCAGAACCCAGAAGGAGTTCTTTAAATTCTTCGGCACTGAAACGGCCGGTAAGACCGAAGATCAGATCAAAGCCGATGAGGAAAGACGAGTCAGCTTCTATAAAATGGTGTCTTCGTTAGTACGCGCCTATGCCGATATCGCTAACGAAATGGCAAAGGCCGGTTATAGCGAGGAAGAAGCCAAGGACATCAAGTACCAGGTCAAGTTCTACTCCGACCTGAAGGAAGATGTGAAGCAAGCGAGCGGCGATTACATTGACCTGAAAATGTACGAGCCGGGTATGCGGAACCTGATCGATCGGTATATCGATGCATCCCACAGCCGAAAAGTATCGTCACTGGATGATTACACGCTGGTGGATCTCATCGTAAATAAAGGCCTTTCTTCTCTGGATGATGTGCTTTCAGAAAATATCAAAAAAGATGAAGAAGCCGTAGCCGAGACCATCGAGAATAACATCCGCAAAGTGATCATTGAAGAAAGGCCAGGGAATCCAAAATACTTTGAGAAGATGTCGGAGTTGCTGGAAGAATTGATCGAGCAAAGAAAGAAAGCCGCTTCCGAATACGCTAAATACCTTGAAAAGTTGGCTGAACTTGCCCGTAAAGTGAAGCGAGTGGAAGGACAAGACCGGTATCCGGCTAAGGTGCAGTCAAATGGACAAAAGGCTCTGTATGATAACCTCGATAACAATGAAGAACTGACGCTCACTATTGACGAGACGATCAAGTACACGGCTAAAGACGGGTGGCGAGAGAACAAAATTAAAGAACGTCAGGTAGAAAATGCTGTCAAAAGACATTTACCCGATGGTGTGAATTTGAGTTTAGTGATGGAGGTTGTAAAGAATCAGCGTGAATACTGAACATTACCATATTGAAGTCTCCGGTATTGATGTGGATGTGGTCCAGAAAGACATCAAGAACATCCACCTTGCGGTCTATCCGCCTACCGGCAGAGTACGCCTTTCATCTCCAGCCACCATGCAAAGGGAATCCTTGCGACTGTTTATTATCTCCAAGCTGGGCTGGATCAAAAAGCACATCCGAAACATGAACTCCCAAATCCGTGAGCCGGAACGGGAGTATATTCAGGGGGAAAGTCACTGGGTAGAAGGACAACGCTACCTGCTCAACATTATCGAGAAAGAAGCCCCGCCTAAAGTAGAAATACGGAATAAGAAATACCTCGATCTGTACATCCGGCCGGGAAATGATAAAGCCAAGAGAGAAGAAGTGATGCGGGAGTGGTACCGGGACCGGCTAAAAGATCAAATCCCTGAACTCGTGGTCGAGTGGGAAAACAAGCTTGGTGTTAAAATTGAAGAATGGGGCGTCAAACTCATGAAAACCAAGTGGGGCTCCTGCAACATCGAAGACCGGCGCATCTGGCTAAACCTGGAGCTTGCTAAGAAGTCCAAGCACTGCCTTGAATATGTTATCCTCCACGAAATGGTTCACCTCAAAGAACGCCACCACAATGACAGGTTTAAAGCTCTTTTGGATAAGCACATGCCGGGTTGGCAAAGTGTAAGAGAGGAGTTGAATGAGGTGGTTTATTAGTTTTTAACTGTGAGACTTTTCTTCAAACTTGGCTGCTAATTCAGAAACTTTAATCCCAAATGCCTCAGCAAATCTCACAACAGTTTTAAACTGGATAGCCCTCTCCCCGTTCTCGACCTTCGATATATAAGACCGTTCAAAATCCCCTAATTCAGCAAGCTTCTCTTGTGAAAGATTCCGGGACAAACGTAGTTCCCGGATCACGCTGCCCAATACTTTTTCTATGTCCCTTTCTTTTGCCATCTGTTGACTAAGTAAAGGGAATGTGTTTAATTGGGCTACGCCCAAAGTGTCACAATTTATGAATACCAAAGAATCCTTGTTATGAAAAAATCACTGCTTATACCAATAATTATGGCCGGGTTCCTTGTCTCTTGTACAACAACCCAAAAAATTCAACGCCCTGATGGCTCTACTGAATACTTGATTGCCTGTGGGGCATCGACGGGTTTTAATGTATGTTACAACAAAGCTAATAAGATATGTCCCTCAGGGTATGAGACACTTGAAGAGAAAAGCGGCTTTAACCGGAAAGAAATAAGGATCAATTGTCCAAGCCAAAATAATGATGAATAGAGTTAAGCTGAGTATGATTAAATTTAAATCAACGCTTTTATTAGTAATCATATGTATTGCTTTTCAAACCGAGTCCTTCAGCCAATCTTTTAGTACAGGTTTAGAAACTAATGACTGCATGGGTAGTGTCGTGTATTACTCAATAGTAACATCTGATTCTGATGGTTGGGGGTTTGACGAATCAAAAGTCAAAAGTATTACCAGAGAAATGCTTTTTGAAAACGACCTACTGCCTCAAGAATATTCAAGCAATAGAAGACCGGATAACTGTCATCCGCTATTTGATCCAGGTATGTTGCGAGTACATATATTTACTACCTTCGACGTTTTTAGTATGTCCGTCTTGTTTTATCGCAATAACTATTTTCGAGTTACTGATTCAGAATGGTTAAGTAAGTTTGCACCAATATGGGGAGCGCCGGTGTTGGGGAAAGAGAGAAATAAGAACCCAGATAAAATTTATGATACCCTAAGAAGCCAACTCTCTCACTTCATTGATCAATATAAAAAGTCGAATAACCTGTAAAAAAGTATGAAAGCAGCGACAACGATCTTCTTTATCATTTGCTATGCTCTTCTGTATAATTTATTTGTGCAATCCGAAGGAGACTATTTGACCAATGCTGAGTGGTTAGTGATGTTAGTAGTTACTTTCGGTTTATTATATCTGTGGGCGATTTCAATGAAGAAAATTGGTGAATCTGAGAAAGAATAATACTTCTTTATATAACTCCATTGCTTATCAGAGAAATCCTGAGAATATTATAGTGGATTCTGGAAATACGAGAATTGACATAAAGTAGGGCATTACAGCTATCAACTGTAACGGAGCTGTAACCGATGAAATTTATATTTCTTAAATCAAGAAAATAAAAAAGCCTTATGTCGTTTTAAATTATTGCGACACAAGGCTTTATAAAAGGTGGGACCGGGCGGATTTGAACCGCCGACACACGGATTTTCAGTCCGTTGCTCTACCGACTGAGCTACAGTCCCTTTCACAAGGACGGCAAAGATAAAGGGTTTATTATCTACATACAATATTGAATTCAATATTGAGCAAAAAAGACAGGCTTAGTCTGAGATGTGAACGTCTTTCAATCGCAATTGAAGAGTGCGGCGGCCGTTCCAGTTATTTTCTTCCAGCACGTAGGCAATTTTAAATGGATTTCCATTTCGCACGCCGGGGAGGTATTCATGCATATTAAACCCGATGGTATCGAACACTCCTGACTTCTCCTGTTTTATGCGCATTTTTAAATGGCCATTTCCCACAATCGTAGGTTCGCCCACTACCTTCACGCCCTCACTTACAAAAATCGGGCGTAAATTGCCGGGGCCAAAGGGTTCAAATTGGCTCAATAATTTCCAGAATTTCATATCCACTTCGCTAAGATCAAGCTTGGCATCAATGGTAAGCTCGGGCTCAAAAGAATTTTCGGAAAGATCGGTAAAAGCCAGTTCATTCATTCGGCGGCGAAATTCCGAGAGGTTCTTTTCCGACAACGTAAGTCCGGCAGCAAATTCATGTCCTCCAAATTGCTCTAGCAAATCTTCGCACTTTTTAATGGCATTATAAATGTTGAACCCCTTAATACTTCGTGCCGAGCCCTTCACTTTCCCATCCACATTGCTCAACATAATAGCCGGCCGGTGGTATAAATCCACTAAACGGGAAGCTACAATCCCGATCACCCCAAGATGCCAATCTTCCGCATATAGCACGATGGTGGAAGTTTCATCCATATCAAAGTCTTTGTCGATTTGCTCCATCGCCTCTTTCATGGTTTTGGAATCTGTATCGCGCCGGCGCAGGTTGATGGACTCTAATTCATAGGCATGAGCTTTTGCTTCCGCCTCCGTTTCCGAAATCATGAGCTTAACGGCGGTACTTGCATCACCCATTCTGCCGGCCGCATTTATCCTCGGACCAATAGAGAACACAATTTTTGAAGTATTTACCTCGTCTTTGGAAACTTTGATCAGATCAAGAAGTGCTTTAATTCCCACACGCGGACTTTTCTGGATCATATTCAAACCGGCCTTCATCAGTACCCGGTTTTCATCAATGATGGGCACAATGTCAGAAGCAATGGAGATGGCCACCAAATCCAGGAATTTATAAGCAACGGACCGAGGCAGTCCAAGTTTTTCTATGGTTCCCTGTATAAGTTTGAAGCCTACTCCGGCCCCGGAAAGTCCGTCAAAGGGATACTTGCAATCCGGTCTTTTGGGATCCAAAACCGCGACAGCATCCGGGATTTCATCACCGACGGTATGGTGATCACAAATAATAAGGTCAATCCCCTTCTCTTTAGCTGATTTAGCTTCTTCAATAGCCGTTATTCCGCAATCTACCGAAACAATCAGGGAGGCGTTAATTTCTTCGGCATATTTAATGCCATCCGGATTAATTCCATATCCTTCTTTAAAACGATGGGGAATGTAGTAGTCTGCATCTACCCCAAATTCTTTCAAGAAGGTATAAATACAAGATGTAGCTGTAGTTCCGTCAACGTCGTAATCGCCGTAAACGAGAACTTTTTCACTTTTGCGGATCGCCAGGGCCAAGCGTTCGGCACCGGCTTCCATGTCCTTCATTAAAAAAGGATCGTGGAGGTTATCTATCTTTGGTCTGAAAAAGTATTTTGCATCATCGTATGTTTCTATGCCGCGTATAGCCAGTAATCGGGCTATTTTGTCCGGAATTCCAAGCTTGTCCCCTAATTTGAGAACGTACTTTTCCTGTTCCGGCTGCGCGTATACCCAGCGGAATGACATGATTGTTTTGTGCTTTATTTTTATTCATAGAGGCTGATCGACGGTCAAGCCGGTACGCCAACGCTAAATGCGTTTTCATTACTTATAAAATACTATTTAACAGGAGAAAATCAGCATACTGTTTTCGGAAGCATTAGCTGAATGATTCAGCCGTCAAGCTCAGTCTGATTTTACCTAACCCTTTTCTCTTAGTAAGAGCGATTTCACAGCAACTCCTTACAAAAATATATTTTCGCACTTTTTCCGTTCAGTATCTGATAACAATGAATGTAAAATTTAGTCCCGTGAGAGGACCTTTAAAGATACTCAGTAAAAAAGGCGATGCTTATTTCTGCGGTAAATAAGGACTAATTAATTACGCCCTGTTCTTGCAGATTTTTTGCTAATGCTGAATGAACTGTTTTGCAGGAGATCATCATATCCGTCGCCGTCATCATCCGGATCGATAGGATCAATCTGAAGATCTACATGCACCTTTCCTTCAGTAAATAAGAGAGTAACTGTTGCATTCTTCATCAGGTCCGGGCGGGCATCACCATCAAGATCGCCGGTGTCGGAGAGAGAACTTAAATTATACGTCCATTTGTAGATATCAGAGGCTTGATTCTTTGCGGCACCTTCATTCCACTCCATCGTTTCAATTTCCTTTTTAACGGATGCGGAACTGCGACCGGTTCTCGCACTGCGTTTACTAATGCTGTAAGTAGCTGATTCAATTGCATCCGAGAAACCATTTCCATCATCCGGGTCATTAAAATCAACAGAAACCGAGGGTGGTGAGTTGTAGGAAAGGGAAAGATCGAGGCTGCTGCGAAAGGTAACAGGAAGTCGGCTGCCAAATTCAAAACGGGGACCAATACCAAAAAAGAAGGAGCTCCATTTTTCACCGTAACCGGACACGGAAGTATAATCTTCAAAACCCGTCGCATACTGTTGGGCGTCAAATGAAGGATTATAGGACAGCAGGCCTGCGTTTAACCCAACACCAAACTTCCCGGGCATATAGTTGAAACCAAGCTCCGGCTGAAAAGCAGAGTTCGCGTTAGAATCACCAATGAGCCCGCCCCCAAAATTGAGACCCACTGTGAAAGGGTATAGATTTTGTTGCGCATGGCTCTGAATCGATATTACACTGAACATCAATATAATCGATACGGATACAGTGATCTGACGAATTGAAGGTTCCTTGAAAATTTTCATTGGATAAATATTTGATTGAGCAGCCCGAATATTCCCCGGCTAAAGTAATTATGAGACAAGGATTAACCACATTCATCATAAAAAGACAATTTTATCGTTTTGGCCAAATAATTATGGCCTTTATTACACTTGATTAGCTGTGAGACTGTTTTTCATTTACATGGAAGAATACCCGAATTTATCTATCACTATTAACAAGCGAGGAAGCCGAAACTTATATGAGTAAAGTAATTTTGAAGTCATAGGTTGAGAACCATGAAATAAATCAAGACCTTTGGAAGCGGTTCCAATTAAATTATCTCCCTGAAAATTAGCTATATTTGAACATGACAGAAGCACCCGTAAAAGAATCCAAAAAATTGATTACAAAAAACTCAAACTTCCCCCTTTTTGACGAACTGGCTGATAAAGAACACGAACAAGTTGTTATCTGCTCTGACCCCGAAACCGGGTTAAAAGCCATCATCGCTATTCACAACACAACATTAGGCCCGGCTCTTGGCGGTACCCGCATGTGGAATTATGAATCTGAAGAAGCTGCCATGAAAGATGTGCTTCGCCTTTCCCGGGGTATGACTTACAAGTCTGCTATTTCCGGATTGAATTTAGGCGGAGGCAAAGCAGTGATCATTGGGGATCCTCATACTGAGAAAACGGAAGCTTTATTTCGCGCATTTGGGCGTTTTGTAGACGGATTGGGCGGGCGCTATATCACCGCTGAAGACGTTGGGATGACCGAGAAAGAAATGGAGTGGATTTATTCTGAAACCAAGTACGTAACCGGCATCCCAAAAGCATTAGGTGGAAGCGGAAACCCTTCTCCTGTAACAGCTTATGGAGTGTACATGGGTGTGAAAGCCTGTGCCAAAAAAGCTTATGGAAGTGATTCCCTTGAAGGCAAGAAAATTGCCCTTCAAGGCGCAGGGAATGTAGCTTCTTATTTCGCACGTCATGCTGCCAAAGAAGATGCTAAATTATTTATCTGCGATATTTACGGAGAAAAAGCCAAGACGCTGGCTAAAGAAGTAGGTGCCGAAGTAGTTGACCCGGATTCCATTTACGGGTTGGATGTGGATATTTACACACCCTGTGCCTTAGGCGGAGTAATTAATGATGATACCATAGATCAGTTTAAATGCGATATCATTGCCGGCGGTGCCAATAATGTATTGGATGAGGAAGATAAACACGGGCAGATGTTGCTGGATAAAGGCATCATCTATGCGCCGGACTATGTTATCAATGCAGGTGGGATCATCAATATTGCCAGCGAATTGGAAGGGTACAACGAAGAACGCGCCCTCCAGAATGCCGGAAATATTTATAACACCATTACTGATATTCTGAATTATTCTGATGAACATGGAATCCCGGCTCATAAAGCCTCTAATGCATTAGCTGAAAAACGCATTGAAACCATCGGAAATATCAAAAATAAATACTCTTCCAAAGCCAATGTTTCCGGAAGATTAGGTGAAGTATATAAGCGGTTTATTGATTGATTTATCTTAATTAAGATCGTTGAAAAAGGGACGTATAAACTGCGTCCCTTTTTTTGTTATTGAGCCTTGACCGCTTCAGCCCTCATCTTTGTTTTCTTTCCCGGGAGAGGAAGACACTCTGGTGAATTAGGATATAGCTTAAAGGATATCGCCAATGGCTAAAATCTATATTTCAACACAAAAACCAATCAAAAAGCTTCCCCGCTCGAGGAGTGGATCAACATGGCCAAGGCCACAAAACCTCAACTAAGAATAGGCCGATTCAATAACTCGCTCGATCTTCAACTTCTTCCCCGTCACTTCCTTAAATAATTGCGATTTTCGTTCCGCTCCCCAGATCTCCAAATGAGGCTCCCCCTCAGTTCGTATGTTGATCTTGATTTCGTTCTCTCCCGATTGAACCTGAAGATCTTTTACATTTTGATAATGACTTCGATCCAGTCCGTCTGCTATCCGTAAAATCCCGGAAAGCTTTTTAATTCGTTTCCTTATCTCAGGTGACATCTTCCAATACTCTCCATGCCTTTTCTTGGGGGTTGAGCGTCGGTGATAGCGGGCTACATTAGCTATAATCTCAATCTCATGCTCCTTAAACCCTTTCAGGTCAGAATGCCGGATGATATAGAGGGCATGTTTATGGTGTTTGGCATGAGAAATATAATAGCCGATATCATGAAGATAAGCTGCGTATTCCAAAAGCTCCCGATCGCCTTCCGGTAATTCCAGCTCATCCTCCAAGGCGTCAAAAATAGTGAGTGCCATATTAGCAACATGTCGTGAGTGATTCTCATGCCAGTCAGTTTTTCGAAGCAATTCAAACACACTGCGCCGGCGAGGGTCAGCAAAAGCACCGGTCCAGGGGAGTCCGATCATCTCTTTTTTCAGGTAACGGATTACAATCCCTTCTCTAAGCGCTTGAGATGATATTTTGATGGACTTAATTCCGAATTTCCGAATCAGAAAATTAACCAGAACCACTCCAGTATTTATAAACCCGATGCGTTTGGTATCAAGCCCGGTTACTTTTTTGCGTTGTTTTTTATCGAGCGTGATGAAATATTCATAGAAGTTTTTGAAATCTTCGGCCGTAAATTCCATCTCGTTCAGGGTTACATCCACCGATTTACCTTTTTGGGCGGCGATCATCTGGGCAATGTTTTCCATGGTTCCTGAAGACCCTATGATGGTATCAGTGCGGTGCTGAGCAAAAGCCTGGGCTACATCCCGGAGCTGTTCCTCGTAATGAGATTCCAGCTTTTTGATATCTTCAGGGGTGATGGGATCGGCCGGCTTAAAGATTTCTGTCATTCGGGAAACCCCGATTTTTTTACTGGCTGTGTAAAAGAATTTTTCTTCATTCCCCAAAATAAATTCTACACTTCCTCCACCAATATCTGCAACTAAAACCGGTTTCCCCGTTAATCTCACCCCATGACGAACCGCCAGGCCAATTAATTCGGCCTCTACTCTTCCGGGAATGGCTAGCATCTTAATACCCACTTCATCAATGCTTCTTTGAATGAACTCACCACCGTTTTCTGCTTCGCGGATGGCAGAGGTTGCATAGGCCAGAATTTTCTCACATTCATAACTGTCAGCCAACCGTTTGATGTTTTTAAGAGCCGAAAGACCGCGTTTGAAAGCACCGTCGGAAAGCCGCTTCCCCATCCCTCCTTTGGCAAGTTGTACCATTTCTTTGAGTTTGTCGAGCGTGCGAAAGCTACCGTCGGAATAGATATCCACAATGATGGCGTGAAAAGAGTTCGTACCGATATCAATAGCGGCAATGCGTTTAATGGGAACAACTTGATTGTTATTGCTGCTGATGATCACGGTAGATAAATATCTTTAAAGCTTTTTTAATCATACACAAAAGATAACAGTTTTTACAATGGATAGATTTAAGAATAGTAGGCTTTAAAAATCCCGTTTGCTCAATCAGATTTGAATAGCTACCATTGGCTAACTCTTGAACCAACCGTATGTATATGCGACTTTTAATGTTACTGCTTTTTATCCCTGCGTTTTTACTGGGAGCCTGTCAACCCAAAGAAACTCAAATCCCGCCATCTCCGGATGAGGTAAATGTCGTTCTCGATGACTGGCACGCAGCTGCGGCAGAAGGAGACTTCGAACGCTACTTCAATTATTTTGAAAGTGACTCTTCCATTTTCATGGGAACGGATGCTACCGAACGGTGGACGATAGCTGTGTTTAAGCCGTGGTCAAAGCCTTATTTTGAGGATGACGGTGTAGCATGGACCTTTACCCCAACTTTTAGGGAGGTTTATTTTTCGGATAATGGAAAAGTCGCCTGGTTTGATGAAGAACTGGATACTCCAAACCTGGGGCCGAGCCGGGGTTCAGGGGTTTTGCTAAAAAATGAAAAGGGGTGGAAAATTGCCCATTACAACCTTACTATTCCCATCCCAAATTCTATTGTAGATGATGTGGTACAACAAATTGACAATGAACTAAACAAATCGGAAGAATAATGAAGAAAGGGATATTAGGTACGTTAATCTTAGGGTTTTTAATGTCGGGTCAGGCTTTGGCTCAACTGCAATCGCCTGCTGAATTTTTAGGCTATGAACTGGGTGAGCAATGGACTCCTCATTACAAAGTGCTGAATTATTTTCAGTATGTAGCTGAAGAATCACCTATGGTTACGTTAAGTGAATATGGGAAAACCAACGAAGGTCGAGAGCTGGTATATGCTGTTGTTACTACAGAAGGGAATCAAGCCAATATTGAAGAGATCCGCCTGAATAATTTAAAACTTACAGGACTTGAATCCGGTGAGCCTACCCAAAACCAAAAAGCTATTGTTTGGCTCAGTTATAATGTGCACGGAAACGAGACTTCTTCCAGTGAGGCCGCATTAAATACCATTTATAAATTAGTGACAGAGAAAGCCAATTGGCTGGAAAATACGGTTGTGATCATGGACCCGATGGTAAATCCGGATGGGCGTGACCGCTATGTGAACTGGTTCCGAACCGTGGTTGGTGAAGACATGAATGTGAATCCTGAGTCACGCGAGCATAGTGAGCCGTGGCCGGGTGGCAGGACTAATCACTATTATTTTGACCTGAACCGGGACTGGGCCTGGCAAACACAGGTGGAAAGTCAGCAGAGACTTCCCCTCTATAACAGTTGGATGCCTCATGTTCATGTCGATTTCCATGAGCAGAGCGTGAACTCCCCTTATTATTTTGCTCCGGCAGCCGAACCGTTTCATCTTGCGATCACTGACTGGCAGCGCGATTTCCAAACCATGATCGGGAAAAATCACATCAAGTATTTTGATGAGCAAAACTGGCTGTATTTTACCCGCGAAGTGTTTGACCTGTTTTATCCGAGTTACGGGGATACCTGGCCTACATTCAACGGAGCGATCGGGATGACTTACGAGCAAGCAGGGGGCGGTTCAGCCGGTTTGGGAGTGCTGACTGCTGAAGGAGATACGCTGACTCTGAAGGATCGGCTTACACATCACTCTGCCAGCGGATTATCAACGGTTGAGATCACAGCTCAAAATCATCAAAAAGTAATTGATGAGTTTTCGAATTATTTCACCAATACGATTGAAAATGGAGCCGGAGAGTACAAGACTTTTATTGTTAAGAAAAGCAGTAACCCCGATAAAGTAACGAGCTTGCTTCAATATCTGATGAAGCAGAAAATTGAATTTGGTGTGGCCAGCCGTTCATCTAATACCAATGGTTATGACTACAGCACCGGAGAAACCGGCCGGGTTAGTATTGAAGAGGGTGATTATGTGATTAGCACTTATCAGCCCAAAGGAACCTTGGCTCGCGTATTATTTGAGCCGAAACCGGAGCTGGCAGACTCCATGACCTACGATATCACCGCCTGGGAAATGCACTATGCGTATGGTGTTGAGGGATATGCGATTCCCGGCAAAGTGAATTTTGGCCCGGTTACACCTACTACCGAAGATGAATTGACTCCTTCAGTTGAAAAACCCTATGCTTATCTGGCAAAATGGAATTCCTTGGACGATCTGAAGTTCTTATCTCAGATCTTGCAAAAAGGAGTGAAGGCCCGGTATGCAAGGGAAGCCTTTACCCTGAATGGAAAAGAATATAAGGCAGGCACTTTGATTATTACACGTAATGGAAATGAGCACCTGGGTGACGAATTTGATGCCATTGTTAAGGATGAAGCCGATTTGCTGAACAGAACTGTAATTCCGGCCACTACCGGCTTTGTGGAATCGGGTAAGGATTTTGGTTCTTCCGGCGTTCGGTTTATTGAAACCCCCAAGGTAGCCTTGCTTTCAGGAAATGGTACTAGCTCCAATATGGTGGGACATATTTGGAATTACTTCGATCAGCAGATCGATTATCCCGTAAGTTTGATCAATACAGATGATATTGGTTCTGTAAACTGGGATGATTACCATGTGTTGATCATGCCAAGTATGTACGGAAGTGTGATCGGTGACAGTGAGATCAACGCTATCAGAGAATGGGTGCAGGGTGGCGGAACTTTGATCGCAATGGAAGGGGCAAACAACCTCTTGTCCGGGAAAGATGGTTTTGCTTTAACACGAAAGGAAGGAGAGGCTGCAGAAGAAAGTGACGATCCGAATGCGAAGTTAGTGAAATACGGTGAAGCTTCCCGCGAGCGCGTTAAAAATATGAACACCGGCTCCATTTTTGAGACTACGATGGATTATACTCACCCATTGGCTTTTGGATACGCTGAAACCTACATGTCATTAAAATTAGGCTCAACAGCCTTCGATTATCTGGAAAATGGCTGGAATGTAGGGGTGGCCAAAGAAGGTGCTCACCGAAGTGGCTTTGTGGGAAGTGAAGCTAAGAAAAGCCTTGAGAATACTCTTTCATACGGAGTCCAGAATATGGGACGCGGACAGGTTGTGTATATGATTGACAACCCGTTATTCAGAGGATTTTGGCACAACGGAAAGCTATTATTTGGAAATGCAGTTTTCTTTGTCGGGAATTGATGGTGTTTAGGTGCGAACGTGTTAATGTGTTCCGGTGGATTTGTAGACCACCGGAACACATTAACACTGTAACACCTTTGCACTACCTTGCCAATTCTGCTTCACTCGCAATAAACCCAAAAGCAGCCCAATTGCCTGCATCATATACCTGCCGCCAGATTTCATTTGCTCGTTCTGTTCGTCCGTTGATGTGATGCCAAAATCCTAATCCATATCCTAAAGTGGCATTATCAAGTTCTGAATTGTCTTCACTCAGGAGTTGGTTCTCATCAAATACCCCTTTAAAAACCATAAGCAATTCGTAATAACTTGTGTTTTCGATGAGCTCTAAATTTTCAGGCACTTCTTCCAGTAATTCACCTGCCTGTACATCATTGCCTGCTTTTCGCAGCGACATATAATACCAATACCAAAAAGCTACTCGCATGTCGGGATTATTAGAAACCTCAAGTCCGTTTTGATAAGCCATATTTGCATGTTCATACTCACCTTTCAGGTAGTGAGCCAATCCAAGATGATACCAGGTGTTAGTTTGCAGAGAACTAAGGGGGATATTTTGAGCGTTTGGCAAGCCATCCGGTTCGGTAATATCTTCCTGTCCTTCAAAAAGCTCAGCTGCTTTCCGAAAATCATGGATAGCCAAATCAAATTCCCGCAGGGTAATATATCGATGCCCCCGGTGGCGGTATAGCCGGGGCTCTTCCGGAAATTCAATAATGGCTGATGAAAGCTGGTGGAGTGCCAAACGGTAATCTCCGGTGTACGCGGTTTTTCGAGCCTCCCAAATGTAACTGTCTATCATCCGGTCTTCATCCAGGGCTAACCGGCTCAGCGAATCAATACGCGCAGCCATGGTCTCCGGAAGAGAATCAATTTCCGTTTCTAGAGTATCACCCAAAAGAGAAATGGTTTGGGCTTCCGGGGGCAGATCCTGAAAGCGGATAGATTGTTCATTCTGACAGCCCAGGAAAAGAAAAAGTAGTGCGAAAATTTGGAGTCGAATTACAGACATAAGTATGAATTAAGTTTTTAAATAACCGCCAACAGAGAATCACTTCAATATTAAATATTCCATATTCTTACAGTACATCTTCCACTTCATCCAGCTTCACTCCAACCAAACGGGAGATTCCTGTTTCCGGCATTGTAACACCGTACATCATCTCGGCCTTACTCATGGTTTTTTTGTTATGGGTAATGATGATAAACTGGGTATCTTTGCTAAAGTTCTTAATCATTTTGGCAAAGCGCTCAATATTGGCGTCATCCAGAGGAGCATCTACCTCATCGAGAACGCAAAACGGAGAAGGTTTCACCAGGTATATAGCAAACAAGAGGGCGATGGCCGTTAATGTTTTTTCCCCTCCCGAAAGTTGTGAAATACCTGATGGACGTTTACCGCGTGGCTGTGCTTTAATTTCAATACGGGCTTCCAAAGGATCCTCTACATCTTCTTCAATAATCAAATCACAATAATCATCCTCTTCGAATAAAGTCTTAAATACGCTCTGAAAGTTAACCCTGATTTTCTCAAAGGTGTCATTAAAACGATTGGTAGCCGTTTCGTTGATCTCATCGATAGTTTCCAGTAGCTGTTCTTCGGCTTCTGCTAAATCCTGAATTTGTTCTTCGTAAAAATCGAGCCGTTCTTTTTCTTCTTTATATTCATCGATAGCCAGTGGATTCACTTCTCCTATGCTGTTTAGCTTTTGACGTAGCCATCCAATACGCTGTTTCACCTCTTCCGGAGTTTTGTCATCCGGCATTTCAGCACCTTCAATTTGTTTCATTAGGATGCCGTAAGTCTCCCAGATGTGGTCAGATAATGCTTGACTCTGCATATCCATTTTTTCGCGGGCCATATCCAGGTGATGAACCAACTCCATATTCACCTCTTTACGACGTCGGACTTCTTTCAGCTCCTTTTCAATCTCATTGATTTTTCCACGTTGCCTTGCTGCATTCTCTTCGGCTTTTTCCAATGCCTCATCCGCATCTTTTTTGGCTTCTTTGTTGGACGCAATATTTTCTTCTAATTCTTTGATACGGCCACTCAAGGTTTCAATGCGCTCTTTACTTTCTTTCGTTGAGGAAGTGCGGTTTTCAATCCGGGCTTTTACATTTTCAATTCCTGTTTCGGCTCTTTGAACGTCCCGTTCCAGATTTTCTACTTTATTCCGTAAGTCTTGATGTTTTAACTGTGTATCATTAAAGCGGCTTTGGGCGATAGAACGCTCTTCTTCCAGGGTTTCAAGCAGCTCCTTTTTCTCATTTTGTTCTTCATCCAACTCCAACATTTTTTGTTGCAGTTCTTTTTGCTTGGGTTGGATGGAATCCAATTCTTCCTGAGCGGTGCCCTCGCTGCTTTTCAGGTTATCTTTGCGATTAACCAGCTCTCCGATATTCTTTTGATATACCTGTACTTTGGAACTCAAACTGTGCTGCTGTTGCTCTAACCGACGAACTTCTTGCTCTTTTTCCTTCAGAGATTGACTGAGTTTCCCTATGTCCAGTTTCTCATATTTCTCGACAATTTGAGACAGGTAATTATCGAGTTTCCCAATTTCTTTGGCGGTTTGTGCTTCTTCTTTTTCGAGCTTTTCAATTTTATCCTTAAGCCCAACCCGGATCCCTGCATTTTTACTCTTGCTTCCGCTTTGGAAGAACCTGGCATTGGTAACTACCTCACCGTCAAAAGTTACTCCAACAACATCATCTTTTTTCCTGGTTCCGGCATAGGCATCTTCCACCGAATCAAAAACCATTACATTACCAAGCAGTAATTGTTTTAGGGCAGAATATTCTCGTTTGGATTTTACCTCATCAAAAAGGCTCCCGTCTTTTACAGGATAAGTAGCAGCCAGTTGATCCAGCGGAATGAATGTAGCACGACCTTTTTTATTTTCTTTCAGGATTTTGGCAGCCCGTTGGGCTTCATCTAAAGTTTTAACAACCAGAAAGTTCAGAACATCGCCCAGTACAGCTTCAAGTGCCACGGCATGCTTTTCATCTGTGTCAAAAATCTCAGAAACGGTAGTCATTTCCTTGAAATCAAAACGGTGTTTTTCAATCAGGAATTTTACGCTGCCGGGGAAAGCTTCATTTGAGGAAGCAAGATCATTCATTAAGCGAATCTCGGACTCAAGTGATTCTTTTTTACTTTGAAGGGTACGGAGTTCGTCTTTAACCTGATTTTGTTTCTCTGCGAATTGTTCACGCTTTTCGCGGGCTGTTTCTAGCTCTTCCTCCAGTTCGTCTCGCTCAACCACTAAATTCTCAAGCTTCTTCTCAATCAGCCCCTGCTCACCGTTCAGGTTATCGATCTCGTCATTCAGATCTACAATTTCAGTATTGATGCGCTCCAGGTCACCTTCAGTATTTTCAAGGCGGCTCTCAATTTTAATACGTTTTGTTTGAAGCTGATTCAGTTCGTTATTTGTGGCACTAAGCTGAACTTCAATTTCATATAATTCGTGGCGCTCCCGGTTATACTGCTGCTGAATTTGCCCATATTTCTTCTTTGAGTCTTCCAGCGCTTTTTCGGACTTGGCGAGATCATCATCAAAGCTCTCGAGCTTCTTCCGGCTCGAATCCAACAGTTCAATCAGTTCCTTTAAATCTTTTTCTCCCTGCTCAATATCTTTGGCATATTCAGCAATCACCTTTTTCTCATTCTCAATTTTTTCTTTGGTGATTCGGAGATTTGTGTCGGCCTCACGGATAGCATTGTGAAGCTGGCTTACCCGGCGCTGAGCTTCTGCCTGTTGGCGTTCTTTTTCAATAAGCTCAGCCCGCGCTTTCTCATCACTCTCTTCCAGATCTTCAATAGCCTTGGCAATTTCCTTCTTTTCTTTATCTGCATTGGTAATGCGTTCTTTGAGAGGCTCCAGTTCATCTTTTATTTTATTGAAGTCATGAAGCGTGAGTGCTTTGTCAAGCAGTTCCAGCTCGTCTTTATAAACTTTGGCCTTCTCAGCTTTTTCGGCTTGAATTTCCAGGGAACGGGCTTTTTTGCGAAGTTCAACCAAAAGGTCATCCACCCGCTGTAAATCCTTCCGGGTATATTCCAGCTTTCGAAGAGTTTTTTTACGCTGGTCTTTATACTTGGTAACTCCGGCGGCCTCTTCGAATAACCGGCGCCGGTCGTTGTTCTTGTCATTCAGAATCTCTTCTACCATCTTCAGCTCAATTACTGAATAAGCATCCGAGCCCATTCCGGTGTCCATGAATAATTCCATGATGTCTTTAAGACGGCAGGAGGTGTTGTTAATGAGATATTCACTGTCTCCGGATCGGTACAGCCTGCGGGTAATGGTGACCTCGCTGTATTCTATGGGGAGAATTCCCTGATCGTTTACAAAAGTGAGAGAAACTTCTGCCATTCCCAGTGCTTTTTTTTGAGCCGTCCCGTTAAAGATCACGTTGCTCATGGCCGAAGAGCGAAGCAGGGATGGCCGTTGTTCACCAAGCACCCAGCGGAGAGCATCCACAATATTAGACTTTCCGCAGCCATTAGGGCCTACAATAGAGGTTATCCCGCTGTCAAATTTTACCTTGGTCTTACCGGCAAAACTTTTAAAACCCTGTAATTCAAGTTCGGATATATACATTTAGGGTTGCAGATTGCGGGTTGTGAGTTGCGGGTTTGATTCGGTATGGGTCATTTTAAGTTAGATTATACTTTCCAGCTTGTTTCAACATAGTTTATGAAACTGTTGATTTTTCGGCCTAAGGTGTCATATCGATGTAGTAAATCTGCAAGAGGTTTGTCCTTAAAATGAATATCGCTAATCATCTGTAATTGTGAAATTGTTTCATCGCAGGAAGAATGAGAAAAAATCAGGAATCGAACAAATTCATCTTTGTAACGTCTTCTTCCACAGCCTTCTGCTATCTTGTCTTTTATGCTTTTTGATTATCGTCTTATTTGACTGCCCTGTTCATATAATTCATACTTAGGCAACTCCATGGTCATTTTATGGACTTCCATAGCTAAATCGTAAGCTATTTGATAAATCTCTAAGTCCCTATAACTTTTCATGATTATTTATTATCAAACAATACAGATTACGAACAAAATAACCCGCAATCTGCAACTCGCAACCCGAATCCCTTAAACCGTCATTATTTCTTCTTCTTTTTTGGTCAGCAGGTCTTCTACTTTGGCGATGTAAGTATCCGTAAGCTTTTGGATTTCATCTTCTGCCTCATAACCTGAATCTTCAGAAAGTGATTCGCTTTCAACTGTTTTTTTAACGGCGTCATTAGCATTACGTCGTGTATTTCGGATGCTGATTCGAGCTTGTTCCGCAATATCTTTAGAGTGCTTTACCAGTTCTTTGCGGCGTTCTTCAGTGAGCACGGGAAGCGGAATCAGGATGCGGTCACCGTCGTTACTCGGGTTTAATCCCAAGCCGGCCGACATGATTGCCTTCTCAATATCCTGCATACCTGATTTATCATACGGAGTAACAACCAACAAACGGGGTTCCGGTGCGCTGATATTTGCCAACTGCTGAAGCGGGGTTTGAGAGCCGTAATAATCAACTTTTACGCTTTCAATAAGAGAAGGACTGGCTTTTCCTGCTCGTACATGTGCAAGCTCCTTCTTGAAAAAACTTGTGGCTTCATCCATATGAAGCTCTGCTTCGTCGATAATTTCCTGTAGTTCATTCCCAATCATAATCCCAAGAGTTGTTTTAATACTGGTTGACTGACTTTGCGAAGTTAACAAAATCAGAAGTGAGGACAAACTGGGAAGAATATTGAATGTGGAATTATAAAAGGAAAAATTTAGATTTTGTGCGTTTACTAGCTTTGAAATCGCGGTTTAAAAATGAAAATTAAAGTTAATAGAAACTGGATGTTGCTCCAGCTTCTTAAAAAGCGCTTTTCCCTTTTTTAAAGGAACGATACTTATTTTGAACTAATTGGAATTATCCTGAACTTTAGAGTCCGTTAAAAATTCCTTAAAACCGCCTTATAGGCACCAAAACAAAACAATTTTATGGCGAAGGTAGAAGTGGTTATGCCCCAAATGGGTGAATCGGTAATGGAAGGCACAGTTATAGAGTGGACCAAACAGGTTGGAGACTCTGTAGAAGTTGATGAAACTTTGCTTGAAGTAGCTACTGATAAAGTAGATACAGAGGTTCCTTCACCGGAGGCCGGAGTACTGGTAGAAATTTTAGCTGAAGAAGGTGATGTGATTGAAGTGGGTAAAGCCATTGCCATTATAGAAACGGATAAGGATGCAGCAGGCGATGTTTCATCAGGCGGGTCTGAGGAAGAAAAATCAGAAGAGCCGGAAGAGGAAGAAACAGAAGAAGTTGAAGCACAGGAAGAGCCTGCTGAAGATGAGGCGGCTCCCGCGGCATCCGGTGGGGACGAAGGTGAACGTGTTGAAGTACAGATGCCTCAAATGGGCGAGTCGGTAGTTGAGGCTACTGTAATTGGTTGGTCGAAAAGTGTGGGTGATTCTGTAGAAGAAGATGAAACGCTGCTTGAGATTTCGACGGATAAAGTAGATAGTGAGGTTCCTTCTCCTGTAGCCGGAACATTGGTCGAAATAATGGCTGAAGAAAATGATACAATTGAAGTTGGGCAAACCATCGCGGTGATTGCCACAGGTAAAGGCGCTTCTGATCCTGCTGCTGAGAAATCAGCACCAAAAGAAGAGAAAAAAGAAAAAGCAGCAGCTGCGAAACAGGAAAAAGAACCCGTAGCCGCATCTTCAAATGGAGCTCCTTCTTCTGGTGGCTCTGAGCCGCAACGTATGGGCAGTGACGGCAGGTTTTACTCTCCACTTGTAAGGTCCATTGCCAAAGAAGAAGGAATAAGTCAGGAAGAACTCGAACAGATTGATGGCTCCGGCCAAGGCGGGCGTGTTTCCAAAAAAGATATTTTAGCTTATGTGGAAGATCGTAAAGCCGGTAAAGTTTCTGCTCCTTCCCAGCAAAAGCCTGCAGCCAAATCTTCAGATGGTTCTATATCAGCCGGGCAGCTGGATGTGAAGCATTCTCCAACCGGTGATGTAGAAGTGATCAAGATGGACCGCATGCGTAAGATGATTGCGGATCATATGGTTCGTTCTAAGCAAACATCAGCCCACGTAACCACTTTTGCAGAGGTAGATGTTACCAACATGGTGAAGTGGAGAAATGCAAATAAGGCCAAATTCCAGGAAAAAACAGGGACCAAGCTTACTTTTACTCCGTTGTTTGTAGAAGCTATTATAACAGCGATGTTAGAATTTCCGTTGATTAACAGCTCTGTAAACGGGGATGAAATTCACTTGAAAAAAGATATAAACTTTGGCTTGGCCGTGGCTTTGGGAACCGGTGGTGAAGGCGGGCTGATTGTGCCGGTAATCAAGCAGGCACAGGATAAAAATCTTGTTGGGTTGGCTAAAGCAGTAAACGAAGTTGCTGAAAAAGCCAGAAGCAAGAAATTAAGCCCTGATGATTTAGTGGGTGGCACCATTACTCTTACAAACTATGGCAGCGTGGGGAACTTGATGGGGACGCCAATCATCAATCAGCCGCAGGTCGCGATTATTGGAACGGGGGTAATTGAAAAACGCCCCGTAGTACTGGAAACAGATTCCGGAGATGTGATTGCTATTCGTCAAATGATGTTCCTCTCCATGAGCTATGATCACCGAATTATTGACGGTGCACACGGAGGAGCGTTCTTAAATCGCATCAAAGAGATCTTGGAAAACTTTGATATGGATCGTTCAGTGTAATTTTAATTCTTACCTAATACTTTAGGAGACGCCCAAACGGCGTCTCTTTTTATTTAAAGCATGAAACAAGTTTCTACAATTGATGCAATTCGGGCTGAAGTAACTGGGTTAAAATCTCAGGGTAAAACCATTGCGTTTGTTCCTACCATGGGAGCACTGCATAAAGGACATTTATCTTTAATTCGATTGGCAAAGGAAAAGGCCGATGAAGTTGTAGTTTCCATTTATGTGAACCCTGAGCAGTTTGGCCCGAATGAGGATTTTGGCAGTTATCCCCGGCAAATGGAAGATGACCTCAACGCTTGTGAGGAAGAAGGGGTAGCTTTAGTTTTTACTCCGAATGACAAAATTATGTACGGTTCGGGAAAGAAGTATTTTCGTATTGAACTGGATGAATTGAATGCGCATATGGATGGGGGGAGCCGACCGGGTTTTTTTGAGGGAATTGTATTGGTGGTGAACAAATTTTTTAATATTGTAAAGCCTGATTATGCGGTTTTTGGCCAAAAAGATATTCAGCAATTTCAAATCTTATCGAGGATGGTGGAAGAGTTTAATCATGACATTGAAATGATAGCAGGCCCCATTGCTCGTGCAAATGATGGGTTGGCCCTCAGCAGCCGAAATGCTTATTTAAATGATCATGAACGCAAGGCGGCTCCCGGCCTCTATCGTGCGTTGAAGTATGTGGAGAAACAGATCCGTGATGGAGTGATGGAGCCCGGATTATTGTTAAAACATCAGCAAGATGAACTGGAAGCGAAAGGCTTCAAAAATGATTATCTTAATGTGTTTTCGATGGAAAACATGCAACCGGTAGAAAAATTAAAATCCGGTAAAAAATATATTTTGGCCGGCGCGGCTTATTTGGGTAAAACGCGCCTTATTGACAATATAATTTTAGATCTCTGAACGTAGTACGATGAAAATAACGATGTTTAAATCAAAACTGCACCAAATGGCAGTAACCGAAGCCAACCTGATGTATGAAGGCAGCATCACCATTGATCAGGATTTGCTCGATGCCGCCAACCTCCTTCCATATGAGAAAGTGCAGGTACTTAATATTACCAATGGTTCCCGCCTTGAAACGTATACCATACCGGGAGAACGTGGCAGCCGTGTATGCTGCCTCAATGGTGCAGCGGCAAGGTTAACCCAGGTGGGAGATCGTATTATTGTAATCAGTTATGCAGAAATGACACCCGAAGAGGCTAAAAAACATAAACCACGGGTGGTTGTGGTGGATGAAAATAATGAACCAACCAAAATTTTAGACAATTCTCAGCCCGAAACTAAGTTTAACCTGGAAACCGGCTTAGTTGACAACACACTAATTGATTAAATAAACGATATGCAGCCTCATTTCGGGGGCAATTCAATTAGTTTTTTCGGAATAAAGAACAATCGGGGGCAACAAAAACAATATTTAGTCGTAATTGTAAAACTATTTATGTAGTATATGCGTCTTATTCTGAAAAGGCTATATTTTGATTTATATCCATTTACAAACATTATAGGTACATGAAAAAAAGATATTTAATTCCGGCTATCGCCATAGGCATTTCCCTGGTAGCTTGGTTTGTTTTCGGAGGGGAATCTACTGAATCCGTTGAGCTTACAACATCACCCCAAAAGGGAGAGTTTGTTGTTGATGTAACGAGTACGGGGGAACTTCGTGCAAAAAATTCAACAGAAATAACCGGACCACAGGGTGTAAGAGAGTTTCGTGTAAATAACATCACAATTCAGCGATTGATCCCTGAAGGTACCATTGTTAAGAAAGGGGACTTTATAGCTGAACTAGATCGCTCAGAGATTATGGGTAAACTGCAGGATGCCCAACTTGATTTACAGTCAGCTCAATCTCAGGTAACTCAGGCACAATTAGACAGCACCCTGGAATTATCTCAGGCTCGTGATAATCTCATTAACCTGGAATTTGCTTTAGAAGAACGCCAAATTGAGCTGGATCAATCTAAATATGAATCTCCGGCTGTGCAACGGCAGGCAGAAATTGCACTGGATAAAGCCCGTCGTCAATTAGCTCAGGAGAAAAAGAACTATCAAACGAAAGTAAAGCAGAATGAGGCCAAACTTAGTGAAGTAGAAGCTGAACTTTCCAAGAAACAAAATGAGATCAAAAAGATCAGAGAATTGATGACACAATTCACTGTGTACGCCCCTGATCAGGGCATGATTATTTACCGGCGAAACTGGGATGGATCTAAAATTACAGAAGGTGAGCAAATAAGTGCCTGGAATCCCGTTGTGGCTGAACTTCCCGATTTTTCAGTGATGGAATCGGTTACCTATATCAATGAGGTTGATATCCAAAAGGTAGCTTTAGGACAAAAAGTAACAATTGGCTTGGATGCTGTTCCGGACAAAAAACTGACGGGAACGGTTACTGATGTTGCTAATATTGGGGAACAGCGGAAAAACTATGACTCCAAAGTTTTTGAGGTTATCATTGAAATAAATGAAAGAGACAGTTTGCTGCGTCCGGCTATGACCACCAGTAACAAGATCTTAATCAATCGAATAGATGATGCCTTATTTGTACCACTTGAAGCTGTACATGCTGTTGACTCACTAAGTTTTGTATTCAAGAAAAATGGAGTGTATCCATTGATGCAGCAGGTTGAATTGGGCGAAATGAACGATAACTCTGTAGTAATTTACAACGGAGTCTCAATGGATGATGAGTTGTATTTGATCGTTCCTGAGGACACCGCCGGTGTCGAGAAGAAGATGCTCAGTGAACCAATCACTAAGCGATAAAGGAACTTCCGTGCTCAATAAAATACTTTATAATTTTGATATTGCGATTGAAGCCATTCAGCGAAATAAACTCAGGGCTTTACTTACCTCATTAGGGATTATTTTTGGAGTAGCCTCGGTCATTGCCATGCTTGCAATAGGTACAGGTGCCCAGCAGGAAATCTTATCTCAAATGCAGTTATTGGGAACCAATAACGTCATCATTCAACCTGTAATGGAGCAGGTTGAAGGTGCAGTTGGTGAAGAGCAGAAAGAGGGAAGCCAAAGAAAATACTCCCCTGGATTAAGTCTTCAGGATCTTTATAACATTAAAGATGTTATGCCGGAGGTCGAATATATCAGCCCTGAGATTATCTTCGATACCAATTTTATTCGAAATGCTCGTATGCGTAGCGGTAAGATTGTCGGGGTGAATGACGAATATTTTGAGATTAATAACTTTGTTATAGAAAACGGGAATAACTTCAGTGAAGAACAGATAAAAAACTCGGCTCCCGTTTGTATCATTGGTTCTGATGTCAGGGCTAAGTTTTTCGCCGGTCAGGATCCAATCGGTAAGAAAATAAAAGTGGGTAATCTCTGGCTTACTGTAATCGGTGTTTTGGAGAAAAAAGACTTGACTACCGAGAATATTCAAAGTCTTGGGATCCGAAACTATAACCTTGATATCTTTACGCCTGCCACAACAATTCTGATAAGGTTTAAAAATCGGGGATTAGTTACTAAAGATGATATTGACGCTTCAGCCGGGGGAGGAATGCGGGTTATGATATTGGGCGGAGATAATGAAGAGGAAGAAGCTGGCTCAGATAATTATCATCAGTTAGACAAACTCATCGTCAGGGTTACAGATTCAAAGTACAGTGTTTCTATTGCAGAAGTTCTTTCACGGATGTTGAAACGACGCCACAACGGAGTGGTTGATTATGAGATTATTGTTCCGGAGCAACTTTTGCAGCAAGAGCAAAGGACAAAGCGAATTTTTAATCTGGTTCTCTCTTCAATAGCTTCCATTTCTCTTATTGTAGGAGGAATTGGAATTATGAATATCATGTTAGCCTCTGTGGTTGAACGATATCGGGAAATTGGAGTCCGCATGGCCGTTGGAGCCCAGAAAAGAGATATTGAACTTCAGTTTTTAACCGAGGCATTAACTATCAGTATTTCAGGAGGGCTGATCGGAATTATCCTTGGTATGGCTTTTAGCTATGCCATTGAAGCCTCTGCTGAAATAGCTACAGTAGTAACACCTGTTTCAATTTTAATTTCTTTCGGAGTTGCCGTTGTCATTGGTGTGGTATTTGGATACTACCCTGCTAAAAGAGCGGCTCAACACGATCCGGTACACGCATTAAGACATGAATAAGTATTTTTTAGGACTTCTGATCATCATCCTGACCTTTGGCTCGCTGAACATTCAGGCTCAAAATCAACGAACACTGACTTTGGAACAAAGTATTTCGATCGCCAAAGAAAATAGTCCGATTGCCATGGCTGCTAACTTCCAGCTTGTTTCTGCAAAGTGGCGCTATAAGTCGTTTCGCGCTGATCTACTTCCCAGCCTTGATTTAGACGGAAACGTACCCGGTTACAGTCGTGCAATCACCGCCAACCGACTTGATGATGGAAGTACTGTGTATCAGGAAGAGAGCCAGTCTCAGTCATCAGTAAATTTGTCGATCAACCAAAACATCATGCCTACCGGCGGTAATCTTTCACTTTCAAGTGGTATTAACCGGCTTATTTTATTTGACGGAGGACTGAATGGCGAAAATATTTATCGATGGCAAAGTACGCCGCTGGTAGCCACCTATTTTCAGCCGTTATTTCAGTACAACAGTTTGAAATGGAGAAATAAGACGGAACCACTTCGCTACCAAATTGCACAAAAGCAGTTTGTGGAAGACATGGAAGATTTGGCGTTCAATGTCACACAGAGTTTTTTCGATTTCCTGCTGGCTAAAATAAATGTGGAAGTTGCCGAGTTTAACGTGACTGTAAATGATTCTATCTACAACATTTCGCAAGGACGTTACCAAGTGGGTAGTATTGCCGAAAATGACCTGCTTCAAAGTGAATTGGCATTGAGAAATGCTGAAACTTCACTCACTACCGCAAACCTGAATTTCCAGCGAGCTGAAGAAAACTTTAAAGCTCTGTTGGGTATTCCGGATCAAATTGTGGTAGAAGTAATCATCCCGGATGAAGCTCCTGCATTAAATATCGATGTTGATAAAGCCTTGGAACTTGCGCGCGAAAATAACAGCACTTCTCTGGAATATGAATTGAGTGAAATTCAGGCTAATCAATCTTATGATCAGGCCCGAAAAGAAGCCGGGTTTTCGGCGACTATACAGGCCAGCTATGGATTGAACCAGACCTCAGAAGATTTTAGTCAGCTTTATGACGATCCGCAAAACCGTCAGTTTTTTACCATAGGATTTCAGATACCCATTTTTAATTGGGGGAAAAATACGGCTGAAATCCAGGCTGCACGAAATCAGCAGGCGGCTACGGCAAATACCATTGCCTACCAAAAGCTCCAGTTTGACCTTAATGTGAGAAGCACGGTGCGGGAATTTTCACAGCTTCAAAGTCAGGTGCAACTTGCCGAAACTTCCGATGAAATTGCCGAGCGCCGCTACGATGTAGCTAAAAATCGCTACCTTATCGGTAATATTGATGTTACTAACTTATTTATCGCCCAAAATGAAAAAGACAGCGCGCGACGAAGTTATATTCAGGCTCTTCGAAATTACTGGACAGGGTACTACAATCTCCGCCGGCTTACTTTATATGATTTTGAAGAAAATGCTCCCATTGTTTTAGATACGGATCTGTAGCAGGCCGATTATTCAAAAGCTTACTCAGGAAGAAAAATCAGGCAGCAATTCCAAAAATTTTGCCGAAGTTTTAATTCCTCGATAGAAATCTTTAATAGCAAAGTTTTCATTTGGAGAGTGAATGGCATTACTGGTAAGGCCAAAGCCCATCAGGATGGATTCGACTCCCAGTACGCGCTTGAAATCTGCTACAATTGGGATGGAGCCGCCTTCACGAGAAAAGAGTACTTCCCTTCCATAAACTTCTTCAAAGGCCTTAGCGCCGGCTTTTAAACCGTAAAAATTGAGATCTGTAATCGAAGGGTGACCGCCGTGATGCTCAGTAACCGTCACTTTAACAGTGTCGGGCGCCAATGATTCTACATGTTTTTTGAAAAGCTGTGCAATTTCCTTAGGATCCTGATCCGGAACCAGACGCATACTTACTTTGGCATTGGCCTTGGAAGGGAGCACGGTTTTGGCTCCTTCTTTTTGGTAACCGCCCCAAATTCCATTTACATCTAAGGTAGGGCGGGCTGAGGCACGTTCGAGCGTTGTATATCCTTTTTCACCGTGAACGGCTTTAATATCCAATGTCTTTTTGTACTCCTGTTCATCAAAAGGAAGCTGGGCAAAAGCTTCACGGTCAGCTTCGGTGAGTGATACGACCTTCTCATAAAACCCGGGAATCTGAATGATTCCGTCTTCATTTTTTAGTTTGGCAATAATTTCACACAGAACATTGGCTGGGTTTTCTACCGCCCCGCCATAAACCCCGGAATGCAAATCACGATTCGGGCCAACTACTTCAACTTCCATGTAAGCAAGACCTCGAAGGCCATAAGTAATGGACGGCTGATCTTCAGCAAACATGGCGGTATCCGAAATGAGCACCATATCGCAGCTGAGCAAGTCTTTGTGTTTTTCAAGAAAAGGAACCAGGTTTGGAGAGCCGATTTCTTCCTCCCCTTCTAAAATAAATTTTATGTTAACCGGGATATCTTGTCCGGTTTTAACAAACGATTCTATGGCTTTAACGTGAGTAAATGCCTGCCCTTTGTCATCACTGGCCCCTCGTGCATAAATTAACCCGTTTTTAACAGTAGGTTCAAAAGCCGGGGTATCCCAGAGTTCATCCGGGTCGGAGGGTTGTACGTCATAGTGCCCGTAAATTAAGACGGTAGGCCGGTCATCATGCGGGCAGTGTTCGGCATAGACAATAGGGTTTCCCGGGGTCTCAAATTTCTTAACAGTATTCAGGTTTAGGCTTTCAAGCTGTTGAATCAGGAAATTTGCTGCTTTCTGAATTTCATCTTTTTTACTGGAATCGGTACTTACACTTGGGATACGTAGCAGTTCAAAAAGTTCATCTAAAAATTTGTCTTTATTGGAATCGATATATTCCTGAGTAGCACTCATTCTATTTTACCTGCCTTAATTAGTTAATGATGTATGTGTGAATGCACTTTTCTCGTGCCTCATAGTTTCGTTAAAATAAACATAGAGTTACAGAACTTCTGTTGCTTTTAACAACTATAATATTTTTATGCCTTCATTTTGTATCCAGCCAAACTGCCCGTTTCCAAGTCTGATATACAGCCAGTTTTCATGTTCATTAGTTTTCCAGTGATCTACGGTTAAATCATAACCTTCATAAGCAATACTTATAAGAGGACTTTCGGGATTTGGGTTCTCCAACACCCTTTGAGAAGTCGAAATAAGCACCGCTTCATCATATCTTTGGTTTACGTAATCGGCATAAAAAGCTAACCCGGCTATGGCTGTTCCAACTATAATTAGAGTAAGGATGTAAGAAAAAGTTTTTTGTAAGGAAAACGTGTTCATCCAACCCAGGTATAAAAGAACTAGTCCGGAAAGTGTAACCAGGAACCCGCAAATGAATAACCTGTAAGCAGTTATTTTGTCATTAATCCATTCTATAGCCCGATCCCATGGTAATTTAGGCAGCACGGCAGATTGTCGGCTAAACTGATTGTTTACGTATTCAAGAGCTGCTACAGACCGATCACGGGTGGTTTCAAAATCTTGTGCTCTCAGAAAATAATATTTAGCCAGTCCCATGGAATCGAGTTGTACCGCAGTAATACCCATGTTCAGAAATAAGGCTCCGGAAATTTGTCCGGATGATTCGATAGATTTATATAAAGCCATAGCTTCATTAAGCTCCCCATTTTCAAAAAGGGTATTGGCTTGATCAAAAGTTACCTGTTGTGCAGTTACCTTATGACCGCAAAATAGAAGGAAAAGCACTAAGAATATTTTCCCTTTCATGAAAGTTTACCAATTTTTTTAATCAATGCTTTTGTTTTCAGGATGTCGGAATCAAGGCGTTCCTGGGTAACATTGGGTGCGTAAGCAATAGTCTCACATTTGGTGAGTAATTGTTTCAATTCAGCTGTTGTTTCATTATCAGCAACTTGTTCAATTTCTTGTATGATATCTCGGTGGGATAACCCGGCAGGGGGCAGGTTTAATTTATCTGTAATAAACTGAAACAAGGCTTTTTCAATAAGATAATATCCCTGTTTAATATCAGAAGTGTTTTCTGCCTCGGTTATGGTCTTATTTACTTTTTGAGAAGCAGTACGAGAACGGGCAAATGCCGTATCGGTTTGCATACGGTCATTATATTTTTTATAGCCAAAAACTCCTCCGGTAAGTAAAACAGGAAATAGTATCATTATCCAAACCGAGGTTCTTTGGTAAAGTGGCGTTGTTTCGGCGGCGGTCCATTGGGCCAGGCCGGTAATGGGCTTAACATCAAATCGTAAATCGTTTTGAGCAATTAGGGTTGCATCAGGGTCGCGCTCCACATCAAAAGACAACTCCGGTAATGTCTCAATAATATATTGGTTTCGAGTTGGATTAAAGTAGGCAATACGCTTTTCGGGAATAGTATAAGTACCCTCATTGCGAGCTATTACAATGTCCGTAAAAGTCCGGCTTCCGGAAATTTGACGATTATTTCGCTCAATGGAAGAACTTTCCTGCGGATTGTATTTTTCGAGTGATGCGGGGAGTTTATACTCAGGCTTGTTTACCAAAGGAACATTTCCTGTTCCTTTTACTTGTGTTATGATCTCAATACTTTCGCCAACCAAGGCATTCTGGTTAGATATAGTTCGGGAAATCTCAAAATCACCAACTGCACCGATAAAGTCTGCATTCTGCAAGTTTGGAAGGGATTCAACATTCAACGTGACGGGGACGGATTGAAGATTCATGCGCTCTTGGTTCAAGCCAAAACCAAAAGGATCGGAGGAACTTCGCCGCGACCGTACAGAAACAGAAATTTCAAATGGGCTTAAAGTAAGTTCTCCTGATTTAGTGGGAAATAAAGCGTATTGAATAAGTCGGGCTTTTTGATATCTGATACCATTAACAATAGTGGAAGTTGTTTGAGCCCGTTGGGGGTATTCTAATTCTTCTTTCCAAAAGCCCTCCGCTTTCCACCCCGGTGTGGGCTGATAGGATGAGACTTCTACCCCACTTTTGAAGTAGAGTATCACATCAGCAATTACCTGTTCACCGACAACAGGAGAAGTGGTGTTTGGTTCTAACCTTACATAAATATCAGGGGCACGGGCAGATTCTCCTGAGTCAATGGTGGAAGGGTCCAGCACTTTAAAATTAATAGGATCGGTAAAGTAAGTTTCACCCTCCACTGAAATTTCGATTGAGGGAATGGTATAGTTTCCGGGGGATTGTGCGATAAGGAGATAACCAAAAGTATAAGTGACAGAAGGCTTGCCGTTTATAAGGGCATATTTTGTACCCCGGGAAGTACTCCCGCTCAGCCAACGGAGCCCTTCCAATTCAGGAAGCTCGGGTTGCTGTACAGAGCCCATTGAGGTGCCGCTAATATTGAGCTCCAGCTTAACCTGTTCACCGGAAAAAATATTGGTCTCTGAGAGTGTCGCGTTTACTTGCACATCCTGCGCATAACCGGTAAAAAAGCAGGAAAAAGTAGCAATCAACAGTAAAAAAAACCGATTTAGCTTACCAATCTTTATCATGTTTGGCACTTCCGGCTGATTTTTTCTTTTTAAATTCTTTTAGCAGCTCTTTTTCTTTTTGAGCCAAGGCTTGGAGTATTTTTTCAGCATCTTCTTTACTTATTTGCTGAGACTCCAATTGCTCGGGGTTCATTTCTTGCGGATCTTGTTGTTCTTGATTTTCCCCTTCACTTTCCTGCTGCTGGTTTTCCTGGTCTTGCTGCTCTTCATTTTGATTCTGTTCTTGTTCTTGCTCGCCCTGCTGTTCCTGATTTTGTTGTTCTTGGTTTTGTTGCTGCTGTTGTTGTTTTTCCTGCTCTTCTTGCAGTTTTTCCATCAAGGCATTCAGCTTGGCATCATTTGGGTATTGATCCAAGCCATTTTGAACCTGATTGATTGCAGATTGTAAATCTGCATTTATAAATGATTGTGCCCCGCTGTGGAAATACTCATCAGCAGATTGAGCAAAAGCTGTGGCAGATATCAATAATAAGAAAACAAACAGGGTTAATTTTTTCATAGGAATCAATTCGAGTTTATTTCAGAAACATTTTTGGTTCGTGCAATAAAATCATTGAAGGCACGAACGGTTTCATCTGCTTCAAGCGCGCGTTGCATAAGGTTATATGCTTGAGAATACTTTCGCTGAGCGACCAGTTTTTCTGCCTGTTTTTTCATAGCAATGGCATATTCGCTGGGTTCAGGAGGTGGCTGATTTTCCTGATTTTGTTCCTCCCCATTTTCCCCTTCCTCTTCTTTTTGTTCAGCCAAAACACGTTCGTAATTATGCTTGGCATCCGTATCAGAAGGGTTTAATTTCAGCGAATTTTTAAAATGAGAAGCCGCCGGTTTCCAGTTTTCACGTTCAGCGAGTAATGTGCCAATATTATATTCAGCCTTGGCTTTATCTTCAGGAGATTCTGCCAAACTGCGAAATTCCATAAATGACTGTATGGCTTCTTCAGCTTTGCCTTGTTTGGCCTGGGCATTTCCAAGATTGAAGTATAACTTGGCATTATCGGGTTCCTGCTCAATAGCGGAAAGATAGAGTTGTTCCGCTTCTTCATAGTTTCCGGCTTCGTAGGCTTTATTTGCTTTACGCCCATCCTCTACAGCAGATGCTGTAAACAAGAAAAGAAGCAGGGTATATGAAAATATTCTGATCACAGTAATTATAAGTTTTCGGCTAATGCTATCGTTTCTTTATCCATCAACATATTGGTGAATACGTTGTTAACATCGTCATTGTCTTCAAATTTTTCCATCATTTTGAGATTTGAAACAGCGGTGCTTTCATCCACTTTGGTTTCGGTAACCGCCTCACGAATTAAGGTAGCCGATTCTATATTGTATCCGGCCTTTTCAAGGCGATTTCTTACATCAAAAAGTTCTTCCCGAGCGGTATAAACAGTAAACATCTCGTCATCAGTATCTACATCGGTTGCTCCGGCATCAATAGCTTCCAGCATAAACTCCTCCTCATCTAATTCTCCTGCCGGAATCTGAATCATTCCTTTTTGATTGAACATATAACCAACGGAACCGGTAGTCCCCATATTACCCCCGTGTTTGGTAAAAATATTTCGGATTTCACTAACCGTACGATTGTTGTTATCTGTGGTTACCTCAATAAAATAAGCAATACCACCGGGGCCATAGCCTTCAAAAGTAGCTTCTTCATAACTGGCACCGCCCGTATCTTCTCCCGTTCCACGCTTAATAGCCCGTTCGATATTATCTTTTGGCACATTATCAGCTTTGGCATTTTCAATTGCCAAAGAAAGCCTTGGATTTCCTTCCGGATCTCCACCACCTTCACGAGCCGCTACAGTAATCTCTTTAATGTGTTTAGAAAAAACTTTAGAACGCTTAGCGTCTTCCTTAGCTTTTTTGTGGCGTATGTTCGCCCATTTCGAATGTCCTGCCATAGGAGATAATAATGAATTAATTACGTTAATTAAGCTTCATAATATACAAAAATGAGAGGATGGATAAGAAACCTTGTAGCATATTTTTAAATAGCAGATAAGTGCCATTCAATATTTGTAATACTTTTGGAATAGGGAAATAGGATTATAAAAAAGTTACAGGGAGGAAACCTATCTGTTAAAGCTTGTGTTCAATGCTTAATCACTGCAATAGAATGTGTATTTTTTGAGTTGCATACATCAAACCGAATATGTTTAAATTACCGAAATGAATATTGGAATTGCCTGCTATCCTACCTTTGGAGGAAGTGGCGTTGTAGCCACAGAATTAGCCAAAACTCTTGCCAAAAGAGGACACAACATCCACATGATGAGTTACTCGCGCCCCGCAAGGCTTGATACGCTGGAAACCGGGATCACCTATCATGAAGTTTCGATCAACTCGTATCCGTTATTTGAATACCCGCCTTATGCATTGGCACTAGCATCACAAATGGTGAATCTGATTGAATATGAAGATCTTGATCTGCTACACGTGCATTATGCTTTGCCACATGCTACGAGTGCTTATTTAGCAAAGCAGATTATGGCAGAACGTGGGATTCATGTTCCAATTATCACAACCCTGCATGGGACCGATATTACACTGGTAGGGAGAGACCCGAGTTATAAACATGTCGTAGAATTTTCGATCGATAAAAGTGATGGGGTTACGGCAGTTTCTGAATATCTGAAAAGAGAAACCTACGAATATTTTGAAATTGAACAAGATATAAGGGTAATCCCAAACTTTATTGATTTGGAGCGTTTTCAGAAATCAAATAAGAGTCACTTCAAGAAAGCGATATGCCCCAATGATGAAAAAGTGGTAGTACACGTTTCAAATTTCAGAAAAGTGAAAAGAGTCCCTGAAGTAGTAACGGTGTTTGCCAAGATTTTAGAGTCGGGGATCGATGCTAAATTATTACTGGTAGGTGATGGCCCGGATCGGCAAAAAGCAGAACAACAATGCCGGGACTTGAAAATTTGTGATCATGTGCGTTTTCTGGGGAAGCTCGACCAGGTAGAGGAAGTGTTATCCATTGCTGATCTGTTTTTAATCCCTTCCGGTTCGGAAACATTTGGTCTTGCAGCATTGGAGGCCATGAGTTGTAGCGTACCGGTTATCAGTTCCAATATAGGCGGGCTTCCGGAAGTGAATGTGCATGGTAAAACCGGTTATCTATGTGATCTGGATGATGTGGATTGTATGGCTGACTATGGGGTAAAGATTTTGAGTGATCCTGAACTTCACAAGGAATTGTCAGTAAATGCTCGGGCACATGCCGAGCTTTTCAATCAAGATGAGATCGTTAAACAGTATGAGGATTTCTATGAAGAAGTAAGAGAACGTTTGAAAGCTCAGTCCCCTACTTCTTGACCAAGGTTTTTTAGTAAAGTACGGTCGTACATATAAAAAAAGTCTCACACAGAACTTATGTGCGAGACTTTTTATTTATAGTTACGTTATTTGATTTGGATCAAGCCAGCACTTTTGAAACTTCCTCAGCTGCTTCTTTCAGCAACACGGCAGAAATTACATTGAGGTCACTGTTGTCGATGATCTCTTTGGCCTCTTTAGCATTGGTTCCCTGAAGGCGGACAATGATGGGCACATCCTTTACTTTTTCTGCAATTTCAGGATCTTTTACGGCTTCAATTACGCCATTGGCAACCCGGTCGCAACGTACAATTCCGCCAAAAATATTAATCAAAATGGCTTTTACATTAGGATCTTCAAGGATAATACGGAATCCATTCTTAACGGTATCGACATTTGCTCCGCCGCCAACATCCAGGAAGTTGGCCGGTTCACCGCCCGAAAGCTTGATGATATCCATTGTAGCCATAGCCAATCCGGCACCGTTTACCATACACCCTACATTACCATCCAGTTTGATGTAGTTGAGGCTGTATTTTTGTGCTTCAAGCTCTAATGGATTCTCTTCCGCTTCATCTTTGAGCTCTGCTAAGTCTTTATGGCGGTATAGTGCATTGTCATCAAAAGTAACTTTGGCATCCAGCGCATAAACCTTGTTGTCCGGTGTTACAATCAGCGGATTGATCTCAAACATGTTGGAATCCGTTTCCTCATAAGCATTGTATAAGGCATGAATTAATTTGATGCCATTCTTAAGAGCTTCTCCTTCCAGTCCAAGCTCAAAGGCAATACGCCGGGCTTGGTTTGGCTGAAGATCCATTCCGGGTTCAACCCATTCCTTAACGATCTTCTCCGGAGTTTCTTCCGCTACTTTTTCAATTTCAACACCGCCTTCGGTAGAGGCCATGATTACATTTTTACTCACGGCACGATCCATCAAAATACCAAGATAGAATTCAGACTTTATATCCACTCCGTCAGTCACATACAGGCGCTGAACCAGTTGTCCTTCTTCTCCGGTTTGAACAGTGACGAGTACATCGCCAAGCAGGTTTTCTGCGGCTTCTTTTACTTCATCAATCGTCTTACAGAGGACAACTCCTTTGGCATTATTCTTTTTAGTTCGGCCTTTACCTCGCCCGCCGGCATGAATTTGAGCTTTCACTACAAAAAGCTTAGCTCCCTTTTCTTTTAGTTTTTTAGCGGCTTCAACCGTTTCTTCAACGGTGGTGGTAGCAACTCCGGCAGGAACGGCTACATTATATTTCTCAAGAATTTCTTTGGCTTGATACTCGTGTATTTTCATGGATACATTTTTAAGTATTAAAAGCGATTTTTAGGGGTGCCAATAATACCGAGATTAGGAGCTAAAAGAAAGGAGAAGGATGATTCTTTACATCTGGGCGGACAAAGTAATTTTTTTGATAAATCTAATCTGCCAAAATTGATTTACCTTTGGCATTTACTACTTACAAACGCTAACTTTGAAACTCAAAAGCAAAAAGGTGTTCCCGCTTGAAGAAAGCTAAAATCATGACTGCCGAGGACTTGGATCGCACGTATCTGCGATTTGCCCATCAATTTCTGGAGGGTTATGATGATTTTTCCCGTCTCGCCATAATAGGAATGCAAACCCGGGGAGTTCATATGGGGAAACGAATTGTGCGGGAAATCAAAAAAGAGTTTGATACCGATATCGATTTTGGCGTGCTGGATGTAACGTTTTACAGAGACGACTATCGCTCAAAATTAAAAATGCCGGAAGTTCAAGTCACCGAAATTCCCTTTGATTTATACGACAGAGATATTGTTTTAGTTGACGATGTGCTCTATACCGGTCGAACCGTTCGATCTGCCATGGATGCGTTGATGGCTTATGGGCGGCCAAGAAGCATAAAATTCTGCTGTATGGTAGATCGCGGACACCGGGAACTCCCAATTTCAGCAGATTATATGGGTATATATTTACCGACTTATGAGAACGAAGAGGTACGGGTAAAGGTGAAAGAAATTGATGATGAAGATGCCGTATATGTGGTAGAAGTGGAGGTAGCTGAAAATGAATAAACCTTCAACTGAATACGAGTTTAACCAAAAGCATTTGTTGGGTTTATCGGATTATTCCCGTGAAGATATTTTATATGTGCTGGAGCAGGCAAAATATTTTAGGGAGATTCTCGACCGCCCGGTTCCCAAGGTGCCAACGCTGCGCGATAAAACCATTGTAAATCTGTTCTATGAGAACAGTACCCGTACACGGCTTTCCTTTGAGCTTGCCCAAAAGCGTATGGGAGCGGATGTAGTAAATTTTTCAACGAGCTCATCAAGTACCAAAAAAGGAGAGTCGTTAAAAGATACCATCCGTAACATAAGTTCCATGAAAATTGATATGGTGGTGGTAAGGCATGAAAGTCCCGGCGTACCTCATTTTCTGACCAACTGTGTAGATGCAGCTATTTTAAATGCAGGTGACGGAGCTCACGAACATCCTACTCAGGCGTTGCTGGATATGTTTACCATGCAAACTACCTATCCGGATTTGAAGAGTAAAAAAATTGCAATTATAGGGGATATATCACATAGCCGGGTAGTACGATCGAATATTATAGGATTAAAAAAATTGGGTGCTGAGGTTGTTTTATGTGGTCCCAAAACGTTGATGCCTGTTTTTATAAATGATATGGGGGTAGAGGTTTCCTACAATCTGGACGAAACTTTGGCTTGGTGTGATATTGCCATGGCTTTAAGGATTCAACTTGAGCGGCAGGACCGGGGCACTGAGTTCTTTCCCTCACTTCGGGAATATCACGAGCGGTTCGGAATTAAACTGTCTCATCTTGAAAAATACCCTGATTTTAAAGTAATGCATCCCGGCCCAATTAACCGCGGAGTGGAAATGGAGAGTGAAGTAGCCGACAGTGACCGTGCTGTTATCCTTGATCAGGTTACAAATGGAGTGGCTGTTCGAATGGCGATCTTGTATTTATTGAGCGGTGGAAATCGGGTTTAAAATGCATCGTTTGCTGAACTATTTCAGGTTTAGCTTTTGATCCGCAGCGGTTTTCATTCGTGCCAATACAATCCCGGTAATTACTAAGGCAGCTCCAATATATTGCAAAGTTGTAAGTTGTTCCCCCAGTAAAACCAGCCCGAATATTAATCCTAAAACCGGCACTAAATTTTGGTAGGCGGCGGTTCGAACGGCTCCAATTTTTTTAACCCCGTTGTTCCATATAATATAGGCTAGTCCAATTGATAAAGCCCCGCTGTAAAGAACTCCTCCGTAGCCAATCAGTGAAATTGCTGCCCAATCCAATTTTATCATAAATGGCAGCCCAACTATTAACAAGGTTATTAATCCCACAACCGACATAAAAGCAGAGTACTGAAGCGGGCTGTAAACCCGAAGGTATTTACGGGAAAGAATAGTATATGTGGCCCAGCAAACAGCGGCTATAAGAGTGATGACATTCCCTAAAAAGGTGTCAGATTCGAATGAAATATCACCCTGCCCCCCCATAATAATAAATGCAACCCCGGCAAACGCGAAAAATACCCCGAGTGCCTTATAAAAGGTTAGCTTTTCGTCGGTGAAAAACTGAGAAAGTAATGCGACCCAAATAGGGATGGTTCCGAGCATCACAGCAGCATTTGCGGCATAAGTATAGTTCAACCCAATGATGAAAAACATTTGATAGAAAAGATTTCCGACTATACCTATCCCAATCAGTTTCCAAAAGTGTTCTTTTTCTACTTTAAGCGAATACCCTTTTTTATGCGCAAAATACCAAAGAAGTGTAGTAGCAAAGATGAATCGCAAGGCATTAAAGCTGTACGGATCCATCTCGCGCAGCGATACCTTAACAATGCTAAAGTTAAGAGCCCAAATAATGGCAACAAGAATTAGGCTTAGGTCAATTAAATAAGGGCGATTCAATAGTTTGATTTTTTTAAAAGGCAAAAGGTACGGTGATTTGTTTTTTAAACCGAACCGAATATGCATTTGAGGTGAAATTTGTCAATTGGTAGACATTATTTGGATCATCAGGCTCCGCCCGGTTTCCTTTCTCAGGCATCAAAGATTTATTTTTTTAAAAAATTGGGAACTATTTAGAAATGTATGTAGTTTTATGACCTTAGTTCAATAAATGACTTAAAGTCAATATATGGGAATATCAGAACGAAAAGAACGTGAAAAAGAAAGGAAGAAGGCCCTGATACTGGAAGCGGCCGAGGAGCTTATTTTGGAGAAAGGCCTGGATCATTTGAATATGGATGAGGTGGCCGATCGTGCTGAGGTGAGTAAAGGTTCATTGTATCTGTACTTCAAAAATAAATCAGATCTGGTTTTAGGTATTTGCCACAAAGCTTCAGGTATGCTTTCAAAGGAAATCGCAAATGTACTTACTAAAGATATTCCGGGTATTGAAATGGTGTATACCATGGGGGCCGCTTATCTGAATTTTGTGCGTTCTCACCCTGAGTATTTTCGCTCAATGCGCTTTTTTGATAGTCTGAAGGATACCGATCAGCTAAGCGAAAGTGATTATATCGAGCTTTGCCAAAGCAATAAAGACGCCTCATTTACCAGTATGGTTCGAGCTATTCAAATAGGAATGCAAGACGGTTCAATACAGGATACTTATGATGCTAAAGAACTGGCCATGTTGCTTTGGAGTACTTCGCACGGATTAGTAAATATGGCTTTTATGCATCAAAACATGCCTCATTTTCGGCTGTTTGAGAAGAACAAGATTGAAATGAAGTCATTGTTTGCGGCCTATATGAAATTGATTGGCTGCGGAATAGCAACCGGAGAGGAAGAAATAAATAATGACTTGAAGTCAATTTTTGAAACAGAATAATATTTCTTTCGTAGAAGCGACCGTTTTTTAAAATAATTTTAGAACCACTTTAATCAACACGACATTCATCATTTATATGCGAATCTTTTTTATAGCCGCCGGATTATTTTTGTTCATAAACACATCAATAATCGCTCAAATTAAAGGTGACTCACTTCTTCAGGATGCAGAGCTGACACTTGAAAATGCAATTCAGGTTGCCGTTGCAAATAACCCGCAGGTCAATCGAGCCCTCCTGTCTCTGGAAGATGCAGACGAACTTGTTGATATTGCATACAGTGAGGTGTATCCGAATATAAGTTCCTCTTTAAATTATACACGAAATTTTGAGGTGCCGGTTCAGTTTGTGCCCGGTGAACTGTTTGGAGGGGAGCCGGGAACTTTCATTCCTGTGGCATTTGGAACCGATAATAATTGGCAGGGTGGTTTTACTGTGACTCAGAACATTTTCCGGGGAGAAGTTTTTGTTGGGCTTTCCACTTCTACCATATATAAAACGGTACAACAGGAAAATTTAAGAGCAACTACTCAACAAGTTATTACTCAGGCAAGAACGGCATATTACCAAGTCTTGATTACCAAGGAACAACTTCGCCTTCAAGAGGCACAAATAAATCGATTGGAACAAAATCTCCGTGAAAATAGATCGAGACAACAAGCCGGTCTGATTGATGAGTATTCAGTACTTCAGTTAGAAGTTCAGTTGAGCAATCAAAGACCTCAACTTATTGAAGCTCAGTATGCGGTGGATGAAGCTTATCGTGATTTAAAAGTAGCCCTTGGTTTGCCACTGGAAATAAATTTCAAAGTAAAGGGTAACTTAAATGCTTTTGATATTGTGTCTCAGGAGGCAGTTTCTGCTGAAAATGAGCATATCAAAAAGATTGATCAAATGAACCCGTTTAGCTATCAAAAACGGAATGATGACTGGCCGTCTTTCCTGGATTATCGTGGAGATCTGCGGGTATTGGATGCACGACTTAACCTGAATGAAAAAGAAATTCAGGCTGTAAAGAGCAGGTTTTTGCCGACAATTACGGCTTCATACAACTTGCAATGGAGTTCGGCAGAATCTGGCACGCCTACTTTTTTTGAAAACAGTTCACGGTTTCAAACCCTGGGGGTTAATGTGAGCCTTCCTCTCTTTGAAGGCTTTGCACGAACATCAGATGTGCAGCGCGCCCAAATTGCCCGCAAAGATATTGAGGTACAGCAACGAGCCGCTAAACTCGAAGCAGAAAATCAAATAGCTTCGGCAGCTGAAGCATTGAATAAAAGTTTTGAAACAGCAGAAGCACGAAAACAAGCGTTGAAACAAGCTGAAGAAGGCTATCAGCGCGCATTGTCGCGGCTGGAAAATGGAATCGGTTCACAGATAGAAGTAACAGACGCTGAAGTTCAGGTTCGTCAGGCTGAAGTGAATTACGCGCTGATGGTATTTGAATATCTGAGTGCAAAAGCTCAATACGATCTGGCAACGGGTCAGGTTCCCTATGTGGATACAATGGAAACGGAAATAGAATGATTTTAAACATTAAAGACACGAACTCAATCGAAATGAAAAAATTTAATCTGATTTTAATAACTGTTTTTGCGGCTTTTATTGCTGCCTGCTCCGGAGAAGCACCAGAAGTTGCAGGTGATGAGATAGTTGGGAAAACGGTGAATGTAGAAACAAGAATCCTCGAACCTTCGACTTTCAGAAGTCAGCTTCGGGTGGTAGGTAATGTTGAAACCAAGAACGATATTATGATTTCTGCCGAAGTAGGTGGGCGTATTATGGAGCAAACCGTTTCTGAAGGCACAAGAGTGAGAAAAGGACAAACCATTCTGAGAATTGATGATGCCAAACTAATGCAGGAAAAAGCACAACTTGAAGCTGCAACAGCACAAGCACGTGAAAATTATGAGCGCCTTCAGCGAGTATATGAGGAAAGTGGAATCGGTTCAGAGATTGATGTACTAAATGCTAAGTATAGCTATCAACAGAGTAAGTCAGCACTGGAATCAATAAAAGTTGATCTGGAGAATACCACCATTTCTGCACCTTTTGATGGTACAGTGGAGCAATATGTGTTGGAAGAAGGTGAGATGGCAAGTCCCGGCATGCAGGTGGTACGATTGATCGGAACCAACACTTATATCGTCACGGCCGGTGTCCCGGCTCGTTATGCAGATGTAGTTCTGTCCGGTGATGAAGTTGAAGTTTGGTTTGATACTCAAGATACGGACACCCTTCAGGGTACGATCTCATTTGTGGGAAATAGTATCGACCCGCAAAGCCGGACGTTTCGTATTGAGGTTCTTCTCCCGGTTCAGCAAAAAAATTACAAGGTGGATATGATTGCCAACCTTCGACTGAGTACGCTGATGGAAGAAAACGTGCTGATTGTAAGCGAAGAATTTATTTACAAAGAAGAAAATGAGTTCATCACATATGTAAAGACCGAGAATGAGGACGGCGACCCTATTGCTGAAAGAAGAGTTGTGGTTTTAGGTCCTTCCTTCCGTTCGGATGTGATTATAAGAAATGGATTAAATCCCGGTGAAGAGTTAATCACGATCGGGTCTGCCTTTCTTAATGATGGTGTAAAATTAAATATCGTAGAAACACATGGCAGTGATCTTGCATCCAACTAAAGATTTTATAAAAAATATTCTGGAGAAATAGTACGATGAGTACCGATAACTTAAAAAATGGGGCCGGAAATGGAAGGCCGGTGCCGGATGGTTCGAACCGCAAAGAGTTTTGGCTTTCAACATTCTCGATAGATAACCGCATAAGCGTGTTGGTATTGATTTTGTTGGTAGCCGTTTTGGGAATTGTATCCTATATCACCATTCCTAAAGAATCCTTCCCTAATATTACGGTTCCAAATATATTTGTGGTCACGATCTATCCCGGGGTATCACCGGAGGATATGGAGAGCCTGGTTACCCGAAAGCTGGAAGATGAGCTGAGTAATATCAGTGATGTGAAAACGATGACCTCAACTTCTTCTGAAGGGTATTCAAACATCAACCTCGAATTCAATACCGGTATAGATATTGATGAGGCATTGCAGAAAGTGCGTGAAAAAGTGGATTTAGCCAAGCCCGAACTTCCCGAAGATGCAGAAGAGCCAGTTATTCAGGAGGTAAATCTTTCTGAATTCCCCATCATGCAGGTAAACTTATCAGGAGATTACAGTCTCGATATATTGAAAGAGATTGCGGAGGATTTACAGGAAGACATCGAAGCCGTTCCTTCTGTGTTGGGAGTTGATCTGACCGGTGGTTTGGAGCGTGAGGTTCAGGTGGATGTAGATCTCCCTAAGATGAAATATTACAACCTCAGCTTCACTGATATTATCACAGCTATTCAGCAGGAAAATGTAACGATACCCGGTGGAGATATTACGGTGGGCAGCAAGAACTTTTTATTGCGTGTTCCCGGTCAGTATGAAACGACTGCTCCCATCGAGGATATCGTTGTTACAGCAGATGATGATAAGCCCATATACATCCGGGATGTTGCCAGTGTAACTTTTGGGTATAAAGAAAGGGAGACCTATTCCACGCTGGATAATTCACCGGTAATTACGCTTGGGGTAAAAAAGAGGACCGGGAAAAATATTCTGGATACATCTACAGCTGTGAAGTCTATTCTTGAAGAGGCTTTACCTACCCTTCCACCCAGTACCGTTTATAAAATCACAAATGATCAGAGTAAAGATGTTAATAGTATGGTGGCAAACCTGGAGAATAATATCATCTCCGGATTAATTCTGGTGGTGGGTGTTCTTCTCTTTTTTCTTGGGGTTAGAAATGCCTCTTTCGTAGGAATATCTATTCCTCTGTCCATGTTCCTGTCGTTTATTATACTGAGTGCCTTGGGAATCACTATGAACATGATTGTTTTGTTTTCATTGATTCTTGCACTGGGTATGCTGGTTGATAATGCCATTGTGGTGGTGGAAAACATTTATCGCTATTTGGAAGAGGGATACGACAACTTTGAAGCAGCAAAAAAAGGAACCGGAGAGGTTGCGGTGCCCATTATCTCCGGGACGGCTACCACATTGGCTGCTTTTGCTCCCATGATTTTCTGGCCGGGAATCGTAGGTGAGTTTATGGGCTACCTTCCCAAAACTTTGATTATCACATTGAGCAGTTCTTTGTTTGTAGGACTGATTATCAATCCGGTAATCTGTGCGTTATTCATGCGCGTAGATACCGATAAAGGTAAAGCAGCAATGACCAGGAAAGGAAAAAGAATTCTTTATAGCTTCTTAGGAGTTATTGGAGTGATATTGCTTGTTTCCAGTTTTATAACCTGGACGATGCTGATCATTTTAGGGGTGATACTTTGGGCTACCAATAAATATTTTCTCGAACCTGTTGGAAACTGGTGGCAGCGCGAAGGCCTTAATAATGTACTTAGCAAATACGAAAATACTCTTGAATGGGCACTAAATCATCGGTTGTCCACCATTGGTATTTCAATAGCTGTTTTAGCTTCCAGTATTTTTGTTTTGATTGCGTTTTTCCCGGGTTCAGAATTCTTCCCTGAGGATATTCCTCCCCGTGACATCTATGTACAGATTGAGACCCCTATTGGTTCGGATGTGGAGTTCACCAAAAGTGTGGTTGATAAGGTGGCTGCTCGCGTGGAACAGATGCCTTATAATGTAGATTACAATACAATTTTAGCAACCTCCGGCGCTGCTATCACCAGCGATCCAACTGCTTCAGGTGGAAATTCAACACATCTTGGCACGGTAGCCATCAATTTTGTGGATTATGAACAGCGCCAAAAAGGTGTATTTGAGGCTATGGAGTATATGCGGAATGATTTGGCAGGATTTGTGGCGGGTGCTAAAATCACTGTAGAGAAACCACAGGATGGACCACCAACCGGCCCTCCAATTAACCTGGAAATTTCAGGTCCTCAAATGGATCTGTTAACGCGTTTTTCTGATCAGGTACTTGAGACCCTGGAAGAAGATTCAATCTTCGCCAAACTTGATGGACTTCAATCTGATTTACCGGAAGCCAGACCCGAGGTTAAAGTTCAGGTAGATCGTGAAAAAGCGGCTCTGTTTGACCTGAATACCAACGAGGTAGGGATGACGGTTCGCCAAGCTATAAATGGAGTGGAAGCATCAAAATTCCGTGATGGTAAAGAGGAATACGATATCATTGTGCGTCTTTCGGATGAATACAGGGATGATTTGAGTACACTCGCTAACCTGACCATATTCCATGAAGGGGTGCAGGTTCCGTTATCAGAATTGGCAACCTGGGAGGTAAGTGATGGCTTTGGCGGTATTCGTCATAAAGAGTCAGAACGTGTAATTACTGTAAGCGCTGATGTCCGTTCGGGATATCAATCCAACGCGGTTTTAGCGGAAGCTCAGGCTTTACTTGAGGATTATCTTGATGGATTGCCAAGCGGATATTCTTATGAGTGGACGGGGCAGCAGCAGGATCAGCAGGAGTCGTTCGAGTTTTTATTCAAAGCTTTTCTGATTGCCTTGTTCCTGATCGCGTTTATATTGGTATCCCAGTTCAACTCAGTAGCGAAACCGATAATCATTTTGAGCTCGGTTATTATGTCAACAGCCGGGGTATTCTATGGATTGGTGACTTTCCAGATGGCTCTTGGATTGATGGCTATTCTTGGGATTATATCACTGGCAGGAGTTGTGGTAAATAATGCCATCGTACTGATTGACTATGTGGATATTCTGAGAACCCGTGACGGTTTGGATCTTCGCAGTGCCTTAATTGAAGGTGGTAAAGTTCGTTTCCGCCCTGTAATTCTCACGGCAATTACTACCACTCTTGGATTAGTTCCGTTAGCTATCGGCTTCAACTTTGACTTTATAACTTTAGTTGGAAGCCCGATTACCTTTTTCTCCAATCTCAGTGAGTATATTTTTTGGGGTGGAGAGCAGGCCGCCTGGTGGGGCCCAATGGCGATTGCTGTTATCGTCGGTTTGATATTTGCTACAGCTTTAACGCTCATTTTAGTGCCTGTTCTGTACAGCGTGATTGAACGCGGCCGAAGAAAACTTAATATGGTAATGTTCGGAACCACGGAACCGGGAATTATTAAAGATCAGAGTGAGCTGAATGGGGAGTTAAAGTCCCAAACCACACTGGAGCCAACGCCGGGATGAGAGTAGATTCAGTATAAATTTAAAGTCTGCGCATAAAAAAATGTGCAGACTTTTTTATTAATGAAAACTTTTATCTTAAGAGAAAAATTAAAAAGGAATAATTCCGTGATACAACGATTTCAAACTGTATTTTTGGCAGTAGCCACTTTGTTAAACCTCTCTGTCTACTTTACTCCCATTTATGATAAAGCCATGAATGACCCACAACTTTGGATCGGCATTGGGCTAGCAAGTTCTCTGTTCATTGCAATGGCACTGAATGTGGTAAGTATCTTTTTATACAAAAATCGCAAAAATCAGGTTACCTGGGTAAAACGGTCGGCCTTGTTTCAGGTAATCGGGTTTGGATTTTGTGTGGGAGTTTTGCTCTCTCTGGGCGGAATAGGAACCTATTTATGGGATGAAGCACTGGGAACGGGGTTGGTTTTTTTGGGAATGATATTTCAGATACTTGCAATGAGGTTTATTCGAAAAGATGAAGAGTTAGTTCGTTCAATGGATCGAATAAGATAGGAGCATTTTGAGCCAGGTTTATTCCAAAGCTAAAGTATATCTGATTCTCGCTGTTGGGCTAACCACCTTTGGTTTTGCTCCAATATTAGTGAAGTTTGCTACCGATTATTCTGCTCTTTTATTGGTAGCTATCAGGACTGTTGGAGCATTTCTAATGCTGCTTCCATTCTATATTTACCAAAAGAAGAGTAACAAATATGACGTGAAAGCTGTCGGAAATGAAACCAAATGGATGGCTTTTGCAGGAATAGCACTTGGGCTGCACTTCACACTTTGGATCAGTTCCCTCTATTACACCTCAGTTGCATCAGCGTCCGTACTGGTTACCATTCACCCCATAATGCTCATTATAGCAGAACGGGTTCTTTATAAAATGGAATTTGCACCAACGGTTTGGATTGGTGTGTTTGTTGCTTTTGCAGGATCTGTGCTACTTGGAATCACCGATTATAATACGGAATCAACATTTGCAAACCCTTTGCTTGGAAATGCAATGGCTTTTGGGGCAGCGGCTATTTTTGCGGTTTACTTTTTAATTGGAAGAAAAATTCGCCAAAATCGATCCTGGCTTGGCTATGTATTTCCTGTCTATGGATATGCAGCGGCTACCTGTGTTACTATTTTGTTGGTAGTTGAGGGAATTCCCGATCAAGTGGATGCTATTGTGATTTGGGTAGGGTTAGGACTTGCTGTGGGGCCGCAACTGATGGGACATGGTTCGTTAAACTATGCCGTAAAGTTTGTATCACCAACGTTGTTGTCAACCCTCATATTAACGGAGCCAATTTTTGCAACTATACTGGCGTTTTTCATCCTGGGTGAGCTGCCGGTTATCTTATCATTTGTTGCCATTTTTGTGACCCTTATAGGGGTTATGCTTACCTGGAAAAAGAAGCCGAAATACAGGCGAACAGAAAGTGGGTAATTAAATTCCTTTCATAAAAGAAGGGGTATAAAACACATTAATTGTTAGTAAAAAGGGATTAATGGGGATATTTTAAAATTAATAAATAAAATATTTACAACTACTTATAGCTTTCAATGAACCTTTTTCTCAATTACAACGTTACAAAGTCTGAATCGATTAGACATTACTAAGATTTAAGTAATTGATAGTAAATACGCGTATTATTTGTACGGCATATGGATTTGTAAATTCATTATAGTTTTTAATCTTGATAATGAAAACAGCCACAAAAATGCTTTTTAAAAAAATAAATTTTACTGGAATTGTCGGGTATTTACTGCTTGGCATAGTTGGGGTTTCATTATTTACTGGTTGCTCTTCTAAAACTTCTGAAGACTCTGAAAGCAATAATATCACATTACCTGTTACGGTAAGTGAACCTGTTGAAAAAGATCTCGCTGAGATCAGGAAAGACGGGGTGTTGCGCATGATTACCAGTTACAGCTCCGGGTCGTATTTTTTATATAAAGGAATTCAGGTTGGTTTTGAGTATGAGTTACTTAAAACTTTCACTAAAGAAAATGACCTGGCTCTGGAAGTTGTGATTACCGGGCCAGATGAAAGCCCTTATGATCTCTTGAATAGCGGAAGAGGGGATATTATCGCGGCTAATTACACTATCACTCCGGAGAGAAAGCAAGTTGTAAAATTTACACGCCCCTACAATTTGGTTGACCAGCTGATTGTAGTTTCTGATGATTTAGGTTTCCGGCCACAAAGCATTACTGATCTTAAAGATGTACCAATAAGCGTTCGCAGAAATAGCTCTTACTATGTACGCTTAAAAGAGCTTAAAGAGGAGGGGTTCCCGGTAGAAATTAATGTGATTCCTGAAGACATGGATACTGAATCGGTGCTTTTCCAGGTGGCCGATGGAGACCTTCAGGCTACAGTAGCGGACGACAATATTTATGATGCGGCTAACAAGTATATGAACGGGTTGGTAAAGGGGCCTCTGATTGCAGAAAGTGATACCATAGCATGGGCCGTTCGTAAAAATGCACCGGATCTTGAGCATCAGTTAAACAGGTTTTTGTATAAGCATTTTCGCTTTAATGAAAAGGGCGTGCCCAAGCGCTCAGCATTTCTGAATGTACTTCGTAAAAAATACTTTGAATCCGGCAGCCAAATAGCGGATTATTTCAATCCTAATTATCAGAGTGGGCAATTCGGTATTATTTCTCCTTACGATAATATGATTCAGAAAGTAGCTGTTGAACATGATGTGGATTGGGTAATGTTAACAGCGGTAGCGGCCCAGGAATCAAAATTCAATCCTTCGTCCGTAAGTTGGGCAGGCGCTGTTGGTATTATGCAGGTATTGCCAAGGTTTTCAGAAATTTCATCCGACTCCTTATACATTCCTGAAGTAAATATTAGGGAGGGAGCTAAAATACTCGCCTCACATTTAAAACATTATTCATACATGGATTCTACAAACCAGTGGTCTTTTGCTTTAGCTGCATATAACGTAGGTCAGGGACATTTGGCTGATGCACGCCGACTTGCCATTGATCATAATCAAGACCCCAACGAGTGGGATAATGTGGCAGAGTCGCTGTTAAAGTTGATGCAGCGTAAATACTATCAGAATGCACGCTATGGGTTTTGCAGGGGTATTGAAACGGTAAGGTATGTAAGCGAGATTATGAATCGTTATAATACCTATCAAACTATTTTAGCCCATAATCAAACAAAGCAGGCGACAAACACCGGAATTCTCGGGCTTAAAACCATTAATCGACCTTAAGTACTAAAAGGGTAATGTCATCGTATTGAACTCCATTTGAGAATTCAGTGATATCTTCAATAATGGCATTCTGAATTTCCCTGGATGTTTTTCCAAGATTTTTTTTCAGGCAAGCAATTAACCGCTCTTCCTCATATTCTTCTGTCTGCTCCGGATTCATGGCTTCGGTGACTCCATCGGTATAAAGCACCAATACATCTCCGGATTGAAGTTCCACAACAGCCGATTCATATGGCATCATTGAAGGCATGGCGCCCAAAATTACGCCGCCGGCATCCAATTCTTGTGGATCCTCTTCCCCCTTTCGGAATAAAAGCGGATTGTTATGCCCCGCATTTACATAATCAAACCGTTTCCCGTCAGCTGAGATTTTCCCCCAGAAAAAAGTAATGAATTTATCAGGAGGGGTATTGGTATGAATAATATCATTAATACTCCCCGTGGCTTCTGCCAAAGAAATATCAATAGGGGCCAGTGCATGCAACATAGATTGTAAATTTGCCATCAATAATGACGCAGGTACGCCTTTACCGGTGACATCCGCAATAGCCAGAATATGCCCTCCGTCAGGGGTTTCTACCACATCAAAATAATCGCCTCCCACTTGCCGCGATGAAATATTGGTAGCTTCAAGATCAAAACCGGCAATAGTGGGAACAGGAGAAGGAAGAAGCCCTTGCTGTATGGTTTTGGCAAGATTTAATTCTTCTTCCATTCGCTTTTTCTCGATACGTTCTTCCAGTAAAAGCGACTTTTGGATGGTAAGAAGCGCTAAATTTCCGAGCGATTGTAAGAAGTCGACCTGTTCTTTTCTATAAGGCTCATTATTTGCCGGCTTGCCTACCCCAACCACGCCAATTTTTTCGTTCTGAAACCGAAGGGCTATAACCAGGCGAATGCCATTTTTTTCGAGAAATGGACAATCATGTTCTTCATCACAATAGAACACATCATCTAGCTCGAATAGAGTTTGCAGTTCTTTTTTGGCAGGTTTTTCTTTTAATCCACTGCTGGCTACAATTGATTTTTCATTGTCCACATCCAGAACAAAAAAGAAAGTACGGATCAGCATCTGCCCGAGCATAGCAAATTTAAAAGTGCGGGCAATTTCTTCCCGGTCTACCATCAGGTTGAAATCTTTACTCAACTCTAAAAGCGTATGCAAGTCATGGACTTTCCGGTCTAATTTTCTGTTTATCAACCGCAATTCCTGGAACATCCGGGAGTTCGCAATGGCTACGGAAGAAATAATAGTCAGGCTTTCAATAAACTCAAGCTCACTATCGGTAAGCGGTTTCTTGGTTCCCTTAGGCCCCAGACATAAAAAGCCAAGGTGATGATTGGTAGTGCGAAGATTAAATAAGATAGTTCCTTCAGGAAATCCCAGTTTTTCAATGATTTCAGGATGATCTTCCCCTTTTAAAACTGAATGATCTAATGCTTCTTCAGGAAAAGGAAGCTGAATAGTATCTTCCTCAGAAAGTGAGTTCCGGCCTTTAATTTTGCTAATTTGATAAAAATGATCAGGGCCTTTATTAATTAAGATTATTCCTCTTGGAACCAATAGCTTGCCCATAGTAATGAGCAGCAAATTATTTAAGACAAAATCCGGTTCCTGAGATTCAATAAGCATTCGGCTGGTTTCGAGCAGAGTTCTAAGCTCAAACCGGCTTTGGCGTTCCTCAGTATTTAAAAGAGTTGATTTAGTTTCCACGATAAGTCAAAGGTTTTTGACCATTCGTATTTCATTGATTTGGCCCTTGCGGTTGTATTGCACATGATCCATCACTTTTCGGATCAGGTAGACTCCCATTCCGCCCCGTTTTTTAGCTTTGATGCGCTTCATGAGATCCGGTTCACTGTAACTGTTCGGGTCAAAGCTCTTACCCTTGTCCATTAAAGAAATCCACAAATGATCGGTATCTGAGCCAATTTCAATCTCTACTTTTTCAGTCGGTGAGTTTTTGTATGCGTGTTTAATGATATTGGTATAGGCTTCATCAACAGCCAGGCGTATTTCGGAAATGTCTTTTTGACTGAGCCCTATATTCTCAGCGTGAGCAGCGACAAAATCCCGTACTTCTGCCAGGTGCTCCGTAGAAGCTTCAACAGATAGGGATTGTATTCGTTTGGTTCCTGCCACTCTCTTGTTATTTAATTGTCAAAGCTTTCTAAGGCTTCCTTCTCGTCTTCCAGGATATCATACAGAGTTGGGAAACCCAGTAAATCAAAAACGTTATAAACGCGATCGTTCATGTTCGTGAGTTTAATATCGCCGCCTAAACTGCGTACATCTTCGATATAGGCCATAAAAACTCCCAATCCGGCGCTGGCGATATAATCGAGGCCGGAGCAATTGACTACAATGGCATAGCTTTCTTTATCAATCAAAGACTTTAAGGCATTTTCTAGATGAGAAGCCGTGTGTGCGTCAAGTTCTCCGCTGATATCCAGTATACTTACGTTATCTGTTTGTCGTGTAGCGATACTGAAATTTTTCATTTCGCTTAAATTGAAGTTTCGGAATAATGTTGAGGTTGCATAATAACGTAAACCGTAGAATTAGAAAAGTTTTTAAGGGTGGAGGAATACGTATTGTGAAAAAAAAAGATGCAAAAAAATAGGGCATTGCATTATTCATATGCAATGCCCTGACTATTCATCAAGAGAGACGCTACTTGAGCGCACATACAATTAAGCAAATGCTTGGGAGAGATACAACTATAAATTCTCCCCCTTATTTAATAAGAGCCACTGCTGTTTACCGAACGTTGGAAACCCAATATCCGGTATCAAGTTCTTGTCCCAATTGCCGGCCAAATTCTTCTGCATCTTCTTTTGAAGCAAAATAACCTACCCGTAATCGAAACCAAATATCCCCGGTTTCTTCCTCACCAACTTTTACCGTATAAACATTGGGGTAATCTCTTTCGCGGAGTTTGTTTCTGTAAGAATTTGCCTGCTCTTCAGAACGGAAAGCACCAACCTGAACGGCATAATTCCCGTTTTCTGCAAAAGAAAATTCGGTTTCATTTTCTTGCTGCATTTCCTGTTGCTGGTTTGCACGCGCTACGCTGTCTTCATAAGCTTGTACTTGCTGTGCTATGCGCTGTTGTTCAACTTGTCTGAGTGAATCAAGCCTCGCCTGTTCGGCTGCCCTGCGTTCTTCTTCACTGGGACCACAGGCTTGTATACTCAATAAAGCCATGGCCAGTAACAAAGAGTAAATGCTAATTTTTTTCATAAAAACATAAGTTTGTTGATAATTTGGCTGTAACTGATAGTCCCGAAACAAATTAAACTTACGTCATCCCGTCCTGTTTCACAAATATTCACCTATCAAAACTTTCAGAAGTACCGGAATAGTCCTTATCTTATATAGACTGAATCTAAATCAAGATTTTTTGGTTCAGTAAATAAATGGAAAAACCTCTCTTACACATATCCGGATTAACAAAATCGTTCGACCAAAGCGGACCCGTTGTAAATAACGTCAACTTTGAGGTTGGGAAGAATGAGATATTTGCTCTTTTAGGCCCGAGTGGATGCGGAAAAACTACAACATTGCGTCTTATTGCCGGCTTTGAACAGTGTGATTCCGGTGAAGTTTATATTGAAAATGAATTGGTTGAGAGCATTCATAAGCGTCTCCCCCCGCAAAAAAGAGAAATTGGCTTCGTATTTCAGGACTATGCGCTTTTCCCGCACATGAATGCTTTGGATAACGTGGCTTTTGGTTTACGGGAAGTGGAACAAAAAAAACGGCCGGTGCTTGCTGAAGAGGTGCTTTGCCGAACGGGAATGGAAAAATATAAGCACAGAATGCCTGATGAACTTTCCGGCGGTCAGCAACAGCGTGTGGCATTAGCCCGTGCCATTGCCCCAAAGCCAAGGCTGGTGCTCATGGATGAGCCATTTTCGGGTTTGGATGCGATGCTTAGGGATTCTACACGGAAAGAAGTGCGCGGGATTCTGAAAAAGTCCGGGATGAGCGCTATTTTAGTGACACATGATCAAGAAGAAGCCCTGTCTTTTGCTGATCGTATTGCAGTGATGAATAATGGTCAAATTGAACAAATTGGCACTCCTGAAGAAGTATACTATCATCCCAAAACACAGTTTGTAGCACAGTTTTTAGGGCGAACCAATCTATTCCGCGCCCATGCAGACGGTTCCGATAATGTAGAAACACGACTGGGCCCGGTTAAAATTAACAAGGAAGCGAAAGGGTTAATACTGTGCTCTATCCGGCCGGAACACCTTACTATTGAGCGCTGTAAAGCAAATGGTACGGAAAGCGGAATCATCGTTGGGCGGGAATTTCGAGGCCACGATATTACCTACCATGTATTGTTTAAGGGAGACAGGTATATTGTACACACCGATAACCGCTTGCTGTTTGATGTAGACGAACATGTAATTGTGAAACCTCTGGAGCCTGCTGTAGTATTAGAACAGAAAGCATGATTAACAATTATCAATTCAATAAATAAAACCGGAGATAGATAAAATGTCACTATTTGGATTTTTGTTATTACTTCTGATCGCTGCTATTTGTGGGGGTATAGGTCAAAGCATAAGCGGGTACAGTTTTGGCGGATGCTTGATTTCAGCCGGAGTGGGATTTATCGGCGCTATTATTGGCCAATGGATAGCCGGCGAGCTGGGGCTTCCAGAGTTATGGACGGTAAATATTGACGGGAGTCCGTTTCCAATAGTATGGTCTATTATTGGTGCCACTTTATTTACGGCTATTCTTGGCGCAGTTACGAAGGGCAAGGGAAGGTTGATCTGACTTTTTTAGCTCTGTTAAAGTTGATAAAATTTCCGAAGTGATTTCCATTTCCCGCAGGTATTTCGTAATTAGTAATATTCAATAATGCTAAAATCGAGATACATGTATAAGCTATTTATTTATCTGGTAATTATTTTTCTAAACGTGGGCGGGTTTTCCGTAATGGCTCAGCAAAATGATGAGTTGCCAAAGCGGAGTGATAACCTGGAGGTGCTTTCCCATGTTCCTTTGGGGGCACCATTAAGTGTAACAGACATTGTAATTGAACAGGAATTAAACCGCCCATATGCCTATGTAGGCAGGATGCAGGCAGAAAAAGGGTTTGATATCATTGACCTTTCCAATCCCGAAAAAGCAGAGGTAATTTACCGTTGGAGAATGCCTAACGAAGAACTTCATGTTGGGCTTGGCGGAATGGATCCTAAATATTTTAAGCATAACGATCGCTACTATGTAGTACAATCACTACAGTTTTTTCAGGGCGGACCAAATACCGATGCAGGAGCTGTTGTCGTGGATGTGACGGGGTTGCCGGATGTGAGTAAAGTCGAAACAGTTGGTTATGTACGGAACTCAGAACATCCGGGTGGATTCCACAATATATTTATGTACAAACATTCTGACGGACGTCCGCTTTTATTTGCTACCACATCCGGAGATGATGCCTATGTTTATGATTTAGGCAAGTTTGTAGAAGGTGAAGAAGATATTCTTGCCGGAACTATTCCAAACCCGGATACACCTGCCCGTCGGGCCGGTGCTTCACTGGGATATCATGATTTTTATGTAGGCTACCATCCTGATAGTCAGCAGGATCGCTTTTATGGAGGGGGAGCCGGCGGATATTTTGTATTTGATGTAACCGAAATGGATTCTGTGAGTATGTTAGCTTCCGTAACGGGTGTCAGTGGTATAGTTTGGGGACATACGGTTACTCCTTCCCCTGATGGTCGCTATATGGTTGGTGAGGCAGAATACATGCATGCCCCGCTGCGTATTTTTGATTTGAAGCCTGCCCTGGATGGTGATGTTCAAAACATTAGTAAGCCGATAAGTTCCTGGAATTTTGACTATGAAAACCTGGTGCATAACCACGAAGTAAGATGGCCGTATCTGTTTGTATCCGGTTACGAAGATGGGCTGTTAGTGGTTGATCTATTTAGTCCTGATGAACCTAAAACGGTAGCCTATTATGATACCTTTCTGGGTAAACATCAATCCGGAATGTGCGGTGATGGAACCTGTAATGGGGCTTTTGGCGTAGATGTGCGGAATGAAGACGGCCTGATTGTGGTAAGTGATATGGGGACCGGATTCTGGGCTTTCCGTCTTGAAGATTTCCAGGGCTGGAATGGCCGGGGATGGGGTATGCCAAATATCTCAAGTGCGCAAAACTGGGACGAAGGACCTACAGCGAACTAAATTTTTAAAGTCAGCTGATTAGTTTTTAGTTATGATTAGGAAAAGAAATTTCATTATTGCTTTACTGTTCGTCTGTACAGCCTTAGGTGTCGAGCTGAAGGCTGGAACAGATATATTAGATCCACCCTTACGATGTGGAGAGCCCGGCTCCGAATACTACACGATTGATCTTGTGACCACCAAGAATATTCCCGGTACCGGACAAGCCACGGGCAAGGCAGTAATGAAATTCAATCCTAATCCTTTTGGTATTTCCATTGCTAAAGACGGTTCATATCGCCACCGATTGGATATTCAAATACATAAAGCTAATACACCGAAGAATGGGACCTTTGTAGCCTGGGTGACCACTCCTTCATTAGACAGGATAAAATTACTGGGCACTTTGGATAAAGATTTCAAGGCAAGTGGTACGGTGGATTGGAATAAATACATTGTTGTTATCACACTGGAGGAGGACGTGCCGGCTAACAATTCTTCTATGTGGTCCGGGACCATTGCTTTTCGTGGGTTATCCAGGAGTGGATTCATGCATACCATGGCCGGTCATGGTCCATTTGCCGAGGAACCATGTGCTAAATACGGATATTATTAATGCTGAAGTTGTATTCTAACACTTTCTTATTGCTGCTGATTTTAGCAGGACTCACCCATCCTTTACAAGCCCAGCATGAACATCACAATATGAATGATGGGGCTATGGACATGGATACTTCCAAAGCAGTTTGGCGGATGCCTCCCATGGATATGGAAATGCCAATGTTGCCGGGAATGCACAACGAGCTTCCCCCGGTAGAGCCTTTTATAGCCGGAATGGGGCTCACTAAAGAAGATATCCCCTATGCCAAGCCACGGGAAATCCTGGAGCTGGCCGATGGAGATACGGTTGCCCTGCAGGCCTCTATTGTTCGCCGTACTTTAGAGGGTAAAGACTATGTGATGTATGGGTATAATGGGCAATATCCCGGGCCGTTGCTGAAAGCTCCTCAGAACAGTACCGTTGTGGTTGAATTTAATAATCAGATTGAATTTCCAACCACGGTGCACTGGCATGGTTTGCGGCATGATTACCGTTTTGACGGAACTATATTTGCGCAGGATCCGGTACAGATTGGCGAATCTTTTACCTATGAATTGTTTTTCAGGGATGCAGGAGTATACTGGTATCATCCGCATGTGCTTGAATATGTTCAGCAGGATCTTGGACTATATGGAAATATGCTGGTGGCCCCACCCGATGAGGATTATTATAATCCTGTAAATAGGGAAGAAATGATTATTCTGGATGATATCCTGGTTGATGATCAGGGCCTGATACCCTGGGGCAAATCAAATCCCACCCATGCTCTGATGGGGCGTTTTGGGAATGTAATGCTGGTAAATGGGAAAACGGACTACCGGCTAAACGTTGATAAAAATGAAGTACTCCGGTTTTATATCACCAACGTAGCCAATACCCGAACTTTTAATATGGTATTTGAAGGGGCTAAGGTAAAAGTAGTGGGTTCAGATGTGAGTAAGTTTGAAGAAGAAGTTTACGCGGAGAACATTCCCATTGCTGTAGCCGAGCGTTATATCGTGGAGGTTTTATACGAGGAACCGGGAACCTATCCGATACTGAATTCCATACAGGCCATTAATCATTTTCGCGGAGAATTCTATCCGCATAAAGACACACTGGGAACGGTTACGGTTTCCGAGGATGAAGCAGATGAATCTTTCACCGAGGCCTTCAATACGCTGAGGGTAAATGAGGATGTAAAAGAAGATATCGCCGCATTCGAGTCCTATTTTGATAAGCCGGTGGATAAAGAATTAGAGCTGACGGTTGCGGTTCAGAATTTACCAATCCCGATCATGCAGTCGATGGAATTAGATACGGCTTATGTGCCCCATGTGGAGTGGAACGACACCATGCCCATGATGAACTGGCTTTCGACGGGGAAACAGGTTGAGTGGATTCTGCTTGATCCGGCAACCGGCAAAAAGAATATGGATATTTACTGGGACTTTGAGCAGGGAGATGTTGTAAAGCTTAGGATATTCAATAATCCGGATACCTTTCACCCCATGAACCATCCTTTTCATATCCATGGGCAACGCCACCTGGTGCTGAATATTGACGGAGTGGAAAACCCCAATATGGTCTGGAAAGACACCTCCATAATACCGGTGGGATCTACGGTAGATTTACTGGTAGAGATGTCAAATCCAGGAAAGTGGATGATGCATTGCCACATCGGCGAGCACTTAGATGCAGGAATGATGCTGGGTTTTGAAGTAGGAGAATAAATCAAAAATTTCTCAAAGCTCATCCCGAATCGTAGTGAAGAAGAAGGCTTCATTTAATTCCCTGAAATGCTTACATCAATTTAATTTGGCAGGAAGGGCTTTTTGCTATCTTGCCCCCCACTCACAAAACACTTACTCATCAACAGAGCGAATTTTAATGCAGAATATTGAAGCAGTAATTTTTGATATGGACGGTGTTATCGTTCATAGTAATCCCATTCACAAAACGACTATTAATGAGTTTTGCACTAAATACGGGTTAGAAGTATCAGATAAAGAACTCCGTGAAAAAGTATACGGGCGTACCAATCAGGACTGGATTCCGGCCGTATTTGGAGATATTTCACAAGAGCGAATAGAAGAACTGGCAGACGAAAAAGAACAGATGTTCCGGGATGTATTTGACCCGAAAGAGCATATAGTCCCGGGTATTATTGAGTTTTTGGATAAGCTGAAGGAGAAAGGTATCAAGATGGTGGTAGCCACTTCAGCTCCGGCGGAAAATGCCGTACATATTCTTCAAGGGTTAGAGATCACAGATTGCTTTGATGCTGTTCTGAATTCCTCTCACGTCACCAAAAGTAAACCTGACCCTGACCCTTATCTTAAAGCTGCAAAAGCGATTGGAGTTTCTCCGGAGCAATGTATTGTGTTCGAAGATTCTATTTCAGGGGTGCAATCCGGACTGGGAGCCGGCGCTAAAGTAGTGGGGGTGGCTACTACACACACGCATGAAGAGCTCAATTCATGTCAGCTGGTGGTGGATGATTTTGAAGGGTTGAAGGTTGCTGATATTGAGGCACTGCTTCAGTAAAAAGTGGTCTAACTTGTTTTGTTAGGCTATTAGTTATCCAATTCAGAAGATTAGTTAAGAGATACACGAAGAAAAGCAGCCTGCGAATGGCAAAAATGATTACCCTGCCTATTAAACTAACTATTTTCGGCTACTGGAAAGTATTTGTACAAGCTCTCGAATGGATTGAGCAAGTGCATTAAACTATACACCCAAGTAATAATCTATCTTATCTTTCAAGTAGTGTATTAGTTTGCACTCTCTATGTGCATCACAATACGTGTACTTAAACCGTTTTTGTTTACTTTGTACTTAAATACTAAGTAATAAATCGGTGGTATAAAATTGGGGCTATGGCTTGTTTATAGTCCCAAAACTCACCAATCAACATCCCAATTCTTAAAATCATCAGTGCTTGTTTTAATTATCCTAAAAACCCAATTTTTTAGCATGAAGAATTTATGTTGTTTGTTATGAGAGTAATCAGAATAAACATCTTTAACTAGGCTGGAGAAACTAGCACCAAAAGTGTAATAAAAGCCTTTATCTCTCTCTTCCTCGTGACTAAATTTTTTATAGTCTATAAATTCTATTTCAGTTTTTGATGAACTTGATTCAGCTAAGCTTATACTTGTAATTCTGTCATTTTTTAGTCTGACATAGTATTTGTTAGGAAATTTTTCGTAACAAGTTAAATTACTAGCTAACTTTGGTATTGAAGAATCTAGAACAGTTTTAATAGATTCGTCAACCATAGTTAGAAACTTTTCGACATATAATTTGGCTGATTCTTTGCTGTATGAAGCTTCTATTTTATTTTTGATAAATTTCTCATCAAAATCTCTTTTACTCATTTCTTCATTTAAGCGATCTTTTTTATAGTCTGGTTTAGGTAAATAATGTTTATCTAAGACTTTTATATCTAGATCTAATATTAATTCTGAAAGACTAAATATTTTTGACAAATAGGGGTCGCTAGCTGAATAATTTTTTACCTCTTCAACATTGATAGGGTATAGGCTTTCGTAATTGGGTAATAGACTTGAAGATTTACTTTTTTCAATAACCATGAAATAATATAGATGAATAAACTCCTCAATTAATAACCACTTAGAATTTCTAAAATTTAGAAATTGATTATTAATGATCTCTTTGAAATTATCTTCAATAAATCGACGCGCAGCTTGTTTAGGTTCATTATTTAAAATAATACTATCTATATAGGTGATACTATTAATTCTGAACTTGCCTATCAGTTTCTCGAAATTCGTATCCTCGTTTGTATCAGTCATTAGAGGTGTATGAACAATAGTTGGTAGGTCTAAATCCCCTGCTGGATATAGTGCATAACTAGTAAGTGAATTACTTTCTTTAGGTGGCAGAAGGATACCGATTCTGTTGTTAGTGTGAGGTTTGAATTTATTTTTTATAGGCTTAAAATATTCCTCTAAGTAAATATCATACTGATTGACAAAACTTAAATACTTGAAGTTTACTAACTCAAAAAGCCAATCTAGATGTTGTTGTTTATTACAGTTTTGCGAATAAAAATAAACTGCAGATTGTCCAAAACGGTTATTCAAAAGTGTATCAATACTTTCTCTAAACTCAACTTCATCAAGTTTGTCTAATCTGTAAGAATGATATGCTATGATGTAATCTCTCATCTTAGAGAAATAAAAGTTAATTCGATCATCGAGTTTGAAGCTATTCCTTATCAAGATATTGTGGGTAAATAATTCAGAAGGTAAATCTTGGCTAGGTGGTAGATTTAAATGGTATCGAATTACTTTAGTACTTATACCTAGTGGATAATCTACGTCTTCTTTAAAAAAACATTTACCAATTTCAGAAAGGTAGTTTATTAAAGTCCCCTTGCTACTGTTAGGTAGTGACTCTAATTTTTTTAGAATAAAGCTTTCTAACAACGACGAATTTATTATTGATTTTGGTACCCTCTTTTCTTTAAATACTTCAGAAAACGCCCTAAGGTAAAATCCATTACTCAAATGCGAGAGTATATCTTTGGAGATTTCGCCTTTCAATGAATACTCAGCTTTATATTTCTTTATTGCTTCATTCAGTTCGTGTTTATTGAAATTTTTTAAATGGTATCCAGGCTTATCATCTAAGTTATTATTGGATTCAGAATAGATTTCGTTAAACAAATAAGACTTATCGTTATTTATATAAAGAAAGTCTTTCCATAATTCGGATTTACAGGAGACGCAAAATTTTAAATAATTTAGGTCTTTACATTTTAGAGCAAGTTCACTGAAAATAGTATTAATGCTTTCATGCATGTATTCATCTAGTGCATCAATAAATATTATTACCTTTTTATCAATCCTCTCTCCTAATTCGTTTAAGTATTTAAATACTTTTTCAGTGTTCATTTGCTCACTAAAAACCAAATTTAAGTCATTGCATATTAGCTGTGATGGAGATTCAGCAACAACGGAGCCATTGAAGAATAGAGTAAAATTTTTACTCAATTGAAGGTTTACTAAATCACAAATAAGGTTGCTTTTACCAACCCCTGAATCACCAATAATAGCAAAAAACCTATCATTACTACTTAAAAATGATTCAAACTCATGTACCGCTTCAACTCTCCTTACATACAAACTTTCAATATATTTTGTTTGGTCCTCTATCGAATCTCCTGCAATGTTTTTAATTCTAGATTCGACCTGCTTTACACAAAAAGACTTTAAATTATCTGGTGAAAATGATATGAAGCTTTCTAATCCTTTAAATCTAATCCAAATATCTTCACCACTGATTTTCATGCCATTTTTCCAATAGCTTGACTCCTCGTGGATTTTTGTGCCAGTGAGTTCTTTCCTTGTGATTGAATCAATTATTTTGACAGTACTTCCATTAGTAATCACAACAAAAGGGGCGATATTGTTATTTAGTAACCTTGCGTAAGAGACACCTTGCTCCTCATCATATTTAGATATTTTTTTATTTGGCTTTTTAACTTCAACGACAAATAAATTAGTCTCTCCTACTCTACAAAGAATATCTAATCTACCACCTTTAGATTCATACTTTACCTGTTTATTATCCCTTCCAAGTTTAATAGTAAAGTTTTTCTCTAATATAAGGTCACTATCTTGATGTCCGATAGATTTAAGAAAAGGCATTAGTAATTTAGACCTCAAGTCTTCTTCACTTTTTAGGGTTTTTATACCTAATTCGTGTATATCCTTATCTAATTTGGGCATCACAATTGAATCTTATTACAAAGGGGGTAAATATGGGCAAAATCTAGAATGCAAAAAAAGCTAATATAGGGTAAATTGTTTGCACTTATGTAAACAACTCTTATTATCAAGAAAATAATAAACAATAACTTAAGTTGCGCAATAGTGACCCCGCCGGGAATCGAACCCAGATCTAGGACTTAGGAGGTCCCTATTCTATCCAATTGAACTACAGGGTCATTTGCTGTACGCTCATCCCAAAAAGATACGTAGCTTAACGTAACTAATCAGCATCATATAAGTAGAAGTGTAATGATTTTACTTTATTTGTCGAATAAAATTCAATGGAGATGCAAAAATCGGTTGTTACGTTAATTCTGTTATTGTTGATAGCAGGTTATGGAGAGATCGCTGCCCAATCGACTCTCAGCGGTAGAATTGCAGATGCGGAAACCGGGGAGCCTCTGCCGGCAGCACATGTTATTATCAAGGATACCTACAAGGGGACGATATCAAATGAGGACGGAGAATTTAGTTTGATGGTCCGTGAACTCCCGGTAACGCTGGTAGTTCGATTCATAGGTTTTGAAAGTCAGGAAAAAACAGTCAAAGAAAACTCCGGGCCGGTTGATTTCCTGTTAAAGCCTTCAGTGGCCGAAATGGGGGAAATCGTGGTAACCGGTGAAGATCCTGCCATTGCCATCATGAGAGAAGTCATTCGCCGTAAGCAGATTTGGCGAGAGAATCTCAATACCTATAAAGCGGAGGCATATACCCGCCAGCAGCTTAAGAATGATACTTCCATCATATCCATCTCGGAAAGCATTTCCATCGCGTATTGGGATAAGAAAAGAGGGTCAAGAGAGGTTTTAAAGTCAAAACGACAAACGGCCAACATGGATGAAGCTGCGAATTTTGCAGGAGTAAGCTATTTGCCTAATTTTTATGATGATAACTTAGATGTAGCCGGTTTTGATGTAGTGGGAATTACTCATCCCAATGCCCTCTCATACTACGATTTTTCTCTGGAGGACATTCAGGCTTTGGATGGACAGGTAGTTTATGAACTGTCAGTGAGTTCAAAAAGAAAGCTGCAGCCACTTTTTGAGGGGACCATTTTTGTATTGGGAGAAGAATATGCCCTGCTGGAAGTTGACTTAAAACCCAATTCAGTGGTTGTTTTCCCCCCTCCGATCCAGGATTTTAACCTTTCCTATACGCAGCAATTCAGCAATTTTGGCGGGGATTTCTGGTTGCCGGTGGATGTGCGGATCGAAGGCCTTGTTGAAGTGGGGGTAGTAGGCCTGCGCTTCCCACCCATTGGATTCAAACAGGTAGCAAAGCTGAATGAATATGAAGTAAATATACCGCTTCCCGACACGCTGTTTAAATCCAGGGAAATGTTATCGGTTGATTCAACCACTATTCATTCAGGCGACTCGTTATTTATAAGTGAAGTGGATGTAATTCCATTGGATAACGAAGAGCAAAAAGCATATGAGACCTTAGACAGTACCGCTACCCTGGAGAAAGCATTTCGGCCAAAAGGTTTTTTTACGCGTTTCATAGATTGGGAGGAAGAGGATAATTCCGGCGGCTCGGGAAGCGGAAGTTCCGGCAGCGGGAACAGAAATGGAAGCAGCAGTGGAAACTCAGCAAGTTCCGGCTCCTCTTTGTTTAATAAGCTTACCCGGGATTTGAGCATTTTGGGGCGCTTTAACCGTGTGGATGCCTTTTATGGGGGATTAAAACATGAGCGAAGATATATCGATAACCGGGTAACTTCTGAAGTTTTCACCGGGTACAGCACCGGATATGATGACGGGACTTTTTCTTACGGAGGGAAGTTGGTTTGGAGGCCTTTAAAAAATACCCGAAGGTTTTCCGTCTTTTCCGGGTATAGTGCCGAGACAGAAACCCGGTATAATTCCGATATGTTTAACCCGGTAATGACAAGCGTCACTTCCTTAATGGGGTATATTGATTACTTTGATTATTACCGTAATGAAGGAATTGAGGTTGGAGCGGCACAATTTATGCGAGGTTACGGTACGTTAAGTCTGCGCTATAGCTATGAAGATCATTCTTCCATCAATTTTAAAACCAATTATGATTTATTTGGGCGCACGCTCAATCAACGGCCGAACAGTTATGTTAATGAAGGCCGGTTAAGTGCCATTGAGGTTTCTCTGCAGAACGGGAACGACAAAAAAGCACTTGGTGCGATTGGAGCCGATGATTATTTATTCAGCATAGAGCACTCTGCCAAATTTATGGGCAGCAGCTGGGATTATACTCGTTTCAAAATCGATTTATACCGAAGGGTTGAGACCTTTTATCAGCGAAGATTTTTCCCAAATACGTTCGACATGAGATTAAATGCAGGAACGTATTTAGGAGATCTGCCGATTCAAAAAAATGAGGTATTGGATGTGGCTCAGGGTATTTTTACTCCATTTGGAGCCTTTAGGGCCAAGCGCTTTCTTCCCTATGAAGGAGCAAGTTATGTAGCCTTGAATGCTGAACATAATTTTAAAAGTGTACCCCTTGAAATGTTGGGATGGAGAAATGCCACTCAAACAGGATTGAGTATCATCGCTTTTGGAGGAATTGGCAAAACCTGGGTGCAGCAAGAGCAAGCAAATGAGTTCAATAATAGATATGGTTTTGGCCCCAATACCACTGAAGACTGGCATATTGAAGCCGGGCTTTCCCTGAGTAATATCTTTAATCTTTTTCGCGCAGATGTAGCATATCGTATTGATGATCCCGGGATTTATTTGGGGATCAGCATCGCACGATTCTTTTAACTCGCCCCGAATCCGGATTCACCTGTTGTAATAAAAAAAAGCCCGCTGCAATGAAGCAGCGGGCTTTAAATTGATTTATCTTGGTTCATAATTAATTGTAAATATCCATTTCTTTTTGTTTAAAAACGAAATTTATAAGAAAAGAGAAATACTGTAGATTTAGCTTTTAACAGCATACTCCCGTTATTGTAATAAAATGTACATCTTCATCACTTTTATTTTCTGAATCAGTAACAATAACCCGAATGTATTCACCATTTGGCGGCCCTGCTGTGTGATTGTATGTTGGTGAATTTGTTCCTGTTGGAGTCCAATTTAAATCTGTTTCGTGTCGATAATACCATTGATAGTTGTAAGGAGGTTCACCGTCGGTGACATTGGCCGTGAAATCATCGGAAGTTCCTTCAAACATGTTTGTTGGACCTGAGATAGAAACTGAGGGAGGTGTTGAAGATGAAATACTTAATGCTTGTGCAACATCCATTCTTCCTGCCCCACTTTGAGTTTGATCGGCCATTGGAACAGCTGTATTCTGTAGTTGTGTTCTAATTTGATCATTCGACCATGTTGGGTTTTGATCTCTGAGCAACATAACCGCACCTGCAACCATAGGAGTAGCAAATGAAGTGCCGTCATACTCACCTATATCTCCACCTTTACAAACAGTTAAAATATCTACTGCTGGAGCGGCTATTTCCACATTACCGGGAGCATAGTTGTTTAATGTGTAATTGTCATTTTTGTCAGAACCGCCTACTCCTGTTACTTCGTCATAATTTGCCGGAAAGGCATATAAATCTGATCTGCCTTGGTTTCCTGTTGATGCAGTAAATACTACATCATGTTGGTTATAAGCATTAGAAATAGCGTCATAAAGGCCAGTAAATTCAATAGGTGGTGTACTGGAAGTAATCTTGGTAGAATAACTGATGGTCATTACATCGGAAAGGGTTGCATTATCATCTATAGCTGTAGCTGCATGCACTTCCCATTCTTCATTTTGTGGATCTCCTGTAGTAGGATCATATATTTTCATTACCCTGGCCATGGCATCGGGAGCAACCCCTACGGTACCATAATTATTGTCATTAGCTTGAGCAGCCCCAAGTACAAGGGTTCCGTGGTTTCCATCAGAACTCGTACTGGGTACATAATAAGTATAAGCTTCCCAGTCAAGTTCCGTACCATGCCAGCCGTTATTTTCGTCGGCGCCATCGTCAAGTAATACTAATTTACCGGGAGCATTAGATCCGGTGGCTTCGGTCCAAGCTACATCAGCCCCTACCTGAGTAATATTCCATGGCGTAGTTTGGGGAGATGAAATGGGACTGCATTGCATGGATACGGCATCGGGAGTCACCAGCCCGCTGCCTGCCACTACATAATCAATCCAGAGCAGATTCCGGAGTTCCAGGGCCATTTCCACATTCTTTAATTTCACGGCGATGGCCGGTATGTGTTTAAAGTGGTAAATAACACTGTCGGTAAATTCAGGTACAACTTGATTCGCAAAATGTTCGGCCCTGGACTTACTAACCAGAGCTTCCCCTTTCTTAGAGACTCCTCTTATTGCTCCCTCTTCTTTAAAACCTATCATAACGGTGAGTCCGCCTTTTTCAATACTTCGTTTGAATTCATCATTGTCCATCGAACGGAGCTGCTGCCTCATGTATAAACCGGGGTCTTCTCTCCAGTCATTGTTTTTCATTTTTTGAGCAGTTATATGTCTATTTATTTGGTCCGCACCGGAAACAGGTGTATTGTTCTGTTTACAGCTTACCGCAAACACTGCGGCTAAACCAATTATTATACTAATTGTTAATCGTATAGACTTCATGGTTCTCTCTTTTTGTTATGGTTTATTAAATCATTCCTGCTCTATTTCAGGAATGGTGAAGATGGTACTCTTGACGGTACCATCCGGCAGGGTATAGGTGGCTTTTACCCAGCCGCCTTCCTGTACCGGAATATGATTTTCTTTCTCCCCTTCTAAACTAATTCGGATTCTTTTAAAAAAAGACCAAGGTGGACATGGGGGGGGAGGGATTATATCCGATAACCAGCATCTCGGAAATTGATTTGCATGCCCAACAGTTTCTCCCCACTCTTCCTTTTCATCTTCAATGGGAGTGATAAAAGGGAGCTGATTAATATTTTGAATAGCTTGTTGTATGGCCGGTCGTCCAATTTCATAGAGGTCAAACATATATTGCCCACCCTCTATGGATTTAAAAATATATTTAACAGATAGTTGTGCATTGGTGACAGTTTCTATTTTGTGAATTTGTTCTTCCGTTAATACCTTTCCATTATTAATATTTATTGTATTGCAAGACCACCATTCTACATTGAAAGGAAATTCTTCAGGTGAGTTTTCTATAGGAACAATGCAAGCAAAGGGAACAAGTGTAATCTCTTTAGAAAACCCCTGATCTGTTTCTACCAACAAAGTAGTAGGCAGCCAATTCAGATGAGGTGTTGAATCTCTTGCAACTACTTGAAGCTCTAAAGCAGGTTCATTCACAACGATGTATGGAGAATCGGGGTTGTAAACAAATTGAATTTCCGGCTTCTCCTCTATACAAAACTGTGTAGGGGTGCCTTCTGAAGGAAGACGGTTTTCGGGGGTATCAATACAGCCTTTCTCGCTATTAAAGACACCGCAACTAGTTATTAAAGCCGCTATTGTGAATAGAAACAATCTTGATATTCTCATCTCCTTAACCGTAAATTTTAATGAATCCTTTGTTAAATAAGTTAAAAAACAAGAAAAGAGGCAAGAATTTCTAATTTATGTAAACAAGAAAGAGCGTAAAAACAAATTTTATAGAGTCTGTTTTGGGCTTACAGCAAAGGTTTATTGGGTTCCTTTAGAATCCGGTTTTATAATGTATTTCCGTAATTTACCGGGAATCACGGTACATAAAAAAAGCTCGCTGCCAATGGGCAGCGAGCCTTAATAATTTTACTAAATAATCAGCTTAGTTTAGTTACCTGGCTGATATTTAAGAGTACTGATTGGGTGTGATTCAGCACGACGGTTTCTTTCACAACCCGGAGTGTCTTCATCCATTTCAGCTTCTGTACACTCAACTGGTGCTTTTCCTAAACCGCGAGATTCAATGCGGTCTTCAGAAATACCATTTTCAGTGTAATAGTCCACAACAGCATTGGCACGACGCAAGCTCAATCGTAAGTTGTATTGATCTCCACCAACATGATCAGTGTAAGCATCAATACGAACACGGAATGCACCGGCTTCTTTGAGAGTCTCTACGTTCTCAGCAAGAATTGCGGCTGCATCGCTGCGGATGTTAGAACGATCAAAGTCAAAGTTGATAGTTCCCAGAGCGTCACCGTCCAGATATAGCGGGTCGCTGCCATCATTAGGATTGGTACCCATATCAATTTCCTGCATATCTGTAAAGCCATCGGCATCAGAATCTGCGTTGTTAGGGTTAGTGTCATGAGTCATTACTTCGTCATAGTCACTAAGTCCGTCACCGTCAGAATCTGTGTTGTTAGGATCGGTGTTATATTCATTAACTTCATCCCCGTCAGAAAGGCCATCGCCATCTGAGTCCGTGTTATTAGGATCCGTGTTGTAGGAATTAACTTCATCCCCATCAGAAAGGCCGTCGCCATCAGTATCAGCACTTAACGGGTCAGTTTCGTACTCATTGACTTCATCCCCGTCAGTTAGTCCGTCGCCATCAGTATCAGCGCTTAATGGGTCGGTTTCATGTACGTACATCTCTTCGTAGTCATTTAAACCATCTTCGTCTGTATCTAATGATCGAAGGGTTTCTTCATCAAGTGATTCTAAGTACTCAATGGTTCGTTCGGATGGTGCAAGTAATTCCTCGGGCCCTGCGCAATTGGTCATGAAGACCAGGGACACAGAAACCAAAGAAAGAAATAGGATAGATTTTAAATTTGTCATCTTCTTGGATTACGGTTTGAATTAACTTTGGTATGTTTTGTGCTAAAATAGCGGTTTAACAAAGAATTTAAAAAGAGTTTTTTATGAACTTAAGGGATATTCATAAACATTACTATAAAGTTCAATAGCTTTAATTTACAATAAATAAATTGATAGTGTTATTTGAGGATAAAATATTTATTTTGACCCTCCAAAATTTTTTGGGGCTATAGCTCAGCTGGCTAGAGCGTCGCGCTGGCAGCGCGAAGGTCCGGGGTTCGAATCCCCGTAGCTCCACAAAGCCTTTCTCCATATTCCGGGGAAAGGCTTTTTTTATATAATTAATCAGTTTATCAATCATTTTTTTTAAATATTAATATTAGAGTCTATTGTCAATATTTGTTTGTATCGAACTATTACTTTAAAATAAGGTCAACGTATTAAAAAACGGGAGTGTATGATGAGTGAGAGATGGTTTAAAGTTTACATTACATTTTTTTTACTGGGATTGGTTACTCTTGTTCCCAAAGAGTTTGCAATAGCTCAAGAGATAAATTTGCAGCTTGAACCCAGTGCAAGTTTAGAAAATACACAGGTTTTGAGCTTAAATAGCCTGGGCCTTGAAAATAAAAATAGTGGGAGAGTATTTATTTCTGCTTTTTTAGAGAATAGGACAGCAGAGATAATCGATAATCTGTTCCTGGAAGTGAAGATAAGTGCTGCAAAAATCGGAACTATTTTAGAATTTAATTCAAATGCAGATCAGCCCTTTACTTTGGCTCCCCATCAATCTGTTTATTTTACAAATAATGTTTTAGATAATGGCAGGATTCCGGGTATCAGGGAAAGTCTTAGCTTTTCGGGTGGACTTACCCCGGAAGGAAATGAATTAATGAGCAATTTATCGGGGTCTATGTCACTTCCCAGTGATGTGTATTCAGTAGAAGTTATCGTTTTTAGGGTAACAGATGCCACAGGACGACGAGATTTGGCACAAAGTATAATTGAAATTGGTGGAAGATCAATTGGTGCTTCATTTGATGAGAGTGAAATTTACCTTAAAACACCGGGAGATATTGTAGGTTCTGCAACAGAGATCACAAATCCATACCCACAATTTAGCTGGGAAGGTCCAAATAATGTGGCTTACCGGTTATTAGTGGTAGAAGATAACGGACAGGATAGTCCCGAATCTTTACTTCAAAGCGCAAAAAGCTCTCCGGAAACCAAGCGGGACGGTGGCTCATTGTTGGAGTTCGAAAATCTGGATGTATTGGTAAATAGAACAAGTTATCAGTTTCCGTCATCTGGAGCACAAGCTTTGGAACAGGGAAAAACATACTATTGGAGAGTAATAACAAGCCTTCGGTCAAATAATGATTCGGAAGAAATCTCTTCTGAAATTTGGAGTTTCACCCTCAGCGGTGCATCAGGAGCTTTAGATGGCGTGCCCAATGCTCAAAGATATGCAAGGGTCATTGTAGAATTAATAGGACGGGATGCTTACCGTGAGTTGAAATCTAATGGGTTTGAATTAACAGCCATTGAATATGATGGTCAAGAATTAACTGGTCTTGTTGCTGCTGAAAAGCTGGAAGAGATACTGCAGAAGATCAGAGATGAAGAGATTATTTTAGGAGGAAACTAGAGGAGGTTATGATGAAAATATCAAAAAAAGTATTGTATTCGTTTTTCACGTTTTTAATTGTAATGGGGGTTGTTTCAGCAGAAGTTGCAGCCTTTCAGGCAGATCGTCACATTGGTGTTGTTCGCAGATTTAAACCGGATGTAACGGTTACCAATCTTGATCTTGAAAAATATATAAAACTGAATTTATCAGAAAATATAGGAGAAAAGTTGTTCGCCGGAGACAGCTTATTTACCGATCCGGAAGGGTTTGCTTTGGTTTTCTTTATGGATAGAAGTGTGGCAAAAGTAAAACCCAACTCCCTGTTGATTGTAAATGGTGAAGTGGAAACCACCAGAAAAAGCAGCAATACCCGCATAAATCTGGAGCGAGGTGAAATTTTTCTAAATGTGGAACCACAAGGAAATAATGATTTTGAGGTAGCCACTTCCCGGTCCCTGGCATCGGTAAAAGGAACGGATTTTGGCTCTAAATCAAATGGGTATACTTGGGTGCAGGAAGGGCAGGTAGACGTCACAGCTCTAAATTCAGGACAAACAGTTTCGTTATTTGAGAAAATGTTTGCTCAGGTTGATGAGCCTGGAAATAATATTGAATCAGGTACTTTAACAGATCAGGAATTGAGTAATCTCAATGAGGGCTTTGATGAGGTGGATAACAACTTGATTCGAAAAGAAGTGATCTTGAAATTCAGAGATCAAAATGGCCAATTACGTGAAATAATAATTGAGATTTTCGAGGAAGAAGGTCAGAATTAAATAAACAAATGTGTTATTAGGTATATCATCAAAAAATTATTGGTATGGTGCAAAGGGTACTGATTAAAGCATTCGGGGTTTTTTTGTTTTTGATGGCCATGGGAGGTGTTGCATATGCACAGTATAATATACAGCATCAGGCTCCCATAGCATTAGAACGCAATGCAATGAATACGCTGGAGTTCGACCTGCCGGGATTAACACAATCTGATATTCAGCAAGCTCGTATGTTTTACAGGTATGATGGTGATATCAGTTATCAGCAACGGGAAGTAAATTTTCAAAATGGGGTGTTTCGTACTTCATTTAATATAGATGACCAAAATGCTAGTACCCTGGAATATTATTTTGAAGTGATATTATTGTCAGGTGAACAAGTTTACTATCCATCCAGCTTTCCTGCAGAAAACCCGGTGGTGGTAGAAATTGTAGATAGCCTTGAACAGGAAAAACCGCAACTTGAAGGAGTAGAATATACCATCCTGGCTCCGGAACCGGGAGTTGGAGTAACAAGCGATGATGTTTTGATTGCAATAGCACTGTTCTATGATATTACAACGCTTGAACCCGGAGAATTTAAACTGTATTTAGATAATCAGGATATTACCGGAGAAGCAGATACCAGTGCTTATTATATATCCTATGTTCCCAGGGATTTGCGTTCGGGAACACATCATATCTCCCTCGAATATGCTACTGCGGCTGAAGATTTTGCCGTTGTTGATTGGCAATTTTCGGTAGTTGCTCCGGGACAGGCATCTTTTCGTGGTTTTGATGAAGGCAGACTTCCGCAAATTTCAGCAGAACTCTCAGCCAGAAATCAGGTGATAGCCGGAGATATTAATAATGCCTATACCGGAAGAACACGGGTTTCAGGTCAATACGGGCTGCTTCGATATTCTTTAAACGGATATTTAACATCCCAGGAATCAGCCCGGTTACAGCCTCAAAACCGGTATGGGATAGATTTGTCTTTGGGGAAATGGTGGAATTTCGAAGCAGGACATGTTTATCCTTTGATGAGTCAGTTTACCATATCCGGAAGACGCGTGCACGGCCTTAATACTTCACTTCACCTGCTGGATGACAGACTGAATTTTCAATTTATTTACGGTGAATTAGATCGCAGTATCACCAACCAATACGACAGCCTTATTGTAGAGGAGGTAGTAGATGGTTCCGGAACAACAGTAGATCGCAATTACATGTTGACCTATCAGGATGGCGGGCGCGGAACCTTCAAGCGAAAAATAAGAGGCGGTAAAATTGCTTTTGGGAATGAAGAAAAATTTCAGATGGGTTTTCATGCCTTGAAAATTCAGGATGATACCACTTCTATATTTAATGTCCGGAATTACCTTGATATTATGAATTCAGACCTGACATTAAACAATAATTTAACTCCGGATGCCCGCGACAGCCTGCAGGCAAACCCCAATTTGCTTGATGTGAGAGGCGGGAATATAAACCCAAGAGATAACATTGTGATGGGAACAGATCTTAAAATGGGTTTTATGAACAATAGAATACGGTTTGAATCCGAAGCCGTAATGAGCGCCTTGAATAATAATATTTATGGGGGGCCACTTACCATTGCAAAAGCTGACGAGCTTGGCTTTGATATCGATCAGGGAGTCTCAGACTTATTGGAGCAGTTGTCATGGCTTATCATTATCAATGAAAATATGGATACGTTACCGCTGAAGCTTTCAGAGGATGAAAATGGAGATCTGAAGGGAGAACCTTTTTTCCCAAGCAGTATTTTGGCAGCTAACAGTGAGCTTTCTTACCGTCAGCCAAAGAATAATGCCAGATTGCAATACCGGTGGATCGGGCCAAATTTCAATTCTTTAGCCAACTCCACGGTTCGTAAAGATATTGCGGGTTTCACCCTTAGTGACCGGCTCAACCTGCTGGCTAATCGCGTGTACTTAACCCTGGGGTATGAAAATCTGAACGATAACGTGACCGGATCCCGCGATGCCACTACAAAAACAGTGACCTACAGAACCAATGCCAGCTGGTATCCGGTTGACCGTAAGCTGCCGAGGGTGAGCCTGGGTTTTCGCTACCGAACGCGTGATAATGAAATAGAGCGACAGAATTACTTGTTGCCTGATGATTTAGTAAATGCTGCTGTGCAAAATTTGCGGCAGGAAGTTCGTACTATAAACGGCCAGGATTCTTTGGTGACTTTGGTAACGTCAACGCCCCGCACGAATAATACAACGAATGTAAATGCTTCCATCACCCAACAATTTGAGTGGTTAAGTGCTCGCAATGATGTCTCTATCAGCGTGTCCAATTTAAAGACTACCGATCAGGTATTTGCTTTTGGTGATGTAAGGAGCACCGCGTTCTCACTTAATTTAACTTCTCGCTTTTTTGATCATCCCCTCGAAACCCGACTTGGTTTTACTTATAACCGTACAGAATCAGGAAGCGGACAGAATAAAATTAATATAGCCGGATTTTATGCAGGCGGAAATTACAGCTTTATGGATAACCGGCTGAGTGTGAACGGAAGATTGGCAATTACCGGAAATAGAATTCAGAATCGCGAACTTTTGATACGTGATTTTTCTGACCCAAACACTCAGAAGGATGATTATTATGAGTTGGGATCTGATGTGGACAAAAATAAATTTCAAACCTATGTTATTCAGGCAGGCGCCCGGTTTGATATTGATGATTATCATGCACTTATTTTTGATGCCAATTTAACAAACGTAAGTGGCGGCGGACGTGCTAACGATCGAATTGTTCAGCTCAGATATGTATTTAGGTTTTAAAATAGATGGCTAAAAACAAAAGCAGTAAAAAAAGAGTAGCTTCGGTTCTGTTAATAGCTGTTTCTGCGTTTATTGCGTCCTTTCTTTTGATGCTTTTCAAGCCCGTTCAGATTCTGGAGCTTAAATATAATGATCGGCTTTTTGAATGGCGGGGTCCGCTCGATGTAAGTGACTCACCGATTGTACTGGTGGCTATCAGTCAGCAAGCAGATGAAGAAATTCCTCAAAAGTATCCATGGCCCACTAACTTGCATGCACGGCTGGTTGACAATCTAAACCGGGCGGGAGCTAAAGCCATTGTTTTTGATGTAGTTTTTGACAATCGTGACCGGTATGATTCAAAAAACGATACGTTATTTGCCGAAGCACTGAAGCGGCACAAGAATGTGATATTGGCCGGAGAATTACAGCGAAGTGAAACGGAAGTTTCCAATAAAACATCCACCATGTTCCCAATTCCGGTACTTTCGGTCAACAACCCCAACCCGGTGGCCTTGGTGAGAGTGTATCTTGATTTGGATGGAGCGGTGCGTTCGTACAGATTCGGAGACAGGCATCTGGAGCAGAGCTATTACAGGCTTTCATTGGAAGCGATCAGGAAATACAAAGAAATATCTTATGAAGATATTGACCCAATAGGCCCGAATCCCGAAAGTGAATATTTTAATTTTGGCCCTTTCGATATCCTCAAAGACAGACCGAATTCATTCCTTATTAACTTTTACGGTCCGGAAGGCATATTCCCGGAAGTTTCTTATGAAGAAGTGATTGATGATTCCGGCTATACTACGGTATTTGAATCGGAGCTGGAGTTCGGCATAAATAGCTTTGATGATCCGGAGATAGGGCATTTAAATCTCGGTACTTTCGAGGATAAGATTGTAATTGTAGGTGCTACCATGCCCCTGCTTAAAGATTTTTATGCTACACCTTTTGCTAATGACGGAAATAATGCAAGGCCGGGATATGAGATTCATGCCAACGCTATTCAAACCATTTTAGACAGTAATTACATAGAGCGTTTCCGGGGCTGGTACACCTTATTGATAATGTTGTTTTTCTGCCTGACCATCACCCTGGTAAACCGGATTTTCAGTGCAAATTTAGGGGTGTTGACTTCTATACTTCTTGGGGGTGCTTATTTTGGGATTACTTATTGGGCTTTTGTGAATCACAATTTGTTAATGATATTGACCGGCCCTTTACTTGCCGTCTTCATAACTCAGGCAGGGATGGTCAGTTACGAATATTACATAGAACAAAAAGAAAAACGACGCATCAGAGGGATGTTTGCCTCCTATGTATCGCCGGAATTAGTCAACCGAATGATAGAATCCGGAGAAGAACCGCAGCTGGGTGGAGAAGAGACCTATATGACGGCTTTCTTTAGTGATATCGTATCCTTTTCCACATTTTCAGAGCAACTGGAGGCGAAGGAGTTGGTGAAGCTTATCAATGAGTATCTGAGTTCTATGACTAATATCTTAAATGAGCGGGGAGGAACGCTGGATAAATATATTGGAGATGCCATCGTAGCCTTTTTTGGTTCGCCCGTTTATATGGAAGACCATGCGTTGCAGGCCTGTGTTACATCGCAATTAATGCAAAAGGAATTAAATGTGCTCAGAGAAAAATGGGCTGAAGACGGCTGGCCCGATATCGTGACAAACATGCAGCAGCGAATGGGAATGAATACCGGGATGATGGTAACAGGAAACATGGGTTCAAGCCGCCGTTTCAATTATACCATGATGGGGGATAATGTGAACCTGGCGGCCCGGTGTGAAAGCGGAGCCAAGCAATATGGAGTGTTTACTATGGTGACCGAAGCCACCAAAATAGAAGCAGAGAAATTTGGAGATGCGTGTGTATTCCGGCAACTGGATAATATCGTGGTGAAAGGGCGCACTAAACCGGTAAAAATGTTCGAGATTGCTGATCTCAAGGATGATGCCGGTCAGCAGCTCTACGATTGTGTCGGATTATATGAAGAGGGACTTGAGTATTATTTCAACCGGGATTGGGATAAAGCAAAATCGAAATTCATGGAATCTTTGACGTTGGAGAGATATGAGCAAAATCCATCCGGTATTTTTATTGAGAGATGCGAAATGATGAAGAAAAATCCACCGGCAGAAGACTGGAATGGTGTATTCATTATGGAGAGCAAGTGAACATCGAATTTCGAACATCCAACATCAAAGGAAGAAAGAACAAGGCCAACAGTATCAAGTTCTATGTTGGGTGTTCTTTGTTGAATCTTCGGCGTTCTATTGCGGAGAGGGAGGGATTCGAACCCTCGATACCTCGTTGGAGGTATACTCCCTTAGCAGGGGAGCGCTTTCAGCCACTCAGCCACCTCTCCGTTTTTTGAAGGGCAACAAATATAGCGACCTTTCAGGACTAATAGCAACTTTTTGGCGGCTTAATCTGAAGGGGAATTTTTGGTTGTATTTGTGGTCTCTGACAAGCTTTGAACAGGCAGTTCAATAATGAATTTTGTAACCTCGTCCAGTTTAGATTCTGCCTGTAAATTATCGTTATGAAAGGCAATGGAATGCCGGTTTGGTTTTTAATTTATTTAGCTTCTCCATCATCTATCACATAGATCTGAGAAAGATTACGGCCTTCCTGAGCATAATCTAAGCCGTAACCCAATACAAAAGCATTGGGGATTTCAAAACCAACATAGTCAATTTGTACTTCATGTTTTGTAGCTTCTTTTTTATGAAGCAGTGTGCAAACAGCCACTGAAGCCGGGTTATTTTCTTTAATACGCTTAAGCATATAATTCATGGAAAGGCCGGTGTCAATAATATCTTCAACCAAAATCACATGCCGGCCCTCAATTTTTGCATCAATATGCTTGAGTTCGGTGACTTCACCCGAAGAAACTTTTTCGTCTCCGTAGCTGCTCAATTTCATGAAATCCACTTCACAATCTATACTTACATGCCGCATGATATCGGCCAGGAAAATAAAAGCACCGTTTAAAATTCCGATAAAAATAGGTTTTTTATCGGCGTAATCTCTATCCAGCTGATTACCAAGCTGATTCATGCGCTCGTCAATCTGTTCTTTGGTGATGAAAAGTTTAAACTTCTCGCCGTTACAGGTTACAGTATCGGGCTGATAAAAAGATGAACTCATGCTATAAAATATTAATCGTCAATAAAGTTTGTGTTGTGGATGTAAGTTTAGCCATTTCTGCGATGGCACCCCATTCTTCATTCGCCGATAAAGCAGGATAAATAATGGCGTAAATAGTACCATCTGATCCGCACAATACCAAGCCTTTTTCACGGATAGTTGTCGGGATTTTACGGTTGGTAAGATGATCGGAAATTTTTTGGTTGCCTTCCATGCCAAGGGGTTGAAAAGAATCCCCGGCCTGCCAGCTTCGTAAGGTAACCGGCCAGCTTAGTTTGTCCTGATCCAGTTTTAAGTTCGCATCCGTGTCTAAATTATGTGCCGTTTTGAGGCTGATTTCGCCTTCCTTTACGCCTTTCTCAGCTTGTTCCTTTGAAATAATAACCTGAACCTTCTCATTTTCTTTGTCTGTGTGGAGATGAATTTTATCCCGGTCACGAGTTAATAAAAGGTTGCCGATTTTAAGATTTTTTCCGGTTTGCAGGGTTTCAATTTCAGCCAACTCCTTCAATTGCCCTTTGGAATATTCGCTTTTCATCCCGAACTGATCCAGTATGGTTTTGATAACGGCCGGCTTCACTGTTTCCGGAAGCTCAGCAAATTTCTTCAGGTAAATGGTGTTGTTTTGTGAGACCTGGTCAGCCAGGGCTGCCATTCCTGCTTCAAAAGACTTCCCTTGATTGGGAAGATCCAGGATGTTTTTTTTCCAGCCGGGGAAAAAGCGATCCATTTTTTCGCTGAACTCATTTCGGATAAAATTCCGTGCAAAATCAGAACGCTCGTTACTTTTGTCGATGCGGTAGGGAACGGATTCAAGCTCACAAAAATCCAAAATTTCTTCTTTACTGAATGGAAGCAAAGGGCGGAACAATTTCCCGTCCCAAATTTGCATTCCCTGCCAGGCTGTGGGAGCACTTCCCCTGAAGATCTTTTGCAAAATCGTTTCTACCTGATCGTCTTGATGATGAGCAGTTACAATGGCATCTGCTTTAAAATCGTCCCTCAAATCCCGAAAAAATTGATACCGTTGCTGCCTTGCCCAATCCTGAAAGTTGCGGTCTTTGGCTTCTTTTGGATCCAGCCGTATGGAACAGCATTCAAACCCCCACGCGAAAGCCATTTGCTCCACCAGTTCCTGATCTTTATCTGCTTGTTTCCCGCGCTTGCCGTAATTCACATGTACCGTCAATACATCAACATCCAGCAGGTGAAAAAGATAAAGCAATGCCATGGAATCCGGTCCGCCACTCACCCCGATTACAAAAAGTGCACCTTCCTCAAAATAGTCAGAGAGGCAGTTTGAAAGATGGTCCCGGAGTTTTTTTGAAATCGATTTAGCCATGAGAAAAAGTAGGGGGAAAAACAGAGAATATCGACCTATCTTCAGTACGAAATTCAACCTAAGGAATTTTTTAGTTTTTATGTTTAAAGACAAACCCTGGATTTATGATCATGATGAACCCCTCACCCGTTATTCGCTGGGACAAGAAGGAGAGAACCCGCTGATTTGTTTTGGGGTGAACCCAAGCACGGCAAAACCAAATGATCTGGATCCTACGGTGGCTTCGGTGGCTCGTTTTGCACGAGATCACGGCTACGATGGCTGGTTGATGTTCAACCTTTATCCCCAGCGGGCTACCAATCCCGATAAAATGCACCGTCGCTTTCAGAATGAAATCCACCAAAAAAATGTGGATGTGATCGCCAATTTAACAGAGGGATTATCTGCCGATGTCTGGTGTGCATGGGGTACACTGATCGAAAAACGTTCTTACCTTTCCCGGTGCCTGCAAGATATTTTTGATGTGCTTGCTCAAAATAACTGTACATACTTTAAACGAGGAAGGATCTCAAAAGCGGGACATCCGCATCATCCGCTCTACCTCAAAAAAACAGCGCCGCCGGAAACCTTTGATCTGGACAAGTATGTGAAAGTGGTGGTCAATGGTCGGGATGGGTGAGGAAATTCCCGGTATTAAATTTCAAGCTCCAAGTACCAAATTCCAAAAAAGGCCCGGTTATTGCGAGGAAATTGTGACGCGGAATGCAGGATTGGGAGGTTGAACGACGAAGCAATCTCCCTAAAATGGACACCCGGGCATGCCAAGGAGATCGCCGCGTCGGCAAACAAGGCAGGCTTGGATTAAACATGGCTGTCTCCTCGCGATGACGGGTGAATAATAACAATGCCGGCCGCTCAGGATCTTTTAAGTTTTGAGCGAAGCGGTACCTTAAAAGTAAGAGTCCTGATGATGTATGACCTGCCCGGCAAGTATAATCTGACAAGTCTCTGACTTGTATTTTGCCTGGGTTCCCTGAAATGAGTTGGTTGCCTTAAACTCCGATCTCTTCTGTCTTCTCCTTCGCAAGGAGAAGGACGCTTATAATTATTTATTGTTCCTAATCACTTTTCCAAAGTTACCGGGGGATTGAAATTTAATATGGATTCCAGGTTAACTTTTGAAAAGCTAGCTATTGCCCGTTGTGTTGTAAGGTGATCAAAGATTGGGCAATGCTCTTACATTATGTCGATGATTTCGACAAGTGATTATTATATGTCGAAAAAAGTATTATATTTCGACATATTTTAATTAAACAACTTACCCCATGTCAGATTATGCCAATCAGCCATATAATATTTTACCCCTGCTTCCGCCGGAGAAAAATCCGGAAACACCGGATGTTTTGAAGGCAGCGATTGCAGCAAATCGCTCATTGGCTGAATTGAAGGGAAAGGCGGAAAGTTTGCCGAATCCCACCATCCTCATTAACAGTATAGTGATGCAAGAGGCGAAGGCGAGTTCGGAAATTGAAAATGTGGTAACGACCAACGACAAGCTGTTCATGGCTTTGTCGGCTAATGATCAACAAACCGATCCGCAGACTAAAGAAGTATTGCGCTACCGGCAGGCACTTTGGGAGGGAGTCAGCGAATTGGAGAAGGGATCATTCGGACCTGATCTCTATATCAAGCTCATGCAGATTATCAAGGGAACCGAATTGGGAATAAGGGATGATTCGGGCACGGTGATAGCCAATCCGAATACCCGGAAAATCATTTACTGGCCGCCGGAGGGGAAAGAACTGATTCGAAAACTGTTGGAGAACCTGGAATCGTATATCCATGCCGATGACAAAACCGATCCGCTTATCAAAATGGCCGTCATGCATTATCAATTTGAAGCGATTCATCCTTTTGAGGATGGAAATGGGAGGACCGGCCGGATTCTGAATATTCTGTATCTGATTCACCAGGGGTTATTGCATCAACCGGTGCTGTATCTGAGTGATTACATCATCAGCCATAAATCTGATTATTACCGATTGCTGCGGGAAGTGACCGAGCAAGATGCGTGGGAGCACTGGATTGTATTTATGCTGGAAGCAGTGAAGTCTACTGCCGACCGAACCATGAAGCGTATTGACGAAATCCGGAAACTACTTGATGAAACCCTTGAATTGGCAAAAGAGAAATTACCCGATCGTGTGTATTCCAAGGAGCTGATTGAACTGTTGTTCGAGCAGCCTTACTGTAAAGTGAAGTTTCTGGTGGATCGTGGCTTAGCCAAACGACAAACAGCAGCCGATTACCTGAAAGAGCTGGAAAGTGCCGGCATCCTCAAGAGTAAACAAGCCGGACGCGAAGTGCTGTACCTCAATATCCGCCTTTACGATTTACTGGCTTCTCCCTGACAACGACCTGTCGATGTTTTCGACAGGTAAATAATATGTGTCGATGAATACATCATATATCGACATGTAGGGTGTTCGTTTTAAATATGACAGGAAAGTACTTTTGAAGGACCAAATTCCAAGTTCCGAACGTGCCCGGTCATTGCGAGGAGCCACTGAGGCGGAATGCCGGGTTGGAGGTTGAACGACGAAGCAATCTCCCTGATACGAATACCTAAGCATGTCATAAAGATCCTTCATCGTTCGCTACGCTTAGTCCTCAGGATGACATGATCGGTTATTATCCAAGCGCCACTGTCGTGACGGATGCCCGTGCCGGTCATGTTGTACTGTTGCCTGAAAGGTAATGCCCGACCGCCAACCGGCGGATGGCTATGGTGTGTATTAAAAGGCTGCTGTCATCCTGAACGAAGCGAATGCGGAGTGAAGGATCTCCCTAATTCTGGTACCAAACATGCCAAGGAGATCGCCGCGTCGGCAAACAAGGCAGGCTTGGATTAAACATGGCTGTCTCCTCGCGATGACGGGTGAATAATAACAATGCCGGCCTCGCAGGATCTTTTAAGTTTTGAGCGAAGCGGTAACTTAAAAGTAAGAGTCCTGATGATGTATGACCTGCCCGGCAGGTATAGTATAACTGACAAGTCTCTGACTTGTATTTTGCCTGGGTTCCCTGAAATGAGTTGGCTGCCAGCCCGACCTCTTCTGTCTTCTCCTTCGCAAGGAGAAGGACGCTTATAATGATTTTGAGGCAGAAATGACCAGAAAATCACCAAAGGAGTTTCTCCTCTTGGGAGGAGATCAAGAGGAGGGTGAAGGGTGCCAAGGGCAATACTGTTAAATTGAACTGCGATGAACCGATGGACCGATTTACGATGAACGAATTCCCCCTAAAACCTCGCACCTAACACCTAATACCTTATCCTGCCACCACCCCTCTCCGATACAACATTTGCTCCTTGAAAATCATACCTGGGGTGCTATATTTATTAAAGTATATGTTCAGAAATCAATGCCACATCTTACGGAGTTGGTATTATGTACCGTGTCATTATTATAATGCTGATAAGCGGTTTTTCAATTTTAGGAAATACCGATCTGCTGTATGCTCAGGGCATTGTTGCCGGCCGGTTGACCGACACCGATACCAAGGAACCGTTGCAGGGTGCACATGTCTTTTTATCGGGAACCAAGATCGGTGCCCAAACTGACCGGGCCGGTCGCTACTTCATTCGGGATATTCCCCCCGGCTTTTACCGGCTGGTTATTTCCAGGATTGGGTATGGCAGGAAAACCTATGGCCTTAATGTTAGACCGGGAGATCGCAAAAACATAGATCTCAGCCTGAAGCAGGTGGTCTATGAAATGAGCGAAATTGATGTGGCACCGCAGGGCAGGAAATGGCAAAAAAACTATGAGCGTTTCGAAGAACTGTTTCTTGGTTATACTGAAGAAGCAGACTCTACTGTCATCCTCAACCCGGAAGTATTGCGCTTTGACTCCAATTTCTGGGGTCGCCTGACGGCCGAGGCCCTGGCTCCGCTGAAGATTGAAAACCATGCGCTTGGTTATTACATCACCTACTACCTTGATGAATTTAAACATACGGGAATCAGGACCTTTTGGGACGGGGAACCCCTGTTTACGGCGATGATACCCTCAGACTCGCTGCAGCAAATCCGGTGGGAGGAGAACAGGCGAAAGGCCTTTTATGGGTCGATGCGTCATTTCTGGCTTTCTTTGCTGCATGACAGGTTAGAAGAAGAAGGTTTCCTTCTTTACAACGTGAAAAAATCGCGACAACCCGGCATGGCTGATAATCGATGGCCGGTTACGGTGGATAACCTCGTACGCCCGGATGAGAACCTTTACCTGTATCGGGTTCAATATTCAGGGTTTTTGGAGGTCATTTTTACCCAAGAGGCCATAGATCCCCGCTATCTGGACTGGACACAAGATCGGGATCTGGGACCGGGAAGTCCTCAGATTTCCTGGCTGGAACTTAATGAACGATCCATTACGGTAGATGCAGACGGCGAGGTGATAGAACCTTATGGAGTCATTCAGTTGGGATACTTCGGTTTCCGGCGGCTGGCCGACCTGACACCCCGGGGATACCGCCCGGATGATTTCTGAAATGACTTGGTTGCCTTAATCGTGCAGAGCTGAAACCCCTGGCTTGTTTATGTTCGTGCCACCCCTTCGCAAATCGGTCCATCGCACATCGTCCATCGCATATCATCACCACCCCTAAAACCTAACACCTAAAACCTTGAACCTCATGAACCATCTTCTTAAAATCAGGCTATGAATGGAAATGAAAGTATAGCGGAGAATAAGCTCACCCTCTTTGTGGATATTGACGGCGTGCTGAATACGGAGGCGCATCTGCGGAGGCAGATCAAAGAAACCGGGAGGTCCACCAACCGGAGCTGGTGCCCGACGGCGATGGCGCACCTGAAGCTGCTGGTGGAGTATTATAACGGGCAGATTGTAGTGAGTTCCACCTGGCGGTATGACCATTCCCTCCGGCAGCTAAAGGAATTGTTCGAGAACAATGGTGTGCCCGGGAAATACGTGATCGGGGTCACCCCTTCCCTGATCTACGAAAACTCCGGGAAGGTGACCCGCGGAGATGAAATCCGCCGCTGGATCACCGATAACTTGCATACGGAGGAAATCCCCCGATATGCCATCCTGGATGATATGGACGAAGGACTGAGCCGGTTCGGCGAGCGCTTTATCCAATGCGACCCGGAGGTCGGCCTCGCCGATAAGGAAAAGGTGAAGAGGGTGGCGGGGTTGGTTTAAACTATTTACCTACTTCGCAAATCGGTCCATCGCATTTCATCCGTAATACTCGTTCCGAAGGTCCCCTTCGGAATGCCATCCCGGAAGCTCCGGCTTCCCGTGTCCTGTATTAATATGTTGCCTGTATTCACCTTTCTTGTTCTTTTGTACCGATACTGATCTTCATCAGCACAGGCGCCAGAACCAAAAGCTCCCGGCTGCGAAAAAAGAGCTAAATCTGACTTCCCGAAAGCGTTCGAGACTAAAAAAGATAAGTGCAATAAAAGTGCAGTCATCCCTGGCCCAGACCAGGGATCTCCCTACTGCAAGAACTAAATCGAATTAGGGAGATCCCGGATCGGCGCTTTCGCTGCTGCTACAGCTTGTCCGGGATGACGTGGTGATGGCGAATGGGATTTCTTTCTTAACGCTGCATTCCGTCATCTTCTTCACGCTCTTTTTTCTAAGGCCGATGGAACATCCAACAAGGAACATTGAATTTTGAAGTGAAAGATCCGTCCCCGGCACTAGCGCAAGCGTCCCGCTTGTGCGGTGGTGGATTAAGATTAGCTGCCTTTGGCTACAAAACCCAAACCCGCAGACAGGTGTGTCCGGATCTCAAGCGCCTGCCTTTGCCTTCCTGTTAGCCTCGCTCCACACGCTCTGCGTGGGAACACACTTTTATGGATAGCTGTAAAGGAAGATAGCAAGCACTGAAAATCCAAATTTTATATATTAAATTAATAGGTGATCAAACAGGAGAAAAACATGGATGATGAAAATGTAGTCAGAGAAGAATTGGTCGAGTGGATCTCAAGGCCGGGTAACGAGGATCTGCTGGAAACGCTAAAGCTTATGAAAGAAGAATCATCAGAAGGGGATTGGTATGACGATTTAACGGAAGGGGAAAAGGAATCCGTTAAAAAAGGTCAGGAAGATCATGAAAAGGGAAAAACGCTAAGCAGCCGGGAATTTTGGAACAAACATGGCTGAACGAAAGCGAGTGGTATGGTCGCGTGAGTCTTCGATTAAAATCCAGGAAATCAAAGCATATCTTTTAGAGGAATGGAGCGAAGCGGAAGTCAATAGCGTCTTGGTGAAGCTGAAAAAGTTTGAACATCGAGTAAGCTACTTTCCAAAGTTATACCCCGCATCTTTGAGGTTTCCCCATCTAAGAAAGGCCGTTATTTCAAAGCATCTATCGATTATCTATGAACCTCGAGGTGAAACGGTAAAAGTGATAACTATTTTGGATAATCGGCAAAAGAATTGAATCTCAGGAATTTTAATTGAGGTAATTTTAAATGTTAAATGGAGAGTCATTTAACATTTCAGCATTCAAGATTTAAAATTGACTTCGTCCACCCCATTGCAATCCCCTGGCACCCTCACCCCACTTGCAAAAGCCGCTTATTTTCCGTCAATTCCGTTCGCTAACTAAAAACCGGAAATCAAACATCGGGATCATGATGAAAAGAATTGGAATGCTGCTTGTTATGCTATGCGTGTTCGGACTGAATCAAACCGTTCAGGCGCAGGAACAGGATGATAAAGAGGAATCAAAGACGGATTATACCGAGGCCATCACCTTGGTGGAAGTGTGGCTGGATGCCATGCAAAAGTACGATGAACTGCCCGGCGTCAGTGCCATTGCGCTTAAAGATCAGGAAGTGATTTGGAAAGGTGCTTTTGGGGAAGCCAATCCCGAAGAAGAACGTGCCATGGCTCCCAATACCATCTGCAGCGTCTGCTCAATTTCGAAGTTATTTACCTCTGTCGCCATCATGAATCTGTACGAGGAAGAGAAACTTCGATTGGATGATGAAATTCAGGATCTGCTCCCGGAATATGACCTGGAACAACAATATCAACTCAGCGGCCCCATTACCGTTCGGAATTTGCTTACTCATTCCTCGGGACTTCCCCGCGAAAACAAGTATTCCCACTGGACAGACCCCAGCCTCGAATTTCCGACCAAAGAAGAGATCCTGAAAGCCCTGGAAGATCAGGAAACGCTGTACCCATCTTCTACCTATTTTCAATACAGTAACCTGGCGATGACTTTGCTGGGATTTGTAGTTGAGGAAATATCCGGTCAGCCTTACGACGACTACATTCAGCAAACCATTTTAGACCCGCTTAGCCTGTCTGACACGCGTCCCGATATGCCGAAAGAACTCTGGGGAAGTCAACTTGCCATAGGATATTCCTACGAAACCATGGATGGCGAACAGTTGAAAGTAGATCTATTCGATCCAAACGGGGTAACGCCTGCAGCCGGATTCAGTTCTACCGTTGAAGACCTTGCATCATTCGCAGCCTGGCAGTTCCGGCTTTACGAGGCCGAAGACGAAGAAATCCTGCATCCCGCCACCATCAAGAACATGCACAACATCCATTGGATGGATAGCGATTTTGGTACAAGCTGGGGGTTGGGCTTTTCGGTATATAAAGGTCCTGATGGTAAAAAATGGGTGGGTCACGGTGGACACTGTCCCGGCTACAAAAGTACGCTGGCGATGATCCCCGAAACCAAAATGGCCTACTCCGTGATGATCAACAGCAGCAATCCCAACCCGGGAAAATATGCACAAGGCATCCACGCTATTTTATCTAAAGCGGGAGAAATTGAGTCGGCTGAAGATGATACTTTAGCTGCCGAACTAAAAGAGTACGCCGGTTATTATCAGGGAGAGGTCATGAAGTCCACCAGTTACGTAGGCACCTGGGGCGACAAGCTGGTGATGATGGGACTGCCCTCCGGCGATCCGGGCAACTTCAACACCTACCGCCGGGTCGATAAAGATCATTTTGTCCGCATCCGCGATAACAAAGAGGACGGCGAGAGCATGCGCTTCATCCGGAATGAAGACGGCGAAGTGATCCAAATGAAATACTACGATAACTACATCTCCGACAAAATAAGCATTGATTGACCCGGAAGAATAATCACGACCCGAATCCCCGACCCTTATGTGTCTTTCCTTAACCAAGGGGAATGGACTCCTTAATCCTCGTTACGAAGGTCCATCTTTGTAACGCCATCCCGGAAGCTCTGGCTTCCCGGGTCCCGGAGTGATTCAATCCCCTGTTAACTTTTCCAAAGTTACTGGGAGATTGAAGTTTAATATGGTTTCCAAACCAACTTTGGAAAAGTTGGCTAAGGATTCCTGTATTCAACTCCCTAGTTCTTTTGTGCCGATACTGATCTTAATCAGCACAGGCGCCAGAACCAACCCCGAGCAGTCGGGGCGGCTGCGAAAAAAGAGCTAAAGCTGACTTCCCGAAAGCGTTCGAGACTAAAAGAGATAAGTGCAATAAAAGTGTAGTCATCCCTGGCCCAGACCAGGGATCTTCCTACTGCAAGAACTAAATCGAATTAGGGAGATCCCGGATCGGCGCTTTCGCTGCTGCTACAGCTTGTCCGGGATGACGTGGTGATGGCGAATGGGATTTCTTTCTTAACGCTGCATTCCGTCATCTTCTTCACGCTCTTTTTTCTAAGGCCGGAGGGAACATTGAACAAGGAACGCCCAACATCCAACGCAGAAGTTTTTAAGGGTCATTCCTGCGGAGGCAGGAATCTGATGGTTGGATTCGGCTTTGTTGTTTTGTCGATGGCAAATTGGTTGCCTTTACCTCATCACAAAGCAAAACAACTAAAACCTTGTCCCTTGCGCCTTGAACCTAACACCTAACCTCTACCAACCCCCCGGTTCAAATTTAAAAAACTCACAAAGCAGCCGATACAGTTTAGAGTGTTCACGCCTCAGCTTCACGGGCTGTTCCAGGAAACATTCGGTAAGCACGGCAAAAAACTCGGCCGGGTTTTCAGCTCCATAGGGATCCAGCAGGGTTTGTTGTCCCCGTTGAATGTGGCGCAGATGGGAGCGATAGCCCTCCGCCAGCGCTTGAGCCCATTCGTCCTCCAGCTCCGTTTCGCCGTCGGGAGTGATGCCGGCCGATAATCCGTACCGGTAATCCAGCTGATGGGCAAACTCGTGATAGATCAGGTTTCTGCTATCGGAGGGATTGCGGAGGCCGTTCTGAATATCCTCCCAGGAAAGGACGATATTGCCCGGGTGCCACGACTCCCCCGAGCGCGGCTCAAAGCCTTCCGTCACCACCCCGCCGGAATCCACGTCATAGACCGCGCCCATGTAGTCGGACGGATATACGAGTACGGACTGCAGCGAGGGATAATAATCGGACGGTTCCTCCAGGATGAGCATGCAGGCATGGGCGGCAATGATCAGGCGCATGTCTTCGGTGAGAGTAAGTCCGCCGCAGCCCTCGAACAGTTTTTCGTCCATGAAAACGGCGATGCGTTGTTTCAGCTTCGCCTGCAGATCTTCCGGCAGCCGGCGATACACCGGAACGCGCCCGGAAAGCACCCTCATCCACTCCTCCGGAAAAGGCCGGCGGATCACCCATTGGCGGCGAAGAAATTGAAACAGGGGCATAGCAGGATCTTATTACAGGTTTATGGCTATGATACGGAAAATCTTTTGAGGGTTTTTCTAAGGCCGATGGAATTGCTTTATATTCTTCCAGATCATTAAATCAAATTGAAGCGTATGACTTTTAAACGATGGATAAATATAACCGGGCTTTCCGAATCTTCGGCAAAGAAATATTCCAGTGCCGTATTTGGCTCCATTTCGGAATGGGCAAAAGATGCGGGTTTAATTGAGAATTCTCTGATTGAAATATCCGATCCTCAGGAATTCAAGAATCTTGTGGAGAAAATTACACGGCTTCCCATTTTTATAGAGCGAAATGAAAAAGGGAATAACATGTACAGTAGTGCTCTGAATAAATATTTCGAGTACTTGAAAGATGCCTCGGACGAATTGGAACAGGACATTGAAAATATTATAACCGATACCTCTTATGCTGAAACAGATAAGGTTAGTCTAATCAAAACCAGGATTGGGCAAGGGGAATTCAGAAACGGCTTGTTGAGTTACTGGAAAGGCTGTGCAGTCACAGGCTATAAAACTCCTTCCATGTTGATTGCCTCCCACATAAAACCTTGGAGAGATTCGGATAATCAGGAACGATTGGATACCTACAACGGGCTTTTGCTCACTCCAAATTTTGATAAGGCTTTTGATGCCGGATTTATTTCGTTTGACTCCAAAGGCAAAATCCTGATCTCCGATGTTTTTGAAGCACCCAACATGCTAGGCATTGAATCAGATATGAAAATTAGGTTTGAAAATGCTCACCGGAGGTACTTGGAGTATCACAGAGAGGAGGTTTTTATGAACTTTTGAACTAAGCGCTCTTTTTGATCTCGTGTACCAGATTTTCCAATCTATCGGTACGATCTGATTTGTTTAGGATTTTGCATTCCCAAACAGTAAGTACGTTCCACCCTTTTTGTTCAAGTGCTTTTCTGTTTCGAATGTCTCTTTTCTTTGTTCCATTGATTTTCTTCTCCCAAAATTCTTTTCTCGTTTCCGGCAAACTTCCTTTCTTACAAGAATGTCCGTGCCAAAAACAGCCGTGAACAAAGACCACCGTATTATATTTGGGAAGGACAATATCCGGTGTGCCGGGATAGCGTTTGTCATTTTTACGATAGCGAAAACCTTTGGAGAAGAGATACTTGCGAACAATGATTTCCGGCTTGGTTTCCTTACCGGAAATGTTGGACATGATTTCGCTGCGCTTTGATTTAGAAAAAATATCAGCCAAAGTGTTGGTCAAGATGTTCTTTTATATTCTTTGACTGAATATAACTGAAGCGTGGTGGAAGTGCATTTCCAATTAATAAAGCCAAAGAAGATTTCGAGATATCAGTTGGAAACTTGTAATCCTCGGGAAAAGATTGCAATAAAGCCGCTTCTCGTGGAGTAATTACGCGATTTTGTTCGGGGTGTAAAAACCGCCCTTTGGAAGGGTTAAGACAGCCGCCGGTTATGGTTGTGGAGTAATCATCCCAGCGTAGTCTTCCATATACGTCGTTGAACCCAATATTCTTTTTATTATGACAATCAAGTAAATATTCGTCTGGCAAGTCTTTTCGACTACCGCCATCCTTTGGTGTTAGTCTTATTCTTTCCATTACTTTTTCTGTATGATTTGCAACTATCTTTTGTAATGGATCATCTGCCTCATCCGGTGTTGGTAGATGTTCGATTTCACTTCTAACGGTTCTTTTTTTACCGCTGGCGGGAGCTATTTCCAAATTACCTAACAGAGAACCGACCATTATCAATCGTTTTCGGTTTTGTGGAACTCCATAGTCCTTAACATTTATAACATCTACCTTTGGATCATATCCAAGAGCATCTAATCTTTTGACAATATCCTTGAATAAGTAATAATCCTTGAGCCCAGGTACGTTTTCCATCATTATGGTTAGTGGTTTCAGCTCCTTTACCATTTTGAAATATTCTTCAACTAAGCTGTTTCGTTTATCTCGAACACTAGCTTTACGGTTAAGTTTCCTGATTGAAGAAAAACCTTGACAAGGTGGGCACCCGGCAAGTAGATGGAGAGGTTTGCTATCCAACAATGATTTCATTTCGTCAATTTTGACAGATCGAATGTCTTTTTGAAGCACCTTAGTTTCAGGAAAATTTAATTTGTATCCTTTGACAGCATCCACCTCTAACTCTACCGCAAATTTAGTTTGAAAGCCAGCATCATGCATTCCTGCGGTTAGGCCTCCTACCCCAGAAAATAAATCTGCTGAAAAATATTTTTTTTTGATATTACTCATTGAAATACTTGGCTACAGTCAAAAATATCCTTTATTTAGCTACAAGAATTATAATTTATAAAATAATTTCAAAATGCCAGACATCCAACAAGTATTGACCGATAATCTAACTAACGATCAATTCAATGCTGCTAATGATGCAGCCAATGAAATACTTTGTTTAGCATGTGCTGGGTCAGGTAAGTCCAGAACTTTAGCTTATCGAATAGCTAGGCTAATTGCAGAAGGCGAGCCTCCATCAAGTATTGTAGCATTTACTTTCACAAATAGAGCTGCTGAATCTATAAAAATGCGTGTTGCAGATGCTTTAAGTTCATCTGGTATTGATCCTAAAGTTCTGGGGGCTATGTATCTAGGTACAATTGATTCGTATTGTGGATATATTTTAGGGGAAATTAATGCTGATTATAGGCAGTATGACATGCTTGATCCAAATAAGCTTACATTATTTATCATGTCACGATCTAGGGAGCTAAATATTTATCAACTAAAAAGTAGCCGAAGTAACCGAGGTTATTTTGATACAGTAAAACAAGTACGAGAAGCATGGAACACTCTTAATAATGAAATGCTTGATGTTGAAGATGTATCAACCCATGATCCAATGTTGGGAGAAACATTGTCTGAACTTCGGAATTTATTACATAGAGATAAATTCATTGACTTTTCATATGCTCAAAGATTAGCTATTGAGGAGCTTGAAAATGCTGAGAATGCTGAAAGAGTATTACTAGGAATAAAACACTTAATGGTTGATGAGTATCAGGATGTTAATCCTGCACAGGAATCTTTAATAGCAAAAATTCACGATTATTCAGATACATTATTTGTAGTAGGTGATGATGATCAGTCTATTTATTCGTGGAGAGGGGCAGATGTCAATAATATTCTTGAATTTCCAGAAAGATATCCCAATTCTACCCGTCATGAATTGACTACAAATTTTCGAAGTCTACCTAATATTATTGAAGCTTCAAGTCATTTTGTTGAAGACCAACTTGGTGCAGCTCGGTTTAGTAAAACACCACAAGCAGCTGATATCAATGAAGATCTTCCAGGGCAAACTGGCAAAATATGGTTTGACTCAAGAGAGGAGGAGGCAAATTGGGTTTCTGAAAGAATCCAATTTTTACTTGGGAAGTCATATTTTGAAAACAGTACAGAAGATATAAGGGGGCTTACACCAGGTGATTTTGCGATTCTTATGAGGTCAACTCATGGCTCAGGGGAAGAACCTAGACATATTGACTTCACTAGGGCACTTGAAGATTCAGGTATTCCATACTTCATTGAAACTGAAGACACTATCTTCTCGCATGCTCCTGTCCTGGCGTTAAAAGAAACTTTTTCTTTATTAAGGGATGGTAATCCTAGTCGTGGAGCAGTTAGAGAATTATTTAATGAAAGAATTTTGTCTGTATTTCCAGAAACACAATTCAGAGACTTTACTCGATTAATGTCTGTGTGGGGAAGACTTATCCATGGTGGTCACGGAGGTGTTAGAAGAAAAGTATATCCACAAGAACTTGTCCACCAATGCTTAGAGGTTTTTAAATATGATGAGTCAAATTTTGACTACATGGATAATAAAGCTTTAGGTGTTTTCAGCTCGATTATGCTTGATGTTGAGTCTGTTTATATGAGTATTGATTCAACATCAAGGTTTCGAGAGGTTTTAAACTTTCTAGATAATGTAGCAGAAAGCGGATACCAAACGACTCAAGATATAGTTTTACAAAAGCCAGATAGAGTATTTGTTTCCACTGTTCATAAGGCCAAAGGTTTGGAATTTCCTGTTGTTTTCATAGTTGATTTAGAACAAAGAAGATTTCCTGGAGATGTCGATAGGTCTTTTAAAGGATGGATCCCAATTGAAATGATAGGTGAAGCATTTGAAGCTGGTAGATATGCGAATACTAGAGAAAATGATATTAGACTGTTTTATACGGCTGTAACTAGAGCTGAAAGATATTTATATATGACTGGCTCTTCACATCTGCCAAACGGTAGAAGTGAAAGAAAAAAATCAGTTTTTTTGGATGAATTTGAAAATGATACAATTACGGATAATGCTGAATTATTACCTGAGTCAATAAGTGATACTGAGCCGATTCAGAGAATTGATGACAATATTAAGCCTACGAGTTTTACAGAAGTTAAATACTATTTAAGATGCCCGAAAGAGTACCAGTTTAGAAAACAGTATGGATTTAATCCCTCTGTTCCAGAACTGTTTGGATTTGGACAAACTACTCATGCTTCTATTGCTAAGCTGCATGAACTATATCGAGATAATAGACCAACTGAAGATCAAATCAGTAATACAGTAGACCAAATATTTCATTTAAAACATGTTCCTCAAAGTAATGATCCGGAAAATAATCCAGGACCCTTTGAGCGTGCAAAAGAAAGTACTAGAAGTATTATTACAGAATATGTCGAGAAGCATGGAGATGATTTTGAAAAAGAAAGAAGAGTTGAGGTAAGATTTGAAATTCCAGCAGAAAATACGGTGATTTCAGGTGCAATTGATCTTATGCTTCAAGAAAACGAGGAAGGTGAAATAGAAGATGCTACTGTTATAGATTTTAAATCAATGGAATTAGGTGAAGGCGAATCATTGGATTGGATCTCGCTATCACTTCAGGTTCAATTATATGCTTTGGCAGCTACACAAGTATTAGGTGAAAATGCAAAAACTGGGCAATTACATTTCCTAAAAGATAATGAACGTGTTGAATTACCAGTTCATGATGAAGCCCTTGATAGAGCATTGAAGAATATTGAATGGGCGGTGAAAGGTATTATAGCTCGTGATTATCCAATGAGGCCTCACCCAGATAAATGTGCAGAATGCGACTTTTCTAGGTTTTGTACCAAGCAAATTCAAGAATTTAATACTGTAGATCTTCCACCACCGATATTTACTCCTGAAGAAGAAATAATGATAGGTAGTTTTAGCAAAATTGAAGAATGATTAATTGTATACTTTCATTATAATTTATCACTAATAAAATGTGTTTTTAAACATAAATCATATTAGTAATTCCCTATCCCATGAATTTTTCTACATCGAATTTGGTGATGGATATTATTAGAAATTATATTGAAGCCATCTTCACTGCACACCTTTAAACTTCTCCAAATGTATTTCGAGTGCCTGTTGTGCCGGATGAAATGACTCCATATCCGGTAACAAAATGGGCTTCTTATTCAAATCCCATAAACTCTTCACTTCATTTTGTTCTTCTTTCAGCCATTTGGATAACAATAACCTATAGTCTGGCTGGATGGTCAGCATAAAATGATCGAACATCCAGTGATGGGTTTTGCAAAGGGCGAGTCCGTTTCTGGGATCGTCGTTATTGCTCCGGCTTCGCGGAATGATGTGCGCCCCGTCCACCAGGGTACTGCCTCCCTGAGTTACCACTCTGGACCGGCAAACTGCACAGGTATATCGATAAGCCTTGCGGACGGTTTTACTAAATCCCGCATCCCGCACCTGCGTTTTTGAAACCCGGTATTTTATTCCTGCTTCATCGGTATGGTCAATCCTGAAGGGTTCTGCCGCAATAGATTCAAGTTGCATGGAATAATTATAAGCCTGATAATTGAATCGGCTGATTTTTGCTACCTGCGTAGCCGCTTCTTCCGAAAAGTAGGTCGTGATGAGTAAAGAACGAATGGCATTCCGCTCATCGGGATCGTCAAACAGAGTAAATAATATTTCATCCATTTCTGCATGTTCTACTCTGTCAGTCAGGCCACCCAGCGAGGGCGAACTCTTATATTCTTCTTTCCCTTCTTTATAATGAAGTTTCCAAAAGGGCTCACTTTGCATATGGTAGAACGGAAGGGCAATAGTGGTAATCCGGTCTTTGCCCATCATACTGTTCCAGTATTCAAAAAACATTTCAATCAAAGGCTGATTCAGTTCAATCCGGTTATCCGAAATCCATCCCTGTTCCACGCCATCCAGAATACTCAGCAACAAAAACGGTTTGTGCGGGGCTTGCCCTCTAACCTCATCTGGCCATGGATGGGATCTATCAGCGTTCAGATTTGTCAGCCAATTAATAATTTCCTGATTCATACTAGATCCCGTTTCCCATTCTGAAATTTCTTAAGCTCCTCAAAAGTCATGACTTGAATATAAAAGAACAAGATCAATTTCCTAATTCCGGGGCTGGGTGAAAAAACCGTCTATACCCTTCAAAATTTTCATCTAGACGAAAATTTATCGCAGTCTAGATGAAAAATTATTTCTATATAGATGATTTTTTATATCCATCAGGAGGCAAGCCTCCGGTGTGCCCCGGCCGCTGTCGGCACAAAGCCCGTCCGAAGGACGGCTAAGGGTTAACAACCACCCCTGTCATTCTGAGCAAGCCGACCGGCAGGGAGACGCAGCGAAGAATCTCCATGAAGAGGGTAACATGCTTTTCAAAGAAAATGCTTTTACAACCCGGTTGCCATCGAAGGGAGATCCCGCATCTCCGCATTCGCTTCGTGCGGGATGACGGGTTGTGGGTTTGTTGGGGGCATGTCTGGGAGATGACATTGCCTTTGGTCAACTCCCACTCATCACACAAACAAAATAACCATGCCCGCATAGGCAATGACCGCCAGGGTTCCGGCGAGGATGGCCAGGGGGAACTGGGTTTGGACGTGGTCCATCAGGTCGCAGCCGGTGGCGAGGGAGGAGAGGATGGTGGTGTCGGAAATGGGCGAACATTGGTCACCGAAAACGGATCCGCCAATCACGGCTGAAAAGCAGAGGGTGAGGAAAAACGGATCAGGAACGACGGCCCAGGCCAGTGGAATAGCCACGGGAAACACCACGGCGTAGGTTCCCCAGGAGGTACCGGTGGAAAAAGCAATGAGCATGCAGAGCACCATCAGCAGTCCCGGCAGTAGAAACGGCGGGATGACATCCCCGACCAAATCCACCACATAAGGCGCGGTACCTACGGCATCGGCCACCTCTTTCAGCGTGACGGCCAGTGCCAGTATAATGGCCCCGATGGTAACTCCTTTACAGCCGTCTATAAATCCGTCAATCACTTCTTGCAGCTTCATGCCTTTGGTCAGGGCAATGCCGAATCCAACCAATACCGCCAGTACAAAAGCCTCGGCGATCAGGAGGATAGAATCTTCGCCCATATTCAGCGCAAAGCGGGTGACCAGATACGGTATAATGGCGACTCCTAATAACGTGCCAATGGGCCCAAAGAAATCGATGAGTCCGGGCGTGTAGCTTTCGGGGACTTTATTCTGGGTGAGTTCATCGGCGGCCATGGGGGTGGCTTCTTCACGATCAAGTCCGCCCCCGGCGCGTGCTCTTTTGATGGCGGCCCTCATTTTCTTTCCGGGTACAAAAGGGAATTTATCCCAGGCAAAAAGCAGCGTCAGCAAAATGGCGAAGATGGCGTAAAAGTTATAGGGCAGGGCAGTGAAGAAAAAGGAAACGCTTTGCTGTGTGGTTTCAAACATGGGTAAGGTGCCGAGGATCAATCCTCCCACATAAAACGGCCACACGTTGAACGGAATGAGGGTGGCGGCAGGTGAGGCGGTGGAGTCGACCATATAGGCCAGTTCTTCGTGCGAAACGCGGTGTTTGTCGGCTACGGGACGAACGGTGGCTCCGGTCAGCACGGTACTGATGGTTCCGCCCTGGTGGAAGATGAGGCCCATCATCCAGGTGAAGAATTTGGCGGTTTGGGGTCCGCGCACCATTTTTTGACTGGCCCATGCGGCAAATTTTTCGGCTCCGCCGGTTCGGGTCCAGATCCCGATTAATCCTCCCAAAGCCCATAAATAAACGATGATAATCAGAGCAAAGCTTTCGGTGCCCACGGAGGGGATCAAAAAATCCTGTACGATGTTGAGCTGTCCGGAGATCACCCCGCCCAGGCAAATCCCGATGAAAAGGGCGCTGACCACTTCCCGCGTGTAAAAAGCCAGCACAATGGCAACCAATGGCGGCATAATGGACCAAATGCCATAGTGTCCGTCATATTCCGGAAAAACCTGGTTCACCCCGGCATATACCCCGGCGATAACGAGCGCCAATACGGCTCCGACTCCAATACGTCGTCGTGTTTCAGGGTCTTTCCATTTCTTCGTCGTTCCGGCAAAGTCGGCGCTCATAGGTGTCAGGCTTGGTTATGGTGCATTGGATGGTAGCAATTGGCGGGAGAAATGACAAATTGTGGGGTTGAAGTTCCAAGTACCAAGTACCAAATTCCAAAAAGGTCCGGTCGTTGCGAGGAGTCCGGGTGGTGGAATGCAGGGGAGGAATTTAACGCGAAGGATCTCACACTCAGATATGGCAAGTAGGTTAGCCCTTGAGATCCCTCGTGTTCACCGGTGTTGCCCTTTGCTTTTTGGCACGCACTCGGGATGACAACCTTTTTGAGACAGTTTTATTCATTTTATCTTGTTATGAAGCTCCTTCTTCGTAACGCCAGCTCGGAAGCTCTTGATGGTGTTGAATTGAAATGCGATGAACCGATGGACCGATTAGCGATGGACGATTTTTTACCTCTTGGCGGTGGATTGCGCAGCGAATGCGGAGCAAGACGGAGGGTGTTGGCGCCAGGGGCAAAATTATTCTACACATCATCATTTTCTCCAATGGCTTTGTTATAAATCAATTCAGGAATCCGAAGCCTTGGCGCCAACACCCCTCATCCCGAAAAAATCGGGACAGGAACGGCTGACTGATTTATCTCCCCTCAAGGGGAGACTTTCAAAATTCTAACTCCAATCATAATAATAATTATTCAGAACCCGTCATCCCGGGCAAACCGCAGCAAAGCGGAGGTGCCGAACCGGGATCTCCCTCCACATGGATTGCCCTCACCACAACCACGTTGTTGACTAACTTTGCTCGAATCAAGGAGATCGCGGGTCTCCGTATCCACTGCGCCCGCGATGACTCATTCTATAAAAACGATTTCATCCTATACAAGTCCTCTCCTTGCGGGGAGCCCGGGAAGCGGAATGCAGGGTTGGGAGGTTGATCGACGCGGCAATCTCCCTGATACGGACATCCAGGCATGTTTGGTACTTGGCCCCTGGAATATCTGAGCAACAGTTCTTACACGTATAAAAAACAAAATTGAAGTCCCATTATTCCGCTGAAAACGAGTCTTTGGGAAATATTCCCTGAGCTTCCTTCACAAATTTTGTATATTGAGAAGTCTTTTAGAAAAGACACGATCTTTGAAAATTGAACTATAACGCCAAAAATGAAAGAGGTGTAACCATTGTCTTTTGAAGAATTTGGCCTCAGCCCCGAACTATTGAGCGGGCTGGCCGACGTACGAATTGAAGAACCCACACCTCTCCAAAATGAAGTTATTCCACCGGCACTGCAAGGCAAACATATGCTTGTAAAACATGAAGCCGGTGATGATGGAGTATTTTTGATACCTGCATTACAAAAACTGACGACCAACGGAGAGGTTTCTGGCACACGAGTTTTAATATTAACCCCATCTATTGAGCGAGTTAAGGAAATAGACGAAACGGTTTGGGCTATGGGCTACCATGCTCAAATCAGCAGCGCGGCGCTTTCCATGAAAGGAATTCGCACTTTGCAAGAAGAAGCAATAAAAGATGGCGCACCGGTTGTGGTAGCAAACCCCGGCCGGCTAATTGAAATACTGGATACTAATAAGCTTAAGCTTCCCCACGTGGATCTCGTTATTATTGACGAAGCCCACGGCATGGAGAACTATAACCTGGTGAACCGGGTGAAGGATATCATGCAGCTGGTGGAAGGAGAACCTCAGACGCTTATTTTTTCCAAATCCAATAACAAAGCTACACAACAGCTTTCCCAGGCCCTTCAGAATGAACCGGAAGTGATTGGTTTTGATGAATCCGAAGCAGAAACAGCTGCGGAAGATACCGATACCAAAGAAGATTCCGGCGACCGTGAAGCAGAAACCAAGGCAGACTCCTCATCCGATGCCCAAGAGGATAAGAAAGAGAAAGAAAAACAAGAGCAGGAAGCTTTTGAACTCGATCAGGAAGAGGTGAACCGCAAGCTCAAGGAAGCGAGTGTAAGCGTGGTTTTGAATCCTGAAGAGAAGAAGAAAGAGGAAAAACCGAAGGATGAAGCCAAAAATCAGGATCAGGAAAATGATGAAGAAGTAGATCCCGATCCGGTTCCTGAAGATTTGACTCAGGCTTATATCTACGTACCCCCCAGAGCCAAGATTTCAACTTTACTTGCGCACCTTGAAAAAACTCTGACCGATAAAATCGTCGTTTTTGCTGCTTCCAAACGGACTACAGACCGGCTGTTCCGTATCATCCGCAAAAAAGGATGGGGTGTAGTCAGCATCAACGAGGGACTGAAGGAAGAATACTATAACGAGCGCTTCGGAAAATTCACCTCCGGCGACATGAAAATCCTGTTGGTTGGCGGATTGTCGGCCACGGAAGTTGAACTGGATGAAGTGAAGCAGGTCATAAACTATGATGTGCCGAACGAAGTGGAAGAATACAAGTACCGCGCCGAGTTGGTCGGGAGTGGCAAAGCGGCACGGATGGTGTCTTTAGTTTCCAAAATGGATAAAGACGACATCGATGAAATTGTGAAAAAAGTGGGCTATGCTCCCACCGAAATCCCGCTTCCGGAAGAAGTGAAAGAGAAAAAAAGTCGCGGCAAGAAATCCGACAAGAAAAAGAAAAGCTCTAATAACGATAAAAAGAGCAAAGGCCACGACAAAAAGAATGACGATCGCAAGCGCCGTAAAAAGCCGAATAAGAAAAAAGAGAAGAAATCCAACGGACTCCCGCGACCTAGTTACGATGGACTTTCCGGCGGTAAGGAAGGCAAAGGGAAAGACAAACGTCCAACTCCAAGCGGTAAAGAAGGCGCTTTCGGATGGATTAAAAAACTGTTCGACTAAGAGATCACAGGTTTTTTGTGATTTAGGGATTGCACAGATTTAGAGGCGCATCAGTTGATGCGCCTTTTTTTGTTTTGGGGAGGTGAGGAAGTTGCTGATTTCAGGGCCGGAGGACGGAGAACCATGGACCGATAATGAGATATCCGCGTTCAATCTTTTCCTTTAAACGTGGTCGAAAAGGCTTCTGAGAATTCTAATTTCACTCCTGTTTTCTTTAGGTAGATGATGGAAAGGGCCATAATCAATAAAATTCCTAAAATGCCTATTAAACCGGCTTCGGGGCCGAAAGCACCGCCGGTCCACCAATCGGGTCCGCCCTGCTGAATTTGAAAGATGGAGTTGCGGACTTCTTTGCCGCTTACCCGGAACCCAAAAATTCCGCCCTGAAAGAAATTCCAGGAGAAGTGCAGGCCGATGGGCAGGGCTAATCGTCCGGTTATGATGAAGGGAACGGCCAGCATCACCCCGGCCAGTATAATGTTAACAACAGCGGTGATTGTAGCATTGGGGTTTCCGGCATGGGCAATCCCAAAAAGAGCGGAACTGACGACGACAGCAATAATGGCGGCTTTTTGGGGAGTAATGGTGTCAAAAGTAAAGCCCTCGGTGATGTTGGGGATTAGATATCCGCGGGCCATCACTTCTTCATAAAACCCGACAGATATCATTTGAATAAAGAAAACCGATAAGGGAATCAGCCAGTAAACCTGACCGCTGCGTTCCCATCCAAATCCGGTGATTTCTAATCCGCCCGTAAGCCATTCAGTGAAAAAGATCAGGCCCATTGTGAGTCCGGCGATTAAAATCCCGGCCACACACTCTTTTATCCATGTTTTATCCATGTTTAATCCGGAATAGGACCATGACCTTTGGTCGACGAAGCGGTACATCACATAAAATAATCCCAGGGTGAGAAGGGCCCTTCCAATAAATTCAAGGGAGGTAAAGGGAATAAGGGAAGGAACACCCATCCCGAAAACGAATAACAGAATAAACATCAGTACCCGAAATAAGGCTCTCAGGCGTTGTTCTTCCTTATTAAAAAATGGATTTAGCATAAACAGAGTTTAATGGATGTTGGGATGCTTAGGTAGGGATTAAAATTGAAAAATTAAAGGCTAAAGATTAAAAATGAGAAAGAAAGAAGGGATTTTTTAATCTTTAATTTTGAGTTTCTAATTCAATAGATTGAGTGAAAGTAAACAAAATACACGATATGAAGAGATACGTACTTGAAGCCGAAAAATCTGTTATTGAAGAAACCTTTGGCGTGAAGTCTAATTCGGACAGCCTTTTTGAGCCGAATTATAACGTCATTTCAGGAAATATTATGCCGATTGTGATTCCCAAGGGAGAGGGCAGGCAGATTGTAAGTTCCGTCTGGGGGCTTAAACAGGACGGGAAAGAAAAGATACTTGTTGAGGCAGATCATGAGAAGGTTTTAAAAAAAGATACTCTGAAAGAGCTTGTAGTGGAATCCCCTTGTATTATTCCGGCTTCCGGATTTTATAAATGGAAAGAGACGGTGGATGATCCGCTTCCGTTTTATTTGAGGGTGCTGTCGCAGGAAGTTTCGGGCTTTGCAGGAATTTTTTCTTCCTACAAGAATAAAGAGGGGCGTACTTTGCATTCCTTTGCCGTGCTGACCATGCCCGCGAATGTCCTGGTTGAACCGCTTGATCATACCATGCCGGTGATACTGGACCCCAAAGAATATGACCAATGGTTAACGGGAGAGGGAGTTAGGATGCTTAAAAAAGGATTTTCCGGGAATCACTTACTTCCGGATATGTCGGTTTTCAGAGTGCCTGAGCTGGTGAATGATCCTGCAAATAATTCTAAAGAGCTTATTCAGCCTATTCCCAAACTTCGCAATTATGACGTAGAGGATGAGGGTTAGGGAATTAAAAATTAAAAATTCAAAGTGAAAAATTAAGAAGAGGCTTTTTAAGCCCTCCAATTTTTAATTTTGAATTTTTAATTTCCTGTGGGGGTAGTTCCGGGCTTGCCTTCCGTTGGGTTGTCGTAATAGCGAATGGTTGGGTAGGCGAAGTCAATGTCATCATGTTCGGCGAAGCGGTCTAAAACCGACTCCCAAATAGCTTGTGAAATGCCGCGGCGTCTTCGAGGGTCTGACAGATACCGGATGGATAAATTGATGCCACTGTCTTTGACGCTGGTATAAACTATAGGGGTGAGGTAGCGGTATTGAATCAGGTACGACTTTTCGGCTTTCTTGACTTCCTCCCGGGCTTGTTCTACAAATTCCTGCATATTTTCTTCTACTACTTCCTCTAAAATCTGTTTTGCCTTTTTCCAGTTACTTTCAAAAGTCACCAGTACCCCCATCTCATTCCAGATAAACTCAAAATCACTGGTATAATTGGCAATGTCGTCGGAAAATATTTTATGGTTTGGGACATGAATCACCCGTCCGGTACTTTGATCGGCATCCACCCAATTCCCTATTTCCAAAATGGTGAACTTGAACACACGGATATCAATGACATCTCCTTTGGATTGGCCTACCTGAATGCGATCACCGATATCAAATGGTTTTCGCCAAATCAAAAAGAGCCAGGCAGCGATGTCGGTTACAGGATCTTTAAGGGCAATGGCGATACCTGCAGAAAGTAATCCCAAAAACGTACCCAATGAACCTAAAGCAGCAAACCAAATCTGCCCAAGAATCAAGGCTCCGATAAAAAAGGCGATGTAGGTGGTGTTTTTACGCCACTTATAGACCGTTTTTTTGTTTTCTATATTTCTTCGAAGAACCCCGACGACAAATAATCTTATAGCCCATAATACAAGGATGATGACTAAGCTTTCTACTATTTGCACGGCTATACGCGGGGAACCGGCGATAAATTCGGTAATATTGTTTATGAATTCTTCCATCCGGACGATTTAATTAATTTTGAGTAGCGAATGCTTGGGATAGTATGCAAAATTGGGTATCTTTTCATCCTTCAAAAAAAGATAAGAATCTAATTACATGCTTTATAATATTATTGTAGGAGTTATTGCTGTTATTTGCTTCCTGTTAATCGTGGTGGTGCTTTTGCAACCCGGACAGGGACAAGGAATTTCCGGAATGGGTGGAGCCGGTGCCATCGGTGGCGGTGGCGGACTTGGTGCACGCCGAACAGCAGACTTGCTTTCGAAAGCTACCTCTATACTTGCGGCCATTTTCTTAACACTATGCGTACTTGCTAATTTTGCCATCGACCGCGGTGAAGTAGATCGCAGTATTTTACAAGAAGGAGTTCCCGGTGGGGTGAACGCGCCTATTGAAGCGCCTTCACAAACACAGCCGGCCATTCCTCAGCAGCAAGATCAAGGTAATTCAGAAGACGACGGCGAGAACTAAACCGCTTAAGTTTTATAAGAATTTAAAGCCCCGCACATAGTTTATGTGAGGGGCTTTTTTTATTTAATAAGGATTTTGCACATATATCAGGCTCAGGGGCAGGATGATTTTTAAATGAGCTTTTTTGTTTTATGGGTACGTATGTAAAAGAGAGAACAAAAACCCTATTAAACAGAACTTATGAAGCGGTACAACTCAAAGAATAGAAATTCACGGATGCTTTCGGCTTTAACCATGGTTGCATTGTTTGTGGCAGCCGGTTGCAGTAATCCCGGCGCCCAATTGCTTAACAAGGTGCCTATTAATTCAGTAGAAGTGGAAGTCCTGGATATGAACGGGGATGCTCTTCAGGGAGCTCAGGTAGAAGCTTCAAACGGACGTAAAACATCTACTGATGCAGATGGTAAGGCCAAGGTTCGCTTTGGCAGTGTAGGCATTCACTCCATTACTGTTTTGGCAGATAATTATATGCCTAATAATACCATCATAACCATGCCGGCTGACAGAGGTAAGACCATTACGGCTCAACTGGCAAATCAGGTAGAATTTTCGGGTATCAGCTTTGGCAGTATGAATATGTATCCGATGATGTTCAATTATCTGTTTACGGGCTACGGTTATCAGTTGGAGCTGGAGGATTATGCTGAAGGTGGATGGACGAAATGGCGCACGGATGATTCGGAGGGTGCTTATATGAAAAAAGCATTTTTGAAACAGCTTGATAACGGTCAGCAGTGGTGGCAAATCATCATGATGGACGGCTCCGGGGAAGAAGATGAACAATACATTGCCGAGGTTTTATTTTCAGAAGATCGCAATTCCATTGTCCGATTAAGAGAAAAAATCGGAGATAATGAAGCGCAGGAGAAGCCGGTCTCGGAAGGATGGTATAATGAACCGCAGCAATTAACACAGGAATCGGTTGAAGGGGCTCTTTCGGAAGAAAATATATCCGTAACTGTCCCGGCCAATACCTTTACAGCCGATTTACTGAACTTTGGGGTTGCTCCAGGTATTTCCATGAAGATGTGGCGGGTTTCTTCAAATGAAGTGCCTGGCGCCGTAGTGAAGTATGAAGTTTCTGAAGATAACGGGGAAAACCTGTCTTCCATGGAGCTGATGGATTTTGGAACCGACGCAGTTACTCAGCTGGAAAGTTATTAAAAAGAATATCGAGCTAACCTATAAAGTGCGATACCGGACAGGTATTGCACTTTTTTTATTACCGATTATCTGCAAAAAGTTCGGAGCTTAAATAGCGGTCACCGCGGTCGCAGGTGATGCATACAATCACGCCCTCTTCTAAATTTTCAGCTACTTTAAGTGCGGCAGCGAGTGCTCCTCCGCTACTCATGCCGGCAAAAATACCTTCTTCTTTAGCCATTCTTCGCGCCATCACGGTGGCTTCCTTTTCACTTACATCAAGGGTGCGGTCAACACGTTCGGCTTCAAAGATCTTGGGCAGGTATTCGGGTGACCATCGGCGGATTCCGGGGATGGAGGACCCGTCGGTAGGCTGAGTTCCAACAATCTGTACGTCAGGGTTTTGGGATTTCAAATACCGGGATACGCCCATGATGGTTCCGGTAGTTCCCATTGCGGATACAAAATGCGTGATCTTGCCGTCAGTATCTCTCCAGATCTCAGGGCCGGTGGTGCGTTCGTGCATTTTATAATTATCGGGATTGGCAAATTGATTGAGTTGAAAATAACCGTGCTCATCGGCCATTTCCTGAGCCAGTTCCCGGGAATACTCAATGGTTTTTTCCGCAGGGGTGAGGATTACTTCAGCCCCAAAAGCCTTCATGGATTTGATGCGTTCCTCTGTGGCACTTTCCGGCATCAGCAGCTTGATGTTGAGCCCTTTCATGGCAGCGATCATGGCAAGGGCAATGCCCGTATTTCCGCTGGTGGCTTCCACCAAAGTATCACCGGGCTTGATATCTTCGCGCTCCAGCGCCCCGTTGATCATCCCCAAAGCTGCCCGGTCTTTAACACTGCCTCCCGGGTTTTGACCCTCCAGCTTACAGTAGATGGTTACCGCTTTATTGACTGGAATATTCTGCAATTCAATAAGCGGGGTGTTGCCTATGAGTTCTTCGATTTTCATGAGTATGAGTTTTCAGAAATGATTCTGCTATTTATAAATAATCGTATCCGTTTCACCTTCGGAGTTGGACATTTTAGCCTGGTAATAGATCTTGGAATTAGCGGGTACACTTTTTGTCAGCCAGACATTACCGCCGATGATACTGCCTTCACCGATAACTGTATCCCCGCCCAGAATAGTTGCCCCTGCGTATATGACCACATTATCCTCAATGGTTGGATGACGTTTTTTACGGGCATCTTCTTTGTTTACGCTCAATCCTCCCAGGGTCACTCCCTGATAGAGTTTTACGTGTGAGCCGATCTTCGTGGTCTCTCCGATTACAACACCGGTACCGTGATCAATACAAAAATGGTCCCCGATCTCGGCTCCGGGATGGATATCAATTCCGGTTTGCCGGTGGGCATGTTCCGAAATAATGCGGGGAATGAGGTTTACACCAAGATTAAGCAGTTCGTGCGCAATACGGTGGGCGGCCATGGCATAAAATCCGGGGTACGTGCGAATGACTTCAGCTTTGCTTTTAGCCGCCGGATCTCCGTCAAAAATAGCATCAATATCTTGCAGCAGCAGCTGTCGAATTCCGGGAAGTTGCTCAAAGAAGGTATCTTCCAATCCGCTTAACCCGCTTTTAACACACTCTTTGTTATGATCGAGTATGGTTCTCAGCTCCGTTTTGCAGTGCTGCAGTTGTTCTTGTATTTCATGTTCATCCGTAAAACGGTTGAAAGCAAATTCCGGGAATAACAACCCCAGCAGATCATCAAAAAAAGTAATGACCATTTCCGGGGGCGGACATTTGGAAACGTCTTGATGGGCTTTTGCCAGTTCTTTGATAAAGGAGTGTATGTTATCCAAAATTATAGTCGGTTATGTGAAGCTATTGGTGAATTCCTAAATAGGTAACATTAAAAGTCCCCGGATCAGTTCGCGGGATTTTGGGAATTCCCTTTTTCTTAAAAATTAAAATCCAGGGCAATTTGCCAGCTTCCATTGCTTTGCTTTTCCCAAAGGATCACATAAATGCCGCCATCCCCGCTGCGTACCGAACCGGTAAAATATCGCCCGACTTCAAGCACTTGTCCTTCCGAGATATTCCAAAGCTGCTCGTTTTCCAAATCCACCTCGTAATTGGGGTTTTCCATGTAAGAATATCGATCAGCAATTTCGGCTCTGCCTGCCGACTTTCGCCCGTTTCCAAAATAGGTGGCGTCTTCAGTGTATGAAACTTCGATATGCGCCTCTGGATTGTGTTGATTGGCTAAGGTCACCCATTTCTCCCTTTCTGTGTCCAGGGCATTAATCCGTTTTTCATCCACCTGACTTGAAGGTGATTTTTGGGTCAGGAGTATATCAATTTCCTTTTTCCAGTTTCCACCTACATTGCGCCATCCGGTAAGCAAAACCAACTGATTTTTATCCGTGATCAGATTTCCTGCAGAAAGGTACCGATCATCAGCATGGCGAAATACTCGCCGGTGTTTATAGCTTTTAATTCCCGGGTTTCTCTGAGATTTAACCAATCGAATAAAACTTCCTGAGTCGGAGGAATCAATTTCAGCATAGGTGAAACTACGGCCTTCCCAATAAAAATCGGAGGAGGACTCGCCTGACTGTAATGTTTGTACCCATTGCTTTTGCAAAGTTTCAAAATCAGGTTGTGCAAAGGCGGATAAAGGGAGTAACAGTAAAGTCAGGGTGTATAGTGTTTTCATGGCATGAAGGGTTTACTTACCGATACAAAACCGCGAGAAAATCGAGTCTAGTACATCTTCATTGGTAATCTCGCCGGTAATGGTTCCAAGTTCTTTTAAAGCAGCCCGAAGGTCAATAGAAAGAAAGTCGCCGGTCATACCCTGAGCCAATGCGTTGAGTGCCGATTGTACATGTTCTTTGGTTTTTTGGAGGGCATCGCGATGACGGGTGGAGGTGACGAGCAGGCTGGATGCATCATAGTGTTTATTTTCCAGCGCGCGGTCTTTGAGCAACTGTTTCAGCTCTTTGATTTTTTCACCTTCGAGGGCGGAAATTTTGAGATCAAATTCTGTACGCCATTCTGTATCAGACTCGATATCAGCTTTGGTGCCAATCAAGATAAAAGGAGTATCTTTGGCCCGCGACTGAAATTCCCCGATCTCCCTGCGTTCTTCTTCACTGAACGGATGCGACAAATCTTTTAGATAAACTACCAGGTCGGCTTGTTCAAAGGCTTTTTGGGAACGTTTCACCCCTTCGGCCTCGATTACATCTTCCGTTTCCCGGAGTCCGGCCGTGTCGATGAGTTTAAAGAGTAATCCGTCATAACTCCAGTCCGCATCAATGGTATCGCGGGTGGTTCCGGCAATTTCGGTGACAATGGCGCGGTCGCTTCCCACCAATGTATTCAGTAAGGTGGATTTACCTGCATTGGGACGTCCAATTAAAACGGTCTTTACTCCGTCTTTAACCAAACGGCCGGTTTCATAGGTTTCCAGTAAGCCGGTAATTTCGGAATCCAGATCCTCCAGTAACTTTTGCAGCTGTTCTTTGTTGGCGAATTCAACGTCTTCTTCAATGAAATCCAGCTCCAGCTCAACCATGGCCGTGGCATCAATGATCTGTTGCCGGAATTTCTTAATGTGTTCTCCCAGCCGGCCTTCCAGCTGCTGATGGGCGGCATCGACTGCTTTGGAGCTTTTGGCGTGAATGAGATCGGCCACCGCTTCGGCCTGATCCAAATCCAGTTTTCCATTTAAAAATGCCCGCTGCGTAAATTCTCCGGGCTCAGCTGATTTCACTCCAAGCGCCAAAATAGTTTCCAGTACCGATTGCGTAACCAAAACCCCGCCGTGACATGAAATTTCCACCGTCTCTTCTCCAGTATAAGATCTGGGGGAATGAAAAAGCGTAACCAAGACTTCATCCACCGGAAAGCCCTGCTTATTCATGATCTTTCCAAAGTGTACCGTATGGGAATCCTGAGTGGTGAGGTCCTTGCCTTTGAACGCTTCATTTACTTTTGCGATAGCATTATCCCCTGAAACACGGATGACGGCAATACCGCCCTCCCCAACAGGAGTGGCAATGGCGGCGATGGGTGGTTTTTGTGTGATTTCTGTCATGGCCCAAAGATAGTCAGGATGTAATTAAAAGACGAAGTGACTCATTTTTTAAAATCAAAATTCAAATTATGCTATCCATTATGTAGATTCAGCTCAACTAACCACAATAAATACAACCCTATGAAAAAGATATTATATCTGATATTATGTTCCTTTTTTGTCGCTACTGCAATTCAGGCTCAAAGCTTTTCACCGGACCGCCCGGGAATTGGGAATGGTTCGTTTATAACGCCGGAAGGTATGCTTGGTCTGGAAGCCGGTTTTCAATTCAGCAATTCAGATTTTAACGAACAGTATGATGCCGGGCAATTGGTGCTTAGATACGGTATAAATGAGAAGCTTGAGTTAAGAGCTTTGATGGGTTCCTACACTTCGGTTGATCAAGAATTAATCGGAGGAAGCCGATCCTATTCGGGTTTTCAGGACATGGGTGTTGGAGTTAAATACAATCTGCTTTCCGGTCCTGACAAACCAAGTATTTCAGCTTTGGCAGAATTGAGTCTGCCGGTTGGTTCCGATGAATTCACAAGTGATGAATTTGTGCCGTCGTTAGGTTTGCTTGCCGATCACGCTTTAAATGAAAACATGAGCATTTCTTCAAATCTTGGATACAGTTTTAGTGTCGGTAATGTTGATGACAGCTGGTTGTTTACCCTTACTCCGGGTTTTGCGATATCTGATAATACGGCCGGATACCTGGGGTATGCAGGAATGTATTACGGTGGCTTTGAACAGCACTGGGTAGAAGGCGGACTTACGTTCGGCTTGAACAGCGGTGCTCAGCTTGATGTCAATTTTGGTTACGATACAGAAAACGAGATCACTTTTCTGGGAGCAGGATTTGCCAAAGGATTTTGATCTGCTAAAGAAGTTGAATCCACTTAAATATAACCTCGTCAATCAGCCGGTATGGAAAAATACATTTTAGCCTTAGATCAGGGAACTACCAGTTCCCGTGCCATCATATTTAACAGGAAAGGAGAAATAAAATCGGTAGCTCAAAAGGAATTCAGGCAAATATTTCCAAAATCGGGATGGGTTGAACATGATCCTGACGAGATATGGTTCACTCAGGCCGGGGTGGCAGCGGAAGCTATCGAAAAAATGGGGTTAAATGCGACGAACATTGAAGCCATCGGCATTACCAATCAGCGGGAAACCACCATTGTCTGGAATCGGGAAACCGGTGAGCCTGTTTACAATGCGATTGTCTGGCAGGATCGCAGAACGGCTGAATTTTGCAACCAAATAAAAGCTGCCGGCCATACGGATATGATTCAGGATAAAACCGGGCTGATCATCGATGCTTACTTTTCAGGCTCCAAGATCAAATGGATTCTGGATCATGTGGAAGGAGCTCGCGAAAAAGCGAAAGCCGGAAAGCTGGCCTTTGGAACGATTGACAGCTGGCTGGTTTGGAAACTCACGGAAGGAAATATTCACATTACCGATGCAACCAATGCTAGCCGAACTATGCTGTATAATATCAAAACACAGGAATGGGATGATGAGCTGCTTGAGTTGTTTGACGTTCCCAAAAACATGTTGCCCGAAGTGAGGCAATCGAGTGAGGTATATGGGGAGACTTCCGCAGCCATTTCTGATTCAAAAATACCAATCGCCGGAATTGCTGGGGACCAGCAGGCAGCCTTGTTTGGGCAAATGTGCATCCACAAAGCGATGGTTAAAAATACCTATGGAACCGGCTGCTTTATGCTGATGAATATCGGAGATGAGTTTATTAAGTCCGAAAATAACCTCCTCACTACTATTGCATGGAAAATTAACGGAAAGATTCAGTATGCCTTTGAAGGTAGTGTGTTTATAGCCGGCGCGGTAGTACAGTGGCTGCGTGATGGCCTTGAGCTGATTGATTCTTCGTCGGAAGTAGAGTCGCTTGCAACAAAAGTGGATGACACCGACGGAGTTTATTTTGTGCCCGCATTCGCCGGATTGGGAGCCCCATACTGGAATCAGGATGCCCGCGGAATCATTGTCGGGCTGTCTAGGGGAACCAATAAATCACATATTGCCCGGGCCGCCCTGGAGTCTATGGCGTTCCAAACCATGGATGTCTTGAAAGCGATGGAGGCGGATGCCGGAATGGAAATTAAGGAACTCAGGGTAGACGGAGGGGCAACGGCCAATGATTTTTTGATGCAGTTCCAGTCTGATTTACTTCAAAGTAAAGTGATTCGTCCCAAAACGGTGGAAACGACGGCTTTAGGTGCCGCCTATCTGGCCGGTTTGGCAACAGGGTACTGGGAATCGACGGAAGAAATACAAAAGCTTTGGAGCATGGAGAAAGAATTTACCCCTCAGCGAAATGCTGAAGAAGTTAGTAAGATGATGAGCGAATGGAAACAAGCCGTTAAAACAGCTCAATACTGGACAGAAATTAAGCCTGCTTAATTATCGTCAGGAAGCTCAATTAATTGGACATTATCATGTAATTCTCAATTTCATTTAGCCCCGATCATTATGTATGTTCGGATAACATTTATCCTAATTAATTAACTGATTATGAGAATAATTACCGTCCTGGGGTTCCTTTTGCTGGCAGTTCCGGTTACTGCACAAGAGGCTATCGAAAACCCCAACAAAAAAGCCGTTGTAGCCTCCGTTGAGAATCAATCAAATTCCCTGATTGAACTGAGTGATGAAATCTGGTCACATGCTGAAATTGCTTTTAAAGAAGATCATTCTTCAGAAGCGTTGGCATCGTATGCTGAAAGCCGTGGATTTCGCGTAACCCGGGGGGTAGGTGAAATACCGACTGCGTTCGTAGCGGAATACGGAAGCGGAGAACCTGTGATTGGTATTCTGGGTGAATTTGATGCGCTTCCCGGGTTATCTCAGAAGGCGGTTCCGTATAAAAGTCCCCTTGTTGAAGGTGCCGGTGGACATGGTTGCGGTCATAATTTATTTGGAGTGGCATCGCTTGGTGCTGCCGTGAGTATAAAAGAGCTAATCGAAAAAGGAGAGTTTGAAGGGACGATCCGATTTTATGGAACTCCCGCCGAAGAGAAGTTTTTTGGAAAACTTTGGATGATTCGTGCAGGATTGTTTGATGATGTGGATGTAGTGATGGATTGGCATCCCGGTGCGGAAACAAAAGCCAATGTGCAAAGCAGCTTGGCCCTGGTTGATTTCCTGGTAGAGTTTGAAGGTCAGGCAGCCCATGCTTCTTCTGATCCCTGGAATGGACGAAGCGCTTCGGATGCCCTGGAACTTTATACCGACGGTATTAACATGTATCGGGAGCATATAAAACCCACGGTTCGCATTCACTATCATATACAAGATGCAGGAAAAGTGGTGAATGTAGTTCCTGATTATGCCAAAATATGGACCCGGGTGCGGGATACTCGACGGGAAGGCATGGAGAAAGTATGGAAGCAAGTAGAACGGATAGCTGAAGGCGCTTCCATAATGGCTAATGTGGACTATAAGATCACATTGATTTCGGGGATACATGAGATATTGGTGAACCGAACAGGCGGTGCGGCTTTACAGAAAAACCTGGAAGCATTGGGAACCATTACCTATACCGAGGAAGAAGAAAATTTTGCCCGGAAAATTCAGGAAGCAACGAACAGTGAAGTGGTAGGGTTGGATATGGAGATTAATCCGCTGGAGGAAACAGAAGAACATCCCTCCGGCGGATCTACAGATGTGGGGGATGTCAGTTTTGTGGCTCCAACCATTCGCTTGAGTGCAACGGTTGCTCCTAAGGGAACTCCGTGGCATTCCTGGGCTGTAGTAGCCACAAGCGGGATGTCTATCGGCCATAAAGGAATGCAATATGCAGCCAAAGCCTTAGCCATGACCATGGTTGATTTATTCGAGCAACCTGAATTGGTTGAAGAAGTAAAAGCTGAATTCAGGGAGCGCAAAGGCGATTATGTATATGAAGGGATGGTACCGCCCGGCCCGCCACCACTGGATTTTGATCAGGACTAATTGCCAGATATAAAAAAGGCTTCTTCATTTCTGGAGAAGCCTTTTATGTTACAGTCTATTGGGTCGTATTAACGCACATTCCCCATCAGTTTACGAATAGGCTTACTCAATAACAGCATTACAAGTCCGCCGCCTACAGTTGTGATCACAATGATCCAAAACAGATCTGGCAGTAAAGCGGGGTCTGCTGCTATATCTTCCTGATTAAACTGACCGGCAACACGTCCGGCGATCAGGTTTCCAAAGGCGATAGACATAAACCAAATACCCATCATTTGTCCAACCAGTTTTTTAGGGGCCAGTTTGGTTACAGCACTCAATCCAACCGGGCTCAAGCAAAGCTCACCAATAGTGTGAAAGAGGTAGGTCATGATCAGCCATGTTGGTAACACCTGATTGCCATCAACTACATAGTAGGAAGCGACCATCATCACTAAAAATCCAATTCCGAGGAAGATTAACCCTAATGCAAATTTAACCGGTGTAGAAGGTTCCAAAGTTCGTTTTGCCAACCATACCCAAAGCCATCCAAAAACAGGGGCCAGTGTGATAATGAAAAAGGCATTAACAGATTGAAGCCAGCTTGCGGGCATTTCCCACCCAAACATTAACCGGTCGGTATAACGCTCGGCAAAAAGGTTCAGTGAAGAACCGGCTTGTTCAAAACCGGACCAAAAAATTGCGGAAAAGATAAAAAGGAGAGCAATAACACCAATTTTCTTTTGTTGGTCTTTTGTGAGCTCCTCTGCCACAAAAACATAAACGAAATAAGCGATAACTAATCCAAAAATAACGATACCGGAAGCATCAGCAATAGCTACGGGATCGATGGTAATCACTCCGCCCATCACCAAGCCAACTAAGATTGTTAAAGCAGCACCAATACCCCAAAGCGCATTTTTAATACGGGAATGGCGGTTAGCCTGTTTTACAGGATCATCCAGTTGTTCCGGGTGTAAGCCAATATCTCCTAAATAATTTTCTGTGAGTTTATACTGAATGAGCCCAAGTACCATTCCAACTCCGGCAAGGCCAAATCCATAATGCCAGTTGATACTTTCTCCCAACCAGCCGGTTGCAAGAGGAGCAATAAATGCCCCAATATTGATACCCATATAGAAAATAGAAAAACCGGCATCGCGACGAGCAGGTTCGTCATCGGAATATAATCCCCCAACGATACTACTGATGTTTGGTTTAAGAAATCCGGTTCCTATCACAATAAGTACAAGACCCAGGTAAAAGGTTTGGTCGGTAGGAATAGCCATTGAAAAATGCCCGGCTGCAATGATGATACCACCGTACCATATAGCATTACGGAGGCCCATAAATTTATCAGCCAGCCATCCTCCGGGAAGTGCCAGCAAGTATACAAACATGGTGTAAAGCCCATATATTGCCGTGGCGGTTTTGTCATCTAATCCAAGTCCGCCGGTGTTGATGGCATCTACCATAAAAAGAACAAGGATGGCACGCATTCCATAGTAACTAAACCTTTCCCACATTTCAGTAAAAAATAATGTGGCTAAACCCCTTGGGTGCCCCATGAAAGAAGTGCTGGTGTCTTTTGTATCGTTTGCCATAAAAATGAAAATTAGGTTAAGGTGAAAATCCGCAAAGTGCCCGATGATACCTAAACAGCTGATCGGTTGCAAGAAGGGATTGAATTCAAGTGCCGAACTGACGACCTTTGCCTTTGCAATCCATTGCCAAATGATTGCCTTAGAGTAACTTTTCAAAAGTTAATGCTAAGTGAAGTTTCAACTTTTACCCAATAGTAACTTTGGAAAAGTTACATTGGCAGGTGAATGAAAAAAGGAAAATATGAAAAAAATTAAGATCAGCAGTTTGTACCGTGATATCGAAGAGTCAATATCACAACTAAAAAAAGATCCGGCACCGGTTTTAAAGTCAAGAGCAGTGGTGGATGAGGCGCTCACCAAAAATGAAGCCTTTTACGGAATCAATACGGGTTTTGGCATTTTAGCCAGCAAACGCATTGGTGAAGATCAGCTTAAGCAACTGCAGCGAAATTTGATTTTATCACACGCCGTGGGAACAGGTGATTTAATCAGTAAAGATATTTCACGGCTCATGCTGCAGCTTAAAATACATGCGCTGGGTTTGGGTTATTCAGGGATTTCCAAAGAGACTTTTGATCGGCTAATCTATTTTTCAGATCACGATTTGATCCCGGCAGTTCCCGAAAAGGGAAGTGTAGGCGCCTCGGGTGATTTAGCTCCACTGGCACATATGTCGTTACCGCTTCTTGGGTTTGGCTCATTTTGGAATGAAGAAGGAACCGATATTATTCCGGCTGACCAGCTCCTCAAAAGACACAATCTGGAACCCATTGACCTTCAGCCCAAAGACGGCCTGTCGCTGATAAACGGCACACAGCTGATGAGTGCGTATGGGGCATTTGTACTTGAAAAAGCACTTAACTTACAGAAGGTAGCTGATCTTTTAGGAGCAATGAGTCTGGAAGCTTTGCAAGGCAGTATCAAACCATTTGACAGGCGAATACATGAAATCAGACCGCATTCGGGACAGCAAGTGGTAGCCGGGAATGTCCGAAAGTTACTTGAGGAAAGCGAGATCCTGGAATCGCACCGAAATTGCGGTAAGGTCCAGGACCCGTATTCATTACGGTGCATTCCCCAGGTACATGGCGCCAGCCGGGATGCTATTGCGCATTGTGTTTCTACCGTAGAAACTGAAATTAATTCAGTGACGGATAACCCGCTGGTTTTCCCGGATGGAGATATCATAAGCGGGGGTAATTTCCATGGCCAGCCATTGGCATTGGTTTTAGATTATGCGGCCATAGCATTGGCAGAAATAGCGAGTATTTCAGAACGGCGTACTTATTTAATGCTTGAAGGGCACGACGGGTTGCCTGAATTGCTTATGGAAGAGACCGGGATTAATTCCGGGTTTATGATTCCACAGTACACCGCAGCGGCCTTGGTTTCGGAGAATAAAGTATTTTGCCATCCCGCATCAGTTGATTCTATCCCAACCAGCCTGGGACAGGAAGATCATGTGAGTATGGGAAGTATAGGGGCCTTAAAGCTGCTGAATGTGTTCAAAAATGTGGAGCAGGTGTTGGCTATCGAACTATTTACGGCTGCACAAGCTTTGGATTTTAGAAAGCCGTTAAAGCCTGGGAAAGGAGTGGATTTAGCGCACAAGTATATAAGGGAACACATCCCTCATGCCCGGGAAGATCATTATTTCAGGGATGAAATTAACACAGCGGTTACATTGCTTTCGAATGCTGAACTTTTCGAACCTCTTGAACTCAAGTAATTGAAAGTATTTTCTGAATAAATAAATGACTTTTTTTAGGGTGTACACTTTCGTTTATTCTTTGTTATGAATAAACAAATTCCACGGCATATTTTACCGGTTATTGTATTCTCTCAATTTGCGGGAACCTCTCTTTGGTTTGCCGGCAATGCGGTAGTGCCTGACCTTGTCCGGGAACTTGGCTTGCTTGGACCAACCATCGGCTATATTACAATGGCTGTTCAGGCAGGGTTTATAGTCGGAACGCTTGTTTTTGCCATTCTTAATGTGGCCGATCGTATTTCCCCGGTAAAGGTGTTTTTAGCTTGTTCTTTTCTGGGGGCTATTTTTAATGCATTGACTACTTTGGCGGGAGATTTCACAGAGATAATATTGGCTCGTTTTTTTACCGGTTTTTTTCTCGCCGGAATCTATCCGGTAGGAATGAAGATCGCCTCCGATTGGCATGAAAAAGGACTGGGAAAAGCCCTTGGGTATTTGGTTGGAGCGTTAGTTGTGGGCACGGCTTTTCCTCACTTTTTAAAATATGCCGGCGGTGACTTACCCTGGCGGTTTGTATTACATAGTACTTCTGTTGTCAGTTTTTCCGGGGGACTTCTGCTTTATCTTACGGTACCGGATGGACCGTATAAAGGCAAAACCGGGGCTTTTAAACCTTCGGCTTTATTCACGTTGTTTAAAAACAAAAATTTTCGGTCAGCGGCATTCGGATATTTTGGTCATATGTGGGAGTTGTACACTTTCTGGGCGTTTGTTCCTGTGATGTTGGCCTATTATGTCTACCATTCAGATATCATTCTGAATATTCCATTGTGGTCGTTTATCATAATCGGAATTGGGGGAGCAAGTTGTGCTGTAGGCGGACATTTTTCGTTAAAATGGGGAAGTAAAAAAGTAGCATATAATTCACTGCTGATATCAGGATTATGTTGTCTGTTAATTCCATTTTTATTTCAGGCTCCGGCTTGGATTTTTGTGTTATTCTTGTTGACCTGGGGTATTTTTGTAATTCCGGATTCCCCGCAATTTTCAGCCATGGTAGCCGGTTCTGCAGATCGTTCGTATGTAGCTACCGGTCTCACTATTGTAAATAGCATTGGTTTTGCGATTACCATTCTAAGTATTCAACTGGTGAATTTTTCATGGATTTCATTTGACAATCCCGGTGTTTTCTGGATAATGCTATTTGGCCCATTGATTGGGTTACTTGCATTACGAAATTTTAAAACCGAGAGCTAAACTGTAACCTTTATTTTACTTTTATCGTGTAACCGCTATGGAAATTTTATGGATTATATTAGGTGCTGCATTTATCATAGCCGGACTCATTGGAGCTTTTCTTCCTGTAGTTCCCGGCTTGCCGTTCAGTTATATCGGTTTGCTCATACTTCAATTACTTTATACCCCGTTTTCAATTTCATTTATGTTGGTTTGGCTGGTTATCGTAATTCTTTTGGGATTTGTGCTGGATAATGTGATTCCGGCCTGGGCTACTAAAAAATCAGGCGGCTCCCCATTTGCGGTAACGGGAAGTGTTATTGGATTGGTTGTAGGACTCTTTTTCCCGCCCATCGGGTTTGTGATTGGACCATTGTTAGGAGCTTTTGCAGGTGAAATTATAGCGGGACAGAAATCTGATCGTGCTTTGAAATCAGCTTTGGGGGCTTTTGCGGGCTTTATGGCTGCAACGGGACTTAAAGTGATGGCAGCTGGGGTTATGGCGTTTTATTATTTTTCAAATCTTTAAAGCCCATCTCATTTGGTAGTTATTACGATAACTCCATTCAATGCCTGGTTTCCATATCTCGCAGCTTCTGCTGAAGTTAATACCTGTACACTTTTAATGTCGAAGGAATGAACCATGTGATAAATTTGGCTGTAACTAGAATTTATAGCTTGTCCATTAATGACAAATAATGGAGTTCTATTGCTGCTTAAAGACCCTCCCTCTCTTCCTCGTACAGCTATGAAAGCATTTTCACCACTTCCTCGGACCGTTACTCCCGACATTCTTCTAAGGCGATTTGTTAAATCTAAATTTTCGTAATCGTTGCCATTTTCAGCTGATTGTTCCGTTACATTGGTCCCATTCTTATCGTTTACGTTTGCAGTAGAAGTGCACGCTGAGGTAAAAAAGATTAGGAGCAAACTTATACTAAGTAGTCCTGTTTTGAGAAACGTATAAGATTTTTGAATGCTCATAATTTGGCATGATATATTTTCATTAAAAAAAAGCTAGCAAATTTCTTCACTTAATCAAGTTTTGGGATGTTTTTTATAAGTAAATAGAGGGAAGAAATAAATTTTTGGTAAATAAGAAAAGCCCCTGCATTTTGCAGAGGCTTTAGATGGGTAAGATACTATTATGATTAATTGTCTATTCTCATTTCTTCAATTTCAAGTTCGCTATCAGGGCGTGTGGCTTCTTCACCTTTTAGATATTGATTGAACCAGCGCATGGAGCGCAGGCTATAATCATATTGAGCAGTTGCATTACGATTTCCATGGCCTTCGCCCGGATATAATACCAATCGGACCGGAGTATCGGTGCGAGTTTTGATATGTCGGTACAGTTCGTACGATTGCCCCGGATCAACCCGGGTGTCTTCTTTTCCGTGCATAATCAACAGTGGTGTTTTTGCATTGTCTACGTGATAGATGGGGCTGCGCTCCAGGTAATCCTGGTAATCTTCCCAAATTCGCTTGCGGGCATGCACATGGTATAACTCTTCAGGGATATCACTGGTACCCCACTTAGAAAGGTTGTTGCTAATCCCGACAAACATCACTCCAGCTGCAAAACGGTCACTGTATTTGGTGCTAAGCCAACCGGTAGCATATCCTCCGTAAGATCCTCCGGTAACACCTACTTTGGATGGATCCGCAATACCTTTGTCGATCAGGTAATCCACTCCTTCTACAATGTCGTCAAATTCAGCCCCGGCCAGGTCACCTTGGCTGCTCATGGCAAATTGAATGCCCCTGCCGGTACTTCCGCGGTAGTTCGGATAGAAAACGGCAAAACCGTCAGCCGCACCCATTTGTCCGGCCATAGAGTAAGAAGTGAGCCAGCCATTGTCATAATGCGCTTCCGGGCCTCCATGGATTACATTGATCAGCGGATACTGGGTGCCTTCTTGGTAATCAACCGGGTAGATCAACAGACCTTCTATTTCAAATCCATCTTTTGTGGTATAAGTGATGACTTCCTGCTTGCCAAGTTCTACCTCATCTAACCAGGGATTGCTGTTGGTGATTCGTTTGGGTGATTTTTGACCCTTTTTCATCAGGTACAATTCATCGGGATGAGTTGGGGTGCTCACATCAAAAACATGGGTGCCGTTGGAAGCATGAGCAAAAGCTTTGAGGATGGGACCTCCGGTTGGAATGATCACATTCATGCGGCTTCCATCGCTTCGGATGCTCCCGAATTCAGACCATACACCTTTACTGGCCAGGTAGTGGAGGGTGTTGTCATCGGTCCATTCAATCTGTTCAAACATTCCCTTGAAATCTTTTTGTAAAAGGGTGGCAGAACCATTTTCAGGATTGATCATTTTAAGCCGCCCGGCGATAGGGTCATTAATATCGGCAGCTGCGATCATGGCAATTTTCTTGCCATCCGGGCTCCAGGTAAATTGTCCCAATTTCCCGGTATGATCTACTTCCGTCAATATTTCACGAGTTTTGTGATCTATTATATATACTGTTTGGGCCATAAAAGAATCATCAACCAAAGGCGTGGGTGCGGCTGCTACTGCGATCTTAGTTTGATCCGGGCTCCATCGTGCTGTATAAACGGTTCCTGCAACAGGAATGCGATCTGGATTATGGTCTTCACGGGCTATATTCTGGATATATGCCCAGGTGTTCGTGAGGTTTTCCTCATAGATTTCCGGCTGATATGGTAAAGGTGAATCTCCAGATTCTTTAGGTTCTGCAGCTCTGAAAACGATATGATTCCCATCAGCAGCCCACTCATATCCAATAATATTGGTTTTAAAAGAATACAACTTTTGAGCTTCTCCTCCATCCAGCGAGATCTCATAAATAGACCGGGTATTATCACCATCTTGCTTATCAAGATAGGTTATGCTGTTATGATTTGGACGAAAGGCAACCCCACTCACACTTCGGCCTGTTATAAAGGGTTTAGTGCTTCCGGTTTGCGAATCAAGCAGATACAGGTGAGCACTTGCCGGAGCATTATTTTTAAATGGATCAGCAGGAACTAAAACAGTATAAGCTGCTGTATTACCATCGGGTGAAAGATATACAGACCCGACACTTTTAATTTGAGAAACTTGTGTTGGGGTAAGTCCGTTTTGTGCAATTCCCGTTTGTGTGAATCCAAACATAATGGCAATGAAAAAGATCATTGGCCTAATTGGTATGCCTGTGCTGAATCGGTTCATAATTAACTCCTTATTATTGGTTCAAAAAGTTTTTTACATGGTCAGAGCAAAAGTTTAACTGAAGATAATGAGTCAATATTATATGAATTCGGTATGAATTTAAAAGAAAACATATAACACGATTTGATATGAACATTATTATTTCGTAATTCCCAATTCATGTTAATTAACGGGTGTAATAATGCGCTTTTCTTATTTAATGGTGGTTACTGTTTTTGTGCTTTCAATATTTTCTTGTTCAAAAACAGATTCAGAATATATTGCGATCAAAGGAGCTACTCTATTTGATGGTACCGGTAATGAAGCTATTGAAAACAGTGTAATTGTAATAAGGAACCGGGAAATAGATTGCGTGGGGAAATCAGGTGAATGCTCTATACCATTAGGTTCTGAAGTGGTTGATGCTGCCGGAAAGTTTATTACACCGGGGTTGGTGGATGCACATATGCATTTCTTCCAAACCGGTTTTTTTGACAGTCGTCCCGATGCCATGGATCTTAATGAAACCTATCCATTTCCGGAAGTAGCTGCCTATCAGCAACAAAACCCGGAACGCTATTATGATACCTATCTATGTTCCGGGATAACTGCGGTTTATGATGTAGGCGGAATGAGCTGGTCGGTTGGGTTGCAAGAATCAGCTGAGAAGAACCCAATGGCACCCCATGTAGCGGCTGCCGGCCCTTTGTTGACACCGGTTCCCGGCGCACCATTTGATCTTCCCTCCGACAGGGTTCTTGTACCGCTCGATTCTGAAGAGACAGGTAAAACAATGGTTCAATATATGTCTGCCCTGGGGAGTACGGGCATTAAGTTCTGGGGGCTTCGTGCAGATGACGAAGAGTATATGAGTTACGTTGAAGCTACAGCAGAGGAAATTCGCCGGCTGGGAAATCAAATGATTGCACATGCCACAACATTGAAGCAAGCCAAAGCAGCAATGAAAAACGGGGCAAAATTATTGGTTCACAGTGTGGCCGATACCGGGGTTGATGACGAGTTTTTAACTCTCGCCATGGAGAATGGTACCATATATAATCCAACACTTATTGTCAGTGCCGGTTATACGCTCGCCTTTCGTGCAGCCGCCGGCATTGCCCCGCTTGAGATAAATGATCCCAACGGATGTGTGGATGCTAAAACGATGGATTTGGTAACAACGGCTTCACAATTTAAAGATCATCCCAGGTTGACAAATGAGTTTAAAGAAAGACTTAAAAACTTTAATCCTGAAACAGATATAATCAGTGATATTCAACTCCAGAACCTGAAGAAAGTATATGAGTCCGGTATTCCAATTGTAGTTGGAACCGATGCAGGCAATCCGGGCACTCTTCACGGAGTTTCAATTTTTGATGAAATGGATGCGATGCAGCAGGCAGGAATCCCGCCAAAAGATTTGATTGTGATGGCTACTAAAAACGGGGCTATGTCTATGCGGAGACTGGATGACTTCGGAACATTGGAAGCCGGTAAATTTGGAAACCTGATTTTACTGGAAGAAAATCCGGCTGAAGATATTTCCAATATGCGGTCGCTAACGCATGTAATGATTAAAGGGGAGTTGATGAGGGTTGACGAGATTCAGGGGAATTAGGTTGCCGTGGTTAACCTTTCCAAAGTTACAACGAGCTGGAATAAACCAAGGCTTACCAAGTAACTTTGTAAAGATTGTTTAAGGAATAAGAATAGTACGCTTCATATTTGCCACCTTTTTTGTATATCATTAGGTAAGCACCAAATCTCTAAATTTTAGCGTCATGAAATTTTATTCTACTTGCTTTCTAATAACGCTTGTTTCATTAGTATTATTAACCATAGATGTAACAGCCCAAAACAAGCTTTTGGGCAAAATTGATTTTCCTAATTCAGGGGAAGTAGCGGCTCAGGATGATTTTAAAGAAGGGGTGAAATTTCTTCACAATTTTGAATATGCGGATGCAGCACGGGCTTTTCAACGGGCACGGGAAATTGATCCTGATTTTGTAATGGCTTACTACGGAGAAGCTAAATCTCATAATCACCCCATTTGGTTTCAGCAAAACCGGCAGGCCGCCATGGAGGTGCTAACAAACTTGGGAGAGACCGTTGAAAGCCGGCAAGCTATGGCTTCAACTCAGCGAGAAAAAGATCTATTGATGTCATTAGAGGTCTTATATGGAAATACAGCTGAAAGTGAGGGCAGATCAAAAGAAGAAAGGGATGATCTTTATATGGAATATATGGCTGATCTTCACGAAAAATATCCCAATGATCATGAAATTACAGTGTTTTATGGTTTGTCAATTTTAGGAAGTGCGCATGAAGGCCGTGACTATGGTACCTATATGAAAGCAGCCGCCGAATTATTCGACGTTTGGAATGAAAATCCGAACCATCCGGGGGCGGCACATTACCTCATTCACTCCTTTGACGACCCGATACACGCTCCACTTGGGTTACCGATGGCCAAGGCATATTCCAAGATTGCTCCAGCTGCGGCTCATGCCCAACATATGACCTCCCATATTTTCCTGGCACTGGGAATGTGGGAAGAGACCATTGATGCGAATATCGTAGCCCGGGATGTGCAGCAATCCCGCCAAAAAGAGCTTGACGAGGAAATTACTGTTTGTGGCCATTACACCTGGTGGTTGGAGTACGGATATTTACAGGAAGGGGCAGTTGATGAAGCCAAAAATGTGCTGAATGTGTGCAGGGAAAGAATTGAAGGTAATCCAACAGGAAGTGAAGAATGGCATTTTTCAATAATGAGAAGCCATTATGTAGTAGATACCGAAAACTGGGAAGTGGCTGATCAATGGGCTTTAGAGGATAACACATCCAACTTAAATCATTTATTTACCACAGCATTTGCCGCGGTACAACGTGACAATATTGATCAAGCACGCCATAGTATTGATGCTATGATGGATCTCCCCGAAACTGAAGAACGCAATATTCAGATAAATCAAATCGAAAGCCTGCTTTTGATTGAGGAGGGAGAAGTGGAAGCCGGGTTGTCGTTATTGAAAGAAGCGGTTGCTGCTGAAGTGGAATTACCAATTGATTTTGGCCCGCCTACCATAGTGAAGCCATCGTATGAATTACTGGGAGATGTTTTGATGGAGCTGAATAAGTATGTTAAGGCGGCAGAGGCTTATGAAATGCAATTGGAACGAACTCCTGAACGGCGACGGTCACTTTTGGGCAAAGAAAAGGCTATGGCTAAGATTTCAGGGCAGTAAGTTTTTGTTGTAGGATAAAGCCAAATTAGAAAGGACTTTAGGCGGGATTTAGTACGATTGTGCTTGAATTTTTGCCAGATTGTATTACATTGTAAATGTAAAGCTTGTAAAACAATTTCTGGGGGATGTTATGAAAAGGATTGTATTACTCACGTGCATGTTTATGCTGATGATGGTTAGTCTCGGCTACTCACAAACTGAAGAGGGAGCTTATCTTAATTTTGATTACCTCAAGGTGAAAGCCGAAGATTATACTGAATTTGAAGAGTTTGTTCAGACACAGTGGAAGCCATTGTATGAAAATAAAATTGATAAGGAAAAGATAACCGGGTGGTATTTCTATCGTGTAGCTTATCCCGGTGGGCAGGCAGCAGATTATAATTATGTTTTACTTACTACTTTTGATGAGCTGAATACAATGGTAGAAGTCAATGGGGAGATGAGGAAGCAAATAGCCGATCTTGAAGCGGATATAATGCAGCAAACTTTTGATTTGGCAACTCATCAATTTTCTGAACTCTGGAAAACAGAGGCGGGCACAATGAATAATGTAGAAAAAGCCCCCGGCTTATACGCAGTTATGAATTATATGATGGTAAAACCCGGAAAAGAAGCTGAATATATTACTCTCGAAAATGATATGGCTCGTCCGCTTCACGAAGCACGTATTGAACAGGGCGAAATGTACAGCTGGAGGACTTATTCATTATTAAAACCCGGTGGGCTGGATTATCAATATAATTTTGCCACGATTGATTACTATGAAGAGCTCAACGACATTGAGTATGGATTTACCAATGAGCTTATAAAAAGCGTGATGCCCGGTACGGATATAAATAAAATGTTCGAAGCCATTTATGCCACTCGTGATATTGTTAAAAGTGAGTTGTGGCTACTTGTTGACTCTTTCGAGTAATATTTCAGTCGGCATTGTACCCTTTCTTTTTGTTATAATTTTGAAACAATTGGCACCGGATGAGTACTTCACTATCTTCAGGTTATGACAGATGTGGAAAAGAAGAAGCTTATTAAAATAATTACTTCCCGGATTGAGGAAGTCAAAGAGGAAATCCAGGAACTGAAAGAATTGGTAAAGCCTATACCTCTGGATGCTTCTATTGGCCGGGTTTCACGGATGGATGCCATCAATAACAAAACCATCAATGAGTCTTCTCTAAGAGAAAAAACACAGCAGCTAAAAAAATTAGAACGGGCGTTAGAAAACTCGGAATCCGGCAACTTTGGAATCTGTACCAAATGCGCAAGTGAAATACCCTTTGGCCGACTTGAATACATGCCGCATACCACCCGCTGTGTCAATTGTGTTGGTTAATACCTGTAGATTCTAAAAAGTCCCGAATCTTTTCATGGGGATGACTGCCAAAATTGTATGATATTATCTCATTAAGTATTATTTGTTTGAACATTGATGTTTAGACATTATATTCAGTGTAATTTATATCATCTACTAAAAAATACATTATGGACACTACGATCACCCGGGTAAGTGAGAATGGCGTATGGCAAAAATTACGCGAGAATATTTTTGAAACTGAGGTTTGGCTTCGTTCTGCCCTAAAAGATTTCCTGGATGAATTCAATGTTACGCAACAGCAATTATCTATTCTCAGGATTCTGAAGGAAGCGAATAATGAACCTATGTCAACTAAGGAAATTCAGGCTCTGATGATTGACAAAAGTTCTGATACTTCGAGATTGGTAGACCGGTTGATTGAAAAGGATTTAGTCAGAAAGCGTAAAAGTCCTAATGACGGTCGTCTTGTGCAGGTATTTATCAAATACGAAGGACTGCGGTTGCTGGCTCAAATTGAAGATCGTATGGATGAACTGGACCGGGAATTTAATTTGCTCACGGAAGAAGAAGCCGAGCAATTGAATTTATTGCTGGAAAAGAGCAGGTCTTGAATTTGATGCTTCCATCACCTACTATCGGTGAATCAATAAATTAAATGGGAAGCGAAATAAAGATGAATAATGCACTTAACTGGTTTGAGATTCCGGCAAATGATATAAAGCGTGCCAAAAAATTCTACGAAACCATATTTGCCTTCGAAATGCCAACATTGGATATTGGGGACGGACTTAAGATGGCGCTCTTCCCGGCCGAAAGCGGAAGTGTAGGCGGCACGCTCATCCAAAACGAAGAGTGGTATACCCCCAGTGACCATAAAGGGCCCTTGGTCTATTTGAATGCCAACCCTGATTTAGATATTATATTGAATCGGGTGGAAGTAGCCGGCGGAAAAATAACCATTCCAAAGCGATTAATTACCGAAGAAAACGGCTATATGGCGGTGATTATTGATAGTGAAGGAAACAGGGTGGCGTTGCATTCGAATGACTAAACTAATTTTCACCTATAAAATTCTTTATTCTGCAACTGCACGGAAGCCGCATAATAAGCAGCGCCCACAATACTGGCATTGTTCAAAAGGCTGGCGGCTTTAAACTTGGTTTTGATCTTGATGTATGGAAAAGTTTTACCAGCTTTCTTGGAAAGCTGTCCGCCAAGGATAAAAAGATCGGGATGGAATAACCGTTCGTACTGTTCAAGGACTAACTGAAGCCGCTTGCCCCAGGTTTTTTTTCGGATACCCTCTTCTTTACGAACCCTGTTGGATGCCCGCTCTTCAATGCTGATGCCTTTAATCTCAATTTGGCCAAGTTCGGTATTCGGAACCAGTATTCCGTCAATAAAAAGAGAGGAGCCAATTCCGGTTCCCACCGTCAAAACGATCACGGTTCCGCGTTGTCCCTGCCCCACCCCGAATTTCATTTCTGCCAGCCCAACGGCATCGGTATCGTTGATTACACTTACGTTACACCCGGAGATTTCGGTAAAGAGATGATCGGCATCGGCATCCACCCAGCCCTGATCCATGCGAGTGGTAGAGAGTACGATTCCTTTACTGGTTGCAGCGGGAAAGGCGCACCCAATCGGTCCGTCCCAATCAAATTTCTTGACCACCTTATGTAGCTTGGAGATGAGTTTATGAGGGCGGGTATCGTCAATTTTATCCGTTGTTCTTTTTTTGGATACGATTTCACCTTTTTCAGTATCTACGATAGCCCCTTTGATGCCATAGCTGCCAATATCAATCCCTAATACTTCCACGCGTGTCTTGTTGAGTTAATTCGGGCATAAACATAGCGAAAAAATTAATAGGTACATAGTAGGGACGCAAAATCTTGCATCCCTAATATGTTACGAATAGCGATTATTTCTCAACCAAGACCCAACCCTCTTCGTCGATCATGCGTTTGGCGTATTTCCACTTCACTTCTTTATTTTCACCGGTGTTCATATTCTGAACAGTGACATAATCATTTCGTCCGGGTTCATCCGCTACTTCCACAGGTTGTCGTTTGGCATTTCCGCCTTGCGGTTTCTGCCCGTCTTGCTGTGGAGCCGGAGCTTTGAGCCCCATTCCGGTAGAATCGGCGTGTTGGGTTTCCATGGCAGAAGTATCGAAGCGCGATTTCTGTTTTTGTGCTTTTTGCAATTTGGAGTCCTCGGCCTGTACTTCAGGGATGGCCTTCCAGATCAGTGAAATAGCTTCCTGATTGATATCATCGAGCAACATTTTAAACATATCAAAAGCTTCTCGCTTGTATTCCAGGAGGGGGTCTTTTTGAGCGAATGATCGAAGTCCGATTCCCTCTTTTACGGAATCCAGTTCCCGCAAATGCTCCATCCATTTTTGATCGATAATGGATAGTATCGCACTTTTTTCAAGAGCCCGGGCCACTTCACGGCCTTCGTTTTCAAGGGCTGCTTCCACATCAACCACAATACGCATGCGGCGAATGCCATCGGTAAAGATGACCTGCACTTTATCCGGTCGGTTATCTGGGTTGGCTTCATTAATTCGCTTCATTACCTGGTAAAGCGGCTTGGCCATCCGTTCTTCTTTTTTACGGTACGCCTCCAGTGCTTTGTCGATGATATGATCTGCAAGATCACGCTCGTTCATGTTGAACCAGGTTTCTTTGTCAAACTCTACATCTACCGCGAGATGGCGCAGGATGTTTTCGTGAAGGCCTTCATAATCTCCGGCGGCCACATGTTCCTGAACCAGCGATTCGACCAGATCATCAAGCATATCCATAATGTCCGTTCGCAGCTGATCTCCGGAGAGGGCATGCTTTCTGCGGGCATAAATTACGTTACGCTGGTTGTTGAGTACATCATCATATTCCAGCTGTCGCTTACGGATGCTGAAGTTATTTTGCTCCACTTTGCTCTGAGCTCTTTCCAGTGATTTGGTAATCCACGGATGAGTGATAACCTCGCCTTCTTCAAAGCTGAGTTTGTCCATTACATTGGCCACGCGATCCGACATAAACATTGCCATCAGATCATCTTCAAGTGAAACATAGAATTGAGTTTCACCGGGATCACCTTGTCGGCCGGCACGACCACGAAGCTGTAAGTCAATACGGCGCGATTCGTGACGTTCGGTACCTAAAATTGCAAGTCCGCCTTTTTCCTTAACGCCTTTTGCCAGTTTAATATCCGTACCGCGACCGGCCATGTTGGTAGCAACGGTTACAGCGCCAATTTCACCGGCTTGCTTCACAATTTCACTTTCACGGGCATGCTGTTTGGCGTTCAGCACATTATGGGGAATGCCGGCTCGCTGCAGCATACGGCTCATGGTTTCGGATACATCTACACTTGTTGTACCTACCAACACCGGCTGACCTTTATCATGATATTCCTGAATCTTTTCGATGGCCGCGTTGAATTTCTCTCGCTTGGTTTTGAAAACAAGATCTTCTTTATCATCCCGTGCAATGGGTTTATTGGTTGGGATGACCACGACGTCCAGTTCATAAATCTCGTTGAATTCACCCTCTTCCGTCTCAGCGGTACCGGTCATACCGGCCAGCTTGTTATACATGCGGAAGTAGTTCTGAAGGGTAATAGTAGCATAAGTTTGGGTAGAGGCTTCCACTTTGACTTCTTCTTTAGCCTCAATAGCTTGGTGCAATCCATCGGAATAACGCCGGCCGGAAAGCACCCGCCCGGTATGCTCATCTACAATATTGACTTTACCGTCCTGAACGATGTATTCTTCTTCTCGTTCAAAATTTGTGTATGCCTTCAGTAACTGATTAACGGTATGTATACGGTCTCCGCGTTCTGCAAATTTGCGATGCAGTTCGTTGAATCTGCGTTCACGTTCCTGGCGGATTTCCTGTTTGGTTTCATCTATTTTCCTCTCTTTATAATCGTCGCTGAACTCGTCATTATTTTCAATCTCCTCTATTTTCTCTTTCTGAAGTTCTTCAATCTCCTTCTCTATAACGGCGGTTTCTTCTCCTAAATCCGGGATGATGAAAAAGTCTTCGTCCTCTCCTTTTTTGGTGATGAACTCCCGTCCCTGTTCGGTCATTTCGATGGAATTCATCTTCGGGTCTACCGCGTAGTAGAGAAACTCATCCACTACCGGCATATTTTTGGCGTTATCTTGCAGGTAAAATGATTCAGTGCGTTGAATTAATTTTTGAATCTTTGGGTCCTGCTGAAGTTTTCTGAGTTGTGAATTTTTTGGAAAACCTCTAACGGCACGGAAAAGGGCAAGCCCGGCTTTTTCTTCCTCTCCTTCATCCAGTAATTTCTTTCCTTCTGAAACCAGGTTAGCGACTAATTTTTTTTGAGCCTGAACCAAAGCTTCAACACGGGGCTTCATTTCCACATATTTGTCGGATTGATTGCCTTGCGGCACAGGGCCTGAAATAATAAGTGGAGTACGAGCTTCATCAATAAGGATAGAATCCACCTCATCAATAATAGTATAATGGTGGTCGCGCTGTACGAGCTGTTCTTGCTCAATCACCATATTATCACGGAGGTAATCGAAACCAAATTCGTTATTGGTACCATAGGTGATGTCGGCTTTATAGGCTTTTCGACGCTGTTCAGTACTGGGCTGATAGCGGTCTACGCAATCAACATGGAGTCCATGGAAGTTAAAAATCGGCTCATTCCATTCAGCATCACGCATGGCCAGATAATTGTTTACGGTAATGATGTGCACGCCTTTTCCGGCTAGGGCATTCAGGTAAGCCGGGAAAATGGCCACGAGTGTTTTACCTTCACCGGTTTTCATTTCTGCGATTCTTCCCTGGTGCAATACAATAGCCCCGATCAGCTGCACGTCATAAGGGATCATTTCCCAAGTAGTCTCATTTCCGCCCACTTTCCACGACTTCCCGACAAATCGACGGCAAGTATCTTTAAGAACGGCAAAAGCTTCAGGCAAAATGTCATCCAAGACATCTTCAATGATATCCAGCTCTCGTTGTTCAAGTTCATCGAGATATTCTGCCATTTCCCGGTGTTCGCCCGGAGAAAGAGTTTCTATATCATCTAATTGTTTCTTGATCTCTTGAATTTCAGCAACTGTTTCAGCTGTGGCATCTTTGATTTTTTGCTTGAACTCCTCAGTCTTGGCTTTCAGCTCGTCATCGCTAAGCTGCTTCATTTCCTCTTCGTAGCTCTTTATTTCATCTACGATAGGCTGAATTTTTTTAATGTCTTTTTCACTTTTGGAACCAAAGACTTTGGTAATAATCTGACCAATTTTATCTAACATAATAGAATATTCGTGCTCTGATAATTTTTTTTCTGAATACAGAAGTTAACCTTATAAACAGGGCGGTTCAACTGTTTGCACGTTAATGATTACAAATATCTTGCCAGAATTAAAATTGGCAGTAATTTTTAGGTGAATTAGGGGGGCAACAGGATTTTAATTTAATTAATTGTAAAAGATCAGATTTGATAGAAGTTAAACTCCGAAACCGCTTCCGTGTAAAATTTAATTATCTATAAAACTATTTACTCATTAATTATTTAGGTTAATAAAATATTTAATCATTTTAATTTTATTAAATATGTTGTACGAATTAAAATTAATAGGTAGATTCAATGTTCACTCACTCATTGAATTAACGTATTTATTATGATTACCAAAGAATTCACACCAAAACGAACGGTTTGCAAAGCCATGTTGGCTCTTCCGGAGGAATGGGCAAAAAATGAAGTATCCGTGGCGGGAGATTTTAACGACTGGGATAAAAATTCCGATCACCTTGAAAAGAAAAAAGGTAAATGGAGTATTACGCTTCGCCTGAAGCCTGAAAATGAGTATCGCTTTAAATACTTTATTGACGGTGAGCGCTGGCAAAATGATGATGCCGCAGATAAGTATGTGCCCAACGAGTTTGGAACCGAAGATTCTGTAATTGTCGTTGGCAAATAGTGATGCTCTTAATTTAATTTGGGGAACATTCAGGTGATTGTTTTACTTTTAATATTTTCTAAACAGGTCAGCATTAACTCAATCATCCATTTTGTTTAACACCGAGGTTCTTGAAAAGCATTTAGCTACGTCTTGGTTGGGGCGCAGCGTTTATTTTTTTGAGGAATTACCTTCTACTAATTCCTATGCAAAAAGAATAGAGTGTGATTCTTCCTTGCACGGAGCGCTTTTTTTGACCGATTATCAGACAGGGGGGCGGGGGCAATATGATCGAACATGGAATACAAACCCCGGAGAAAACCTTACTTTCAGTTTAGTTTTTGAACCTAAAAAAGCGGAGAGATTTACGCTCCTGACTCTTGCCTGTGCTTTGGCAGTTACAGAAGTAATCAATAAATATTCCGGGTTAAGAGCGATGATAAAATGGCCTAATGATGTCTTACATAACAAAAAGAAGTTGTGCGGTATTTTAACCGAAACCCAGTTTACAGGTAATAAGCTGGAGCGGATAGTAGTTGGAATAGGACTTAATGTTAATCAGGTTGAATTTCCCGGCGAATTGCGAGAGGTGGCTACATCATTAAGAAGGGAATCATCAAAAAAGTATTCAAGAGAGAAGTTATTGGTTGAGATTCTTCAAAATATAGAATACCGATATAGATTATGGAATCAGTTTAATACAGATTTGGTGAAACAGATTAATCATAAAATGATTGGATACGGAGAGTGGACCAACCTGCTGTTAAATGAAGAGAAACTTGAAGGGCAGTACAAATTTTTAGGGGTAAATGAATCCGGAGAGTTGGTTGCAGTGAACAGAGAGTTGGATATCAAAACCTTTTCTTATGAGCAGGTGAGAGTTCAATGTTGAAATCAGATCTTATTTTTTGGGACAATAAAAAAGCCCGCTTGATTAAGCTCAAACGGGCTGAATATTCTAAAGGTGCGTATTTGGTTACGCACTCAATTTGGAGGCAGCTTCAAATACAAACTCCTTAATGGCAGCAAATGCTTTTAGGGTTTGTTCGATGTGTGCATCGGTGTGGGCTGCGGTTGGAATGAGGCGAATCAGTACCGTTCCTTTTGGTACAACCGGGTAGGCTACTCCACTCACGAATACACCGTGTTCCTCACGCAACTTGCGCATAATGTCTTGGCAAAGATCGGTGCTTCCTTGTGTAAGAACAGGGGTAACCGGACTTTCAGAAGGTAATACGGTATATCCGATTTCACGGAGGCCTTCACGCAGTTTCAAGGTGTTACTCCAAAGTTTCTCTCTCCATTCAGGATGCTGACGAATCATTTTTAAACGTTCGCGGGCTGTTACGACCATAGGAAGCGGCAGTGACTTAGCAAAAACCTGACTTCTGGAGTTAGCCTTTAAAAACTCAATGACTCTTGGTTCGGATGCTACAAAAGCGCCGATAAGAGCTACCGCTTTGGCAAAAGTGCCGAAATAAATATCAATTCCATCCTGAACGCCAAGATGCGTTCCGGCGCCCGAGCCATCATCGGCCATAGTGCCAAAACCGTGGGCATCATCTACCAACAGTCGAAACGGAACTTCTTTTTTCAGTTCAATAATTTCTTTGAGAATCCCCAAATCACCGGTCATTCCGAAAACTCCTTCGGTTACTACCAGGATGGAGGAATTTTCTTTGCGCTTCTTATCTGCACGATAAAGCTGTTTTTTGAAGCTTTCAATATCATTATGCTTGAAAACAGATTTATCGGCCATGGAAAGTTGCTTTCCATCTACAATGCAAGCGTGACTCAGCTCATCGTAAATCAGGAAGTCGTTACGGTCAACCAAGGCATGAATGGTACTCATAATTCCCTGGTATCCGTAGTTAAGAAGCTGGGCAGATTCCTTATGGACAAATTCAGCCAGTTCTTCTTCCAGTTTTTCGTGCTCAGTAGAATTACCGGTCATTAGCCGCGCACCCATGGGAGCGCTGAGGCTATATTTTTCAGTTGCGGCAGTATCTACTTTTTTGATTTCCGGATTGCTGCCAACACCAAGGTAGTCGTTGATGCTCCATACGACCATATCTTTACCGTTGAACTTCATTTCCGGGCCTAAAGGACCTTCTAATTTTGGAAAAGTGTAGTATCCGTATCCTTCAGATGTGAATGGGCCAAGGGGACTTGGTCGGCCTTCAAGCTTATCGAATAAATCCATAAAATTTGCGCTGTGATTATCGCTTACATAATTGAGATTAGGCAGGGCGATAGAGCCCTCTTAAAAACGTGCTTAAGGTACACAAATATAGCCTCATCTCAAAAGTTATGAGCTTGGTTGAACGATACTTATTGTCGGGCTAATATCGTTAATTTTACCTTTTTGATAATATTGAATTTGATAGGTTAGAGTTGCTTTACCGTAAAAATTAAAACAGCTACTGGAGGTTCGGACGTACAATAAATAAGCCGTTACTCATATCACTTACAATCACTAAACCACTGTCAAAAAAGGGATAATTACTCCAGCTTCCATCGAATTTCCGGTTATCGTCCAGTGGAAATGTATCAAAAAACCCGACTTGTTCAAGAGAGTTTTGTTCAATATTACTGAGGCTAAAAATTTGCAAGCCGGAGGTATAATTAGATTGATACAGGTGGTTTTGCTTTACATATTGATTGTGATCAATGGACAAACTATTGCCCACACGAGTCCCCGACATGATTGGATTATCTAAGTCTTCAACATTCCAAATATAAGTGGTGGTATTGCCCTGGTCTAATTCATCACCGAGAAGAAAAAAGCGGTGATCTTCTGTCAGCCAACCCTGATGTGCATAGGTCCTGCCTTCGTAATCAGTTGCTGATATTTGTATAGTATTGTTTTTATCACTGACATTAACAATTTCCAGGTGGGTTTCACTTGAATTAAAGCAAACCTCATCTCCTTGATAATCCAAATCCGGTCCGCTGTATATTACACATTGGGTATCATGGACATATCCGCCTCCATTTCTCCCAACAGTAGAATCGGCGTGAAATCCTGCAAATACCGGTTCGGTTGGAGTAGTAATGTCAATAATATGTAAGCCACCCCCAAAGGTGTTTGACCCTACTACATAAGCAAACCCGGTGGCTTCATTGATTGCTATATTATGTGCATTATCGAACTCTGAATAGTGAGCATCTTCTTCAAAACTCACGGGAGGTGATTCTACATTTCTGAGTTTGGCCAAGCTAAATACCTGAAGTCCGTGCGGCTGATTATCGCTAACGATAAATGCATGATTATTAAATGTTTTAATATCTCTCCAGGCTGATTCTCCCTTTCCTTCTTCATCATGGAGGGCCTTGAATTTTTTTGCGGATGATGAAGGGTTCAAAGTCTCCTTTAGAACCCCAAGTATAACCGGGTTTTCCGGTTCAGAAATATCCACAAACGAAACACCGTTAGTCATGCCAACCAAGGCGTATTCTTTTTCGGTTTGGGGGTCAGTCCAACCCCAGATGTCATTAAGGGAAACTTCACCGGTATTTCCACTTAATTCTTCAATAGAAAGGTGGGCAAAAAGGTCAACGTTCTCACAGGTAAAGTCTTTGGATGTTCCTTTTTTACAGGGGAAGGGAGCATCAGATTCATGTCCATTATTCGAATCAGATAATCCACAAGAAAGTGTAAATGCAAGGACAAAGACTATGAATGTTACTATCGGTAATTTTGAAGAAGACATCCTTTAAAAATAAATTTTCTTTTAATGATCGAAATATAATTGATGAATGTTCTAAAACATAAATAAAACTTGTGGCTGGTATCAGAAACAAATTTATAATATAGTTTTATAGGCTAGAGAAGCTTTTAACTTCAATTTAAAGTAAATTTATTACCTAACTAACAAAAAACAAGGATATATATGTTCTTGATTATGCGATATTTTGCCAAGCTGGTAAAGGCGCTGGCCTCGGAAGCTTCTCCATCCCAAATTGCAGGGGGCATTATTTTGGGGATGATTATTGGACTTACTCCCTTTTTCTCGTTTCATAATCTGTTTATAATAACTTTGATTCTGATTTTAAAAGTAAATATCGGGATGGCTTTGCTTGCATTCCTGGTGTTTAGCGGTGTAGCCTTTTTAGCAGATCCTCTTTTTCACAATTTCGGAATTTGGCTGCTTGAATTGGAAAGCATGCAGCAAACATGGACAAATATGTATAATAATGAGTGGTGGGCACTGACAAAGTTTTATAATACGGTGGTTATAGGGAGTTTTGTAACTGCCTTGGTATTGTGTATCCCTGCATTTCCGTTATTAAAGTACGGTGTGGTTCAGTATCGAAAACATATACATGCCAGAATACAAAAGTGGAAATTGGTGCAAGCTTTTAAATCCACAAGGTTTTATTCCATTTATCAGACAGTAAGCAGAGTGAGGGGATAAGGTCATGAGAATTGGAGGAATTATAACGGTTTTAATATTAATAGGAATGGGGTTTGTGGTCACTTTATTCATTACTGATGAATGGGTTGAAAACAAGATAGAATATGAGGGGAGTGTTTTAAATGAAGCTAAAGTAGAAATTGATGGCTTTAATTTTAGCTTTTTCAACCTGCATATGAAATGGGATCGGCTTCAGGTTACTAATCGCAATAATACCATGGAGAATACTTTTGAAACCGGTGAAACGGAATTTAAAATGCAATTTTGGCCATTAATATTGAAGAATAAGGTAATTGTAGAAAATGTGAAATTGACCGGATTTCAGCTAGCTACAGAACGCGAAACAGATGGCTATTTTGAAATGCCGGTAGATGAGGCCGGTGATCCCGTAGAGCCAGGATTTTTGAATTCTGTTGTGAAGCAGGTAACCAATGAAGCTCAGAAAAATGCTGAGGTTAGATTTACTGATGCCCGGGATGACCTGAATGTGGACAGCCTGATGGCAAAAGTAAATATTCAGTCGGTGGGAAAAATTGATTCATTGCGAAATGGAATACAGACAACCTACTCCAAGTGGGACAGCACTTTCAACAATACTTCTATTGAATCAGAGGTAGCAATTATTCAAAATACCGTAGAGTCAATCAACGTAAAGGAAATTAAAGATCCCAAAAAAGCTGTAGAAGCCATTGAAAGAGTGAAGAAGCTTCGCAAGCAAGTAGATTCTTTGAAGACAAGAACTGATAATCTAAAAAGTGATTTTGATCAGGATTACGGAGGTGTACGGTATAATTTAGGCCAGGTGGATAATTGGATTCAGGATGATTATCAACGTGCTTTGAGCATGGCAAAACTTCCCAATTTGAGCGCTCAAAATATTGGGAAAGCACTATTTGGGCAGAACTTGTTAGGCGATTATGCAGCTTACCTTGAATACGTAGCAATTGCCCGGGAATATGGCAGCAGACTGATCGGTGAAGAAGATGAGGATGAAATACCGCGGTATGAGGGGGTGGATTATGAATTCTCCGACAAATACGACTTGCCGGGATTTTGGTTTAAGAATATTGAATTGTCAGGCAGGACAAAATCGGATATTGGCATTTCCGGTAATGTGACGAATATTAGCAGTAATCAGGAGAAAGCGGGCTTTCCCATACTTTTTGAGATACAGGGAGAAAATGAAAATCAGGTTTCGTTAAGCTTGGATGGAGAATTTAATTATTTGGAAGAAACCCCTCTGGAAAGTTTTACGTTTAACTACGCTGGTTTTACGCTTTCTAAAGCACGGTTATCGGGATCTGATTTGTTGCCGTACGAGTTAAAATCAGGGAAAGGAGATGTAAATGTGGAGATGAATATCATCGGTAAGCGATTTGACAGCCGTATAGATTATCTGGTGAATGGAATTAGTTTCGATTTTGCCGCGGTCGGCCAGCCTGAAAATCGGTTGGAATCTCTGATTCGTGATGCTATTGCGAGCACAGACAATATTGAAGTGGCAGCACTGATTGATAATTTAGAAGGCCCGTTGAGGGTTCGAGTGCGCTCTAATCTGGATGATTTGTTCATGAATGCACTTCGGCAAACAGTAAGTCAGGAAGTAGAAAACGCGAAGCGTAAAATTGAAGCTGAAGTTCAAAAACAGGTAGAGGGTAAAAAAGAACAACTGGCCGACTTTAAAGCCGGGAAAGAGGCAGAAATCCGTCAGCGTTATGGAGAGCTGCAAGCAAAAGTGAATGAACAAATTGAACAGGTTGAACAAAAAAGAGAAGAACTTGAAGCCAAAAAGAAAGAACTGGAACAGGCTCTGAAAGATAAAATTAAAAACCGCATCGGCATTGATTACAGATAAATCACTAATGTAAATGTTGAATGATTGTCAATTCAGCATTTCCTGAATATGCTTAATCTCGTCTTCGTTCACAAGATGGCCCATGCCGGGATATAGTTTTTTGGTAACATTTGCATTTAGCTTGGTAAAGACTTCTTCAGATTTGTTTACCCGTTCTTTTGGAATATGAGGATCTGCATCGCTGCAGCCCATGAAGATTGGAGTTTCTTTGAGGTCCCCTTCATATTCTTCCGAATGAACTTCCGGGCCATTTCCAATCATTCCACCACTCAAAGCAATTAATCCGCCATACTTTGCAGGATGCCTTGCAACATACTCAGAGGCTAAACAAGCACCCTGTGAAAACCCTAAAAAGTAGATCTGCCCTTCAGAAAATCCACCAGATTTCAGGTCTTGAACGATGTCGTAGATCTTCTGCAGGCCTGAAGAAAGTCCGGGCTGATTTTGCTCAGAAGGAGCCATAAATGAATAGGGGTACCATGTATTGCCACTGGCTTGTGGAGCCCTTAAGGTGAGTTTCTTGCCAGTCTCAAATTCATTGGCAAGCTGAATGATGCTTGGTGCGGTTGCACCTCGCCCGTGGATCATGATCATGGCTGCATCACCCTCTGATGCCGGAACGCCCCCTTCCGCAATTTGTGTGGGTTGATGCGGGCCTTTGAAATTGGTGTTTTTTTGTACTCGGAATAAGCTCATGGAAATAATTTGTGTAGAATTAAATTTTGTCATTTTAAAAACGTAGGGACACAAGATTTTGTGTCCCTACGTGGTCAAAATTAAATTAGATTTTAGGCTTTAGTAGCTACCTTAATTTCCGGCAGAATCTGTTCGATTTGATCTCTTTTAGATTCCAGCCAGGGCGGTAAAATCAAATGTTCACCCAGCTCTTCGAATTCTTCATCAACCGTGTATCCGGGATCATCCGAAGCCATTTCAAATAGAACACCTGCGGGAATACGGTAATAAACGGAATTGAACCAATGGCGGTCTATAATTTGTGTAGGTTGTAATCCTTTTTTCCCAACCTTTTGCCGAAGCTGTTCCAGCTCTTCTTCGTTTTCGGCACGGTAGGCGATGTGATGTACAATACCCCTTCCGTTTTTGCCATATTCAGGTTTGTCCGATATTTCAATAATGATATTTCGGCCAATGGGTGCTTCGGTTTGATAGAGAGTTTGATTGCCTTCTGCGGCGGCTTCTTCAAAATCAAAAAGATCACCAAGCAGCATTCCGGTATGTTGCTTCTCTGTCAGCAGCATTCGGGCTCCCCAAAATCCTTGTATGGTATGCTCGGCCGGGACAATATAATTTACGTTCTCTACTTTCGGTTTGGCTTCACCTTCAAAAACAATGTCCAGTTCTAAACCATCCGGATCTTTAAACCGTAAAGCTTTTCGCCCAAATACTTCTGTTACCTCATATTGGATATCATTTTCACTCAGGCGCACCTCCCAGTAATCTTTCGAACTTTCGGGAACTTGCAACCCCACGTTTACTACTTCACCTACTCCGGCCTCTCCTTTCACAGCATTGGGCCAGGGGAAAAAAGTGAGGCTGGATCCCGGCTCTCCAGACTGATTTCCATAAAACAGATGGTAGGTTCCGGGATCATCCTGATTGACAGACTTTTTAACCAGTCTCATCCCCAGAATTTGAGTATAAAATTCGGCATTACGTTGAGCATCTCCAGCCAAAGCTGTTATGTGATGTATTCCTTTGTGATGTGTCATAGTTCAATTTTTTGATTCACTTCTTTAACCAAAAGATACAGAAATTCATTCAATAGTTTAACATTAAACTAATTTGTTCTTTCTATTATCAGTATAGAGGGTATATCATCATTGATAAATCTACTCAATTGAAAACCATTAATAATAAAGGAACATAAAGAGCGGATTATTTTTTAATCATTATGAAGTAAATATTTAGCAACCTTAAATAGTTAGAATTATGGACTTAATAGCACAGTCATACATATTACTGGATGTAAGTATAGCCCTTGCTTTAGGAGGTATTTTAGGGCTCGAGCGAGAATGGAAACAAAAACCGGCGGGGTTGAGGACCAATATGATTATAGCAGGATCGGCTGCTTTATTGGTTTCTCTGGGTCGAGTAGTAGTTACGGATTTTGGTCAATTAGCAGCCAGCGAAAGTTATGGTGTGGACCCAATCAGGATGCTTCACGCAGTTATTGTGGGGGTTAGTTTTATTGGTGCAGGAACTATACTGAAAAGTACTTCCAAAACCATGGTTCGATATCTTACCACTTCTGCCACCATTTTAATGGCGGCAGGAATCGGAATCAGCATTGCTTTGAAGCAGTATTTGCTGGGAACCGGAGCTACACTAATACTGGTGATAATTAATTTTCTGTTTACAAAACTAAATAGATATATCTACCAAATTTCAAGCTATGAAAATCCTTACAACCAATAGGATGTGAAGTTCGGGAGTAAGTTTCCGAACTGGTATTCAGAAAATACTTGAATCAAATTGAGAAAGCTTCTTTCTTGGGAAAAATACATTAACATCATTTTTTGCTATGAAAGAAGATAAGCGGATAAGGGATGTATTGGACCTTATTGACCCTCCCAAAGGATTTACCCCATGGCATGGCGGACCTACCCTGATGGGGTGTCTCAGGGGAGTTGAGACAGAACAAGCTGCCTGGAGGGTCACTCCGGAAAGAAATTCTATATGGGATTTAGTGTTACATATGGCTTACTGGAAATATGTGATCATTCGGAAATTGAACCCCGACTATCCTAAAGGTTTTGAACGAAGTCCCGCCAACTTTCCCGAAATCCCGGAAACTCCTTCTGAGAAAGACTGGAAAACAGATAAAATGCTACTTCAGAAAACACATGAAAAACTGATCCGGGAAATCAAAAAATTTCCTGCTGAAAAGCTGGATGAACCATGCCCAACAAAGAAAGGATGGACCTATGCACAATTAATAACCGGGATTGCTGCTCATGATACCTATCACATTGGGCAAATACAGGTGTTGAAACGGTTGTATGAAGAAATGATAGGAGAATAGAGAGAACACTTATAAATTATGTCAAGGCCAAAAAAAATAGATGCAAAAGTAGTAGAAAATATTATTCGGTTCGGCGGTGATATTGAAAAAGAGCGTCCGGTCGATTTTTTCTTTTACTTTCCAACTGAATATGCTGCAACCCAAGTTGAAGTGAAATTGATAAATCTTGGGTTTAATACAAATGTTAATTACTTCAATCCGAATGAAAAATGGTCATTAACCGCAAATAAGAAAATGCAAGTAAGTACTGAAAGAATATATGAAATAAGCCTTTGGTTTGAGAAAATTGCTGAAGAGGAAGGAGGAGAATATGATGGATGGGGTGCTCCAATTTGATTCCAATCTTTGTACCTTTGATTGCAAAATAATGCCATTCACAAAATAGACGCATGAACATCTACGCCATCATCATCCTGGTAACTATTGCCATCGACTTTATTCTCGACCTCACTTCCAACTACCTCAACCTCAAATCCCTCACCAAAGAATTGCCGGATGAATTTGAAGGAGTTTATGATGAGGACACTTATGCCAAATCCCAGGAATACACCAAGGTTCGAACAAAATTTGGATTTCTCACCGGTGGATTTGATTTAGTTCTTGTCTTGGGATTCTGGTTTTCCGGTGGATTCAACTGGCTGGATCAAATAGTTCGGGCCTGGGGCTACGGCGAGTTGGTGACCGGACTGATTTACATCGGGATTTTATTATTGGCCAAGACCATTATTACACTTCCATTCAGTATTTATTCTACTTTTGTAATTGAAGAACGCTTTGGTTTCAATAAAACCACGCCCAAAACTTTTGTATTGGATATGGTGAAGGGATTGGGATTGGGTCTTGCCATCGGAACTCCTTTGCTGGCCGGAATCCTCTGGTTTTTCATGTATGCGGGAGATTTAGCCTGGCTGTATGCCTGGGGAGTTGTGACGGCGTTTACACTTATCATGCAGTACGTAGCACCAACATGGATTATGCCCCTTTTTAACAAATTCACACCTCTCGAAGAAGGTGAATTGCGAACGGCCATTGAAAACTATACCGAGAAGGTAGACTTTCCGCTTCAGGGTTTGTTTGTAATTGACGGCTCCAAACGTTCCAGCAAATCGAATGCTTTTTTTACAGGATTTGGAAAAAATAAAAGAGTGGCTTTGTATGATACGCTGATTGAAAATCATACCAATGATGAATTGGTAGCGGTGTTGGCCCATGAAATTGGCCACTACAAAAAGAAGCATATTATCAAAGGCATGTTAACCAGTATTGTGCAAACCGGGGTAATGTTTTTTCTGCTCTCTGTTTTTCTCCATGCAGAAGGATTATTTGAAGCATTCTATATGGAGCAAATGTCGGTATATGCCGGGCTTATTTTCTTTGGAATGCTGTATGCCCCTATTGATATGATTTTGTCGGTATTCATGCAGATCATTTCTCGTAAGCATGAATTTGAAGCTGATCATTTTGCTGCTGAAACAACCGGCGAGCCGGAGGATATGATTTCGACATTAAAGAAACTCTCCAAAGATAATTTATCGAATCTGACTCCGCATTGGTTTTATGTATTTTTAAACTATTCTCATCCTCCGGTATTGGAGCGGATAAGGGCAATACGAAAAAACTAATTTGTTGATAATGAATACTTCTTCGCCAACCCACACCGAGAAAATCTGGAAAGAGTTCAGCGATCATGTCCGGAATTTTATCCGTGCTAAAGTTGCCACCGATGATGAAGCCGAGGATATCCTGCAGGATATTTTTACGAGAATACATCAAGGTATAGCCAATCTGAAGCATGAAGATCGTGTACAGTCCTGGGTATTTGGGATTGCAAGGCGAGCTTTAGCTGATCATTACCGGAGTAAGAAAAAAAGAGAAAATCTTAAGGGTGAAGCGGCAACAGATGAAACGAAAGAAGCAGAAGATATTCAGCTAAGAAACTATGAAGGAGAACATGATGTACACGAAGAGGTGCTTTCATGGCTGATTCCTATGATTGATGATCTCCCTGAAAAATACAGAATTCCGCTCAAAATGGCTGACGTGGAGGGAAAATCACAACAAGAGATTGCTGATGAATTTGAATTATCATTATCGGGAGCTAAATCAAGAGTGCAGCGGGGACGGGAAAAACTTGGTGAAATTCTGGCCGCATGTTGCGAGATAGAATTTGGAAGAGAAGGCCGTGCCGTGGCTTACCGAAAGGTCAAAAAGGACAGCTGTGAATCTTGTGAATAACCAATAGATCAATCCTGAAAAAAATTTTGCGTCTTTTTTGGCTTTGCTCCGACTACATGGGTGAACATCAATTAACAATCACTCTAAAAAGGAGACCCTATGAAACGTTTACATGTAATGCTCAAAGTAAATGACCTGAACGAATCTATTAAATTCTACAGTGCCTTATTCGGAACTGAACCCACTACCCAAAAAGATGATTATGCCAAATGGCTGATTGAAGATCCAAAGGTGAATTTCTCGATTGCCGAACGTCCCGGTGAAAAGGGGATTGAACATTTGGGAATACAAGCAGAGTCAGAAACCGAACTGGAAGAGATCCGGCTGAATATTGGTCGTGCTTCTAAGGGCGTTACCCGAGATGAAGGCGATACTATTTGCTGCTATGCCAAATCAGATAAATCTTGGATCAGCGATCCGCAAGGTGTAGAGTGGGAAGCATTTTATACATACGGTGAAAGTAAATCTTATACCGAACAAGAAGCTGCTTGTTGCTAATTGAATTATAAGGTGAAAAATAAAAGCCCGGTCAAAAACCGGGCTTTTATTTTAGCTACAGTGGTTAAGAGTAATTACAGCTTGTTGTAACAATTGGAGAAGAGTAAGGTAAAATTTGTTTATTTTCAGTTAAAACGACAAACAATTTTTACCATGAAGAAAAACATAGAGACCATCGCAATTCACGGGAGCATGAGGGAGCATATGGGAGAGAATGATACTATTGTTCCGGGCATTGAGATGTCTACCATTTACGAACACCGTAAAGGGGTACATAAGGAAGGGGACCGGAAATATACCCGGCTTTCAAATCCAAACCGTGATCAGCTTGAAAACGTGATAAAAGAATTGGAAAGCGGCGAACACTGTGCAGCTTTTTCATCCGGAATGGCAGCGATTTCTTCGGTATTCCAGGCGATAGAATCCGGCGCGCATGTGTTGGTCCCGGATGATGTGTATTTTGGAACAAGGAAGCTGGTTTGGGAATTTGCCGAGCGATGGAATCTTGATGTTGACTTCATCGATATGACAGACCTTGATGTTGTTCAATCATCCTTAAAAGAAAACACCAAATTTATTTGGATAGAGACCCCTTCAAATCCACGACTCATGATTACCGACGTGGTTGAAGTAAGTAAGCTAGCTAAATCAAAAGGGGCCATTGTTGCGGTAGATAATACCTGGCCAACACCCTACAATATGCGCCCGCTTGAATTAGGTGCTGATGTAGTAGTACACTCCACGACAAAATATCTGGGAGGACACAGTGATATTCTGGGCGGGGCTGTAATTACAAAAGGAAATAAGGAGCTATTCGAAAAAATACGAACTGTACAGGTGGTACAGGGTGCGGTTTCTTCACCTCAGGACAGCTGGTTACTCAGCAGAAGTATTCGCTCCTTTCCTTACCGAATGCGAGCTCATAATGAAAACGCTCGTAAAGTTGCTTCTTTTTTAAGTAAGCATCCTAAAGTTAAAGTCGTCTATTATCCGGGATTGGAGTCACATCCGGGACATAAAATTGCCAAAGCACAAATGGATGATTTCGGTGGAATGATTTCATTTTTGGTAGAAGGTGGAGCAGATACGGCTATCAAAATTGTAGCTGCTTCTGAAATGATAAAAGCAGCGACCAGTTTAGGCGGAATTGAAAGCATTTGGGAGCACCGGAAATCATCGGAGGGAGAAAGCTCTCCTACTCCTGATAATTTAATTCGCCTGAGTGTGGGTCTGGAACATGCTGATGATATCATCAAGGATTTGGAATTAGCCCTATCTTAATGTCAGGAAAAAACAATAAGAGTGATTTCACGTTTACTTTATTATTAACCATAAATTTATTTTTAAAAGATACTTATTAGATGATATTTAGAAAAGCAATTTTTACCCTGTTATTTTTTACGATTGCTGTTGCTGCATTTGCTCAATCTCAGGATCGCCCGGATATGTTTGAATGGCACGAGCTTGGCGAGGCCCAAAAGTTGGCTGCTGAAAATGATAAAAAAGTATTGGTTTATGCCAATGCAAGATGGTGCACATACTGCAAGAAAATGGAAAAAGAAGTATTCAGCCAAAAATCAGTTCAGGACCTAACGAACCAGCATTTCTATATAGTTTGGATTGATATTGAATCAGACAGGAAGCTTACATTTCGTGGAAAAGAAATGACAGAAATGGAATTCAGTCGCGGTATGAGGATTACAGGTACGCCAACTTTTATTTTTATCGACTCAGAAGGCGAAATTATTGCCGGACAACCCGGGTTTATACCCGAAGATATGTACAGTCAAATACTGAAGTTTGTGGGAAAGGATGCATATCTGGATCAAAGCTTCGAAGAGTTTATTGAAAAGTAAACGGTAATCCTTTCTCAGCGAGTACATTTATTGAGTAAAACCCAACTTCCTACAAATTCAAAGTTGCTGATTTATTAAGGTCCGATTCCGTATCAATATCATTTAAGACCGGAAGCTGTTTGAAGGAGATAGATTGGCTTTTCAGTTGATTGACGGTGTCCTGAAAGACTGAATCATGGCTCCATTTTTTTTCTTTGAAAAGAAATGGAAAATAATGGGTCATGCCTAACAGGTAATAACCGCCATCTTCAGATGGGCCAATAACCACCTGATGGTTATCTAATGCTTCAAAGGCCTTATTTATGGCCTGCGGCGACAAATCTGCACAATCACTGCCTATAATAATGGTCTTTCTATATCCATTTTCAAAAGCTTGCTTGAAGGCAAATTGCATTCGTTCTCCAAGATTTGCCCCCATTTGTGAAAATTTCGAATAATGGTTTATATCCCAAAGGTCGTTTTCTTCAACAGATTGGGAATACCATACCTGCCTGTCACAAGGCAACTCTTCCGTTATATTTTTAGTTATTTGCAGTAATGATTGATAGACCTGAAGGGCTTTTGAATCTCCGACACTTTTTGCCAAACGGGTCTTTACGTATCCCTTTATTGGATTTTTAACAAAAATAAGAATGACATTTTTATTCTCTTTACTCATAAAATGTACTTAAACCGGGTGAATGTTTAGAAAAGTTAAAGCATTTCAGAAAACTCATAATAATAACCGGCATATTGACAGTATTAACCCATGATTTCTTACCCATGTAATATAAATAGAATAACATAAAGTAAGCTTTGGCCGGCATTAAGGTAAAAGAAAAGGAGTTAGTGCATCTTTAATATCACTGATTGAATAATTAAATCAAATTACAATGGGACTTGAATTATTGCACGAATGGCTGATGGGTCTTTCAGAAGATTACAATGTAAATCCATATATTTTTGGAGGAATTTATGTAGGCGCCATCCCCTTTTTTACACTTTCTGTGGCTTGGATCATTCGCAATAAAAGGCAAAAAAAGTCGATTACACTGCCGGTTTTATCAACCGGGTTCTTTTTATCTTCTGCATATATTTACTTGATGATTGCAGGTGAAAATGTACCGGCCTGGGTATATGTGCTAATAATTGGTTTATTGGGATACGGAATCTATTCTACCTTCAGAAAAATTAAGAATAAACAAGAAAATAAAACTGCTGTATGAGTTACCAATATGATTTTATAGTGATAGGGGGCGGAGCCGCAGGTCTGACCGCCGCCGGAATGGGGGCTAACTTTGGGGCAAAAACCCTGATGATTGAAGCCAATAAACTTGGCGGGGATTGCACCTGGACCGGCTGTGTGCCAAGTAAAACGCTTTTACATGCTTCCAAACTGGCAGCAGGTATTAAAGAAGCGGAAGCATTTGGGCACAAATCGGTAAGCCCTTTAAATTTTTCTTCTGTTCTTGAGCATGTTCGAAAAGTGAGGGAAGAAGTGTATGAAGAGGCGGATGATCCTGAAATTTATCGGGACATGGGAGTGGACATTGAATTTGGTAAAGCCCGTTTTGTGAATCCTCATACCATAGCTATTCATAATGATGGAAAAACATCTATAAAGGAAGTCACGGGCAGGTACATCCTGATTGCAACCGGAAGTAAGGCCATGGTTCCCCCTATTAAAGGATTGGATGATGTGCCACACTTAACCAATGAATCTATTTTTGAATTGGAGGAGCAGCCTGAACGGCTGACAATCATCGGAGGTGGGCCTATTGGTGTCGAAATGGCTCAGGCTTTCCAGAGGTTGGGAACACAGGTTACCGTCTTTGATATGCAAGACCGAATACTGGCCAATGATGATAAAGAACTGGCGGCTATGTTATTGAAACGGCTTAAAAGTGAAGGCGTTCAGTTTCAACTATCGGCCGGAGTTAGTGAAATTTCACAAAATGAAGACGGGTCGATTAGGGTGCATGCAGAAGTTGATGGGAAAAATATAACGGAGGATGGAGATGCTCTATTGATGGCGGTGGGCAGGGCAGCAAATTATCAAAGCCTGAATTTGGATGATGCAGGTATTAATTATTCCAAGCGGGGAATAACCGTCAGTGACCGCTGTAAAACCAATATCAATCATATTTATGCAGCGGGAGATGTTACCGGAAGATATCAATTCACGCACATGTCGGAACATATGGCCAAAGTAGCAGCGAGCAATGCCATACTAAAAGTGCCCATGAAAATTGATACCAAACATGTTCCATGGAGTACCTATACCGATCCGGAATTGGCCGGTACCGGGGCAACAGAAAAGCAGCTTCTGGAACAGGGCACTTCATTTGAAACCTACCGGTTCCCATACAGCAAGGTAGACCGTGCAATAACGGATGGGGATACGGATGGCCTGATCAAAATATTTGCCAAAAAATGGAACGGAAAAATTCTTGGAGCAACGATTTACGGAAAGCAAGCTGGCGACTTGATTGGCGAATACGCACTGGCTATGAAAAATGGCATAACCCTCCGAAATATAGCCGATACCATTCATCCTTATCCAACCTATGGACTTGGAGTTCGGCGTGCTGCCGACCAATGGTATGTGAAAAACCAGTCGGAGTGGATGAGTAAATTGGTGAAAAAAGTATTCCGGTATCAAGGTGAAATCCCGGATTTATCGGACAAAGACCGCATTGTTTAATAACTAAAGCTCATAGACGATAAAATCAGGAATCTATGATTTATTCAAAAAGTATAGAGAGGAAGTCAGTCCGGGATTTGGCAGCCCGGTTTTTTGTTTGAGATGAGTCTTCTCTGAAAAACCTGTACATTTCTGCTGTGGAATTTTTTAAAGGTTAAATTAAGAATTGAGTATAATGGCGAGAACAATTAAAGCCCCAACGGGAACAAAGCTAAACTGCAAAAGCTGGCTCACGGAGGCTCCTTTCCGGATGATCCAGAATAACCTGGACCCCGAGGTAGCCGAAAAACCGGAAGAATTGGTGGTGTATGGAGGAATTGGCCGCGCTGCCCGAAATTGGGAAAGTTTTGACGGGATCTTGGAGTCGCTGAAGTCTATGAGTGATGAAGAAACGCTACTTGTTCAGTCCGGGAAGCCGGTTGGTATATTCAAAACCCACAAAGATGCCCCCCGGGTTTTGATTGCGAACTCCAACCTCGTTCCCAAATGGGCAAATTGGGATCACTTCAATGAACTCGATAAAAAAGGCCTGATGATGTACGGTCAGATGACAGCCGGCTCATGGATCTATATTGGCAGCCAGGGGATTGTGCAGGGAACGTATGAGACTTTTGTCTCGATGGGGAAAAAGCATTTTGACGGAGATTTATCCGGAAAATGGATCCTTACCGGCGGACTTGGTGGCATGGGTGGAGCTCAGCCACTTGCAGCAAAAATGGCCGGCGCAAGCATGCTGGCGGTGGAATGCCGGGAATCCCGAATCGACATGAGATTGAAAACAGGCTATGTAGATAAAAAAGCCGCTTCGCTGGATGAAGCACTTGAGATCATTCAGCAATCGGTTCAGGATGAAAAGCCGGTTACGGTAGGTTTACATGGTAATGCTGCGGATATCTATCCGAAATTGTTGGAGCGTAAAATTATTCCAGATGCGGTAACGGATCAAACGAGTGCACATGACCCACTGAACGGGTATCTGCCGCTGGGAATGTCGGTGGAAGAATGGGAAGAAAAACAGAAGTCCAGTCCCAAAGAAGTAATAGAGAAAGCAAAAAAATCCATTGCTGTTCAGGTTAAGGCGATGTTGGAATTTCAGGAGCAAGGAATTCCTGTATTTGACTACGGAAATAACATCCGGCAGGAAGCTTTTGATGAAGGTGTGAATGATGCTTTCAATATTCCCGGGTTTGTGCCGGAATATATTCGTCCGCTTTTCTGCAAAGGTATTGGCCCGTTTCGCTGGGTAGCCCTTTCGGGAGATCCCGAGGATATCTACAAGACCGATGAAAAAGTGAAAGAGCTCATTCCTGATGACCCTCACCTCCACAACTGGCTGGATATGGCCAAAGATCAAATTCATTTCCAGGGATTGCCTTCGCGCATTTGCTGGGTGGGATTGGGACAGCGCCATAAGCTTGGATTGGCTTTCAATGAAATGGTCCGCAGCGGCGAACTGAAAGCGCCTGTGGTTATAGGCCGTGATCACCTGGACTCAGGTTCAGTGGCAAGCCCCAACCGCGAAACCGAAGGCATGAAAGACGGCTCGGATGCCGTTTCTGACTGGCCGATTTTAAATGCGCTATTGAATACTTCTTCCGGTGCTACCTGGGTTTCTTTTCATCACGGGGGGGGAGTGGGAATGGGCTTCTCTCAGCATGCCGGACTGGTGATCGTCTGTGACGGAACCGAAGATGCCGACCGAAGATTGGAGCGAGTGCTTTGGAATGATCCCGCAAGCGGTGTTATGCGCCACGCCGATGCGGGTTATGATATCGCTATTGATTGTGCGAAGGAGCATCAATTAAAATTGCCGTTTTTAAAGTAAATTAGTTGCCATGTAGAGGCGTATCGCGATACGCCCTTACGGTAGAAATGGCAACCACAAAATTTAAATTATGTCAAACCTACTTATCCAAAACATCTCACAGATTGCCTCCCCAAAACCGGGGGTTGTTCGGGGTTCTGAACTTCGAAGCCTGAATGTGATTGAGGAAGGCGCAATCTATATTGAAGAGGGAAATATAAAAGCCGTTGGGCAATTAAGTGAGGTATTGAATCATGTGGAAGGCCATCCGGTAATTCTGGATGCCGAGGGAAAAGCGGCCGTTCCCGGGTTTGTGGATTCGCATTCACATTTGGTCTTTGGTGGTAATCGCGCCGATGAATTTGCCATGCGTTCGGCCGGAATGAGCTATGAAGAGATTGCTGAGAAAGGGGGCGGAATAGTTTCAACCGTTGAAGCTACCAGAAAAGCTTCCAAAGAAGAATTGAAAGACTTAGCCCGAATCCGGCTTCAAAAGACGCTGAAGCAAGGCATCACCACCATGGAAATTAAAAGCGGGTATGGGCTGGATTTGGAAACAGAACGTAAAATGCTGGCGGTGATAAACGAGCTGAAAGAAGAACAGCCGATTGAGCTTACCGCTACTTTTTTAGGAGCTCATGCCGTTCCCAAAAACTCCACCAAAGAAGAATACCTGCAACAGGTGCTGGAAATGATTCCTGAGATTGCAGACCTGGCGGAGTATTGCGACGTATTTTGTGAAGACGGATATTTCACCAAAGAAGAATCCCGAAAAGTACTCATGAAAGGAGTTGAACATGGGCTTCAGCCCAAACTTCACACCAACCAATTCAACGATATTGGCGGGGTGGAAATGGCGCTGGAGCTGGGAGCTGTTTCTGTAGATCATCTGGAAGTATTAAGTGACGAGGACATTCAGAAAATCGCACGTTCCGAAACCGTAGCCACGGTTCTGCCCGGGGTTTCCTACTTTCTGAATATCCCATACTCACCGGCGCGAAAATTATTGGATGCAGGGGCTTTGGTAGCATTGGCTACTGATTTCAATCCCGGTTCTTCAATGACCATCTCTATGCAGCTGCTTATGAGTATGGCTTGTACCAAAATGGGAATGTCGGTGGAAGAAGCGCTGAGTTGTGCGACCCAAAATGGAGCTAAAGCCCTTGAGAAAAATAAACTGGGGTGTATCACACCGGGATTTCAAGCGGACATTTTATTACTGGATTCTGATAATTACAGAGATTTGGCGTATTTCTTTGGTGAAAACCATGTACATACGGTCATTAAAAAAGGAGAGAAGGTATGGGAATTGAGAAGCTAAAAGATATTTTGAATCCTGTTTCAGAAGAGCTGAGACAGCTTCGGTCGCACGACAAGCATGATCACTGGTTGGTTCAGGAAATCAGGTTTGAAGAGCAGGGTTATTCCGATGCCACATATGTACTTATTGGCTGTCCGCAGCACGAAGGGGTTCGCAGAAATAGCGGCCGGGTTGGAGCGGCAGAGGCACCGGATAAAATCCGGGAGCAGTTGTATAAATTACAGGTTGAAGAGGATTTGTCTGTGCGGGTTTTTGATGCGGGTAACGTGATCGCTGATTTTTTTGATTTCACTGATGACACAGATTCTCACGAAATAAATCAAACACCTGATGCTTTAGAGGAAATTCATAATAGGTTGACAAAGGCAGTATCTAAGTTTTTGAGAGATGGGAAGAAGGTGATTGTACTGGGTGGGGGGAATGATATTTCGTATGCGGATGTACGTGCACTTTCAGCAGTTGAGCGGGATATTTCAGCCCTAAATATTGATGCCCACCTGGATATGCGCAATGCAGAAAGAATAACCAGCGGAACCCCATATCGAAAACTCATTGAAGATGGCTATTTGAATCCCCGGAATCTACATGAATTTGGAATACGCCGGGAAAGTAATGGGGCGTTCTATTTAAATTCAGCGTATGACCTTGGAGTGCATATTCATTATTTGTCGGAGTTGATAAAAGAGGGGGTGGCTGAATCTTTTCAAAATATCATAGATGAAATTGGCGAACACCCCTTTTTTCTCGGATTGGACATGGATTCCATTCAGGCTGCGGATGCACCGGGTGTGAGTGCTTGTTCTCCAAATGGTCTTTCGGGGAGGGAAGTAATGCAGATAATCCATTATGCCAAACCAAAAGAAAACCTGAAGCTGTTCGAGATTACCGAAGTTAACCCCAAATATGATATTGATAATCGGACGGTGAAATTGGCTGCTCAGTTGGTATATGGGTTTTTATTTGGACAGTAATTAGCACTTAAGTAATAAAGATTGGCTCAGCGAGCTGGTTTGCATATCATGTTTAGCTTGGTATTCATCACATCTTAATAAACATAAGCTGTATTATAGTCTAAAACGATTTTTTTCGTAAACCTTTTTAAGAGAGTTTCTGCCATCATCTTCTTGTATCAATGTTATTCATTGAATATGAGATAATTCAAAGACTTTTTTGGACGATAGTCTGTGTAAAAAGTATGGGCTTATGAATAGGTTCTTTTAATTATTGCAAATTACAACAGGTTAGTATTTAATTATAATCGATGGTAAAAAGGGAAAGGATACAAAAACTTTTTGGTGAAGTCGTAAAGAAGGAGCGGAAAAGGCAAAAATTAACCCAGTCAGATTTGGCAGAACGGTCTAATCTGGATAACACGTATATCTCACAAATAGAGCGGGGTCTTGCTAATCCAAGTATTTACACAGCTTATAAAATATCAGGCTCCCTGGGTTTGAGTGAGTATGAAGTTTTTCAAAAAATGAGCATGGAAAACGGGGAGAACTTAGCAAGCTCAAATGATGCAGTGGATGAATTGGAAATCATTTATAATGCCATCGTTAAGCTTGATGCCAGTTTACTGCTGACCACTACCCATGACGATGACTACAGAATTATTTACTGTAATGATGCCTTTCTAAAGTTTACCAATAGCGACAGAAGTGAGTTAATTGGTAAAAAGTTTATGGATATTTTAGCCGATGGAAAAAATGATAAAGATCTCCATAATTATTTGAGCCAGCTCAAAGATGTACCCTCAAAAGGAGAATTTATAGCCGGGTTCGATGAGAACGGTAAAGATTTGGATGTAAAAATTAACGCTTCACCGATTCTGAGTAAAAATAATCAGGTTGAAAAACACTTGTTTATCCTTCAAAAGAAACTCTATAAAATAAAATCTGATTCCGGCCAGGAAAGCTCACATACCGTTGATAAGTATAAAACCTTGTTAACGGAGACAAATCATCGTTTAAAGAATAATCTTGCAATTATTGTGGGCATTATCGACATAAAAATTCTTGACGCGAAAGATAATGATACCAGGGCCGTGTTAAAGGACACTCAATTGAGAATCAGTGCAATCGCCCATATTCATGAATTATTGACAAACTCAGAAGATCATTCGAAAATTGAAATCAGGGAGTACTTAGAAAATCTTACGAGTGTTATTACAAGTACTTATGAATTTAAAAAGGGTATAAATCTTAAAACAGTTATTGGGATAGATAATTTGGGGATGAATGAAATTATCACGCTTGGGCTGTTGATTAATGAACTGGTTACGAATTCCTATAAATATGCTTTTCCCAATGAGAATAAAGGAGAGGTAAATCTTCGTTTAAATCCGGGCAAAGACGGGAAAATTAAGTTTTATTACAGCGACAATGGGAGAGGATTTGATAAAAGAATATTTGAAAAAGGCCAAACCTTAGGTTTTAGCCTGATCCATGCTTTCCTTGAACAGTTACAGGCTAGTGAAGTAAATGTAGATACTGAAAATGGATTTAAGCTTGAGTTTGAAATGTGAACGGCAAGCTAAAGGGATTCTAAAACGGTTAAAAATTATTCCCAAATCACCGTAGTGCCTACATCTTCCCCATCTACTACAATTTTTTTCAAATTGCCTTTTTTGTTCATATTGAACACGATAATTGGGGTTTTATTTTCGCGGCAGAGGGTGAAAGCGGTGAGATCCATTACCGATAGGCGACGCTTAAGGACTTCATCTCCGGTAATTACATCAAATTTCTCAGCATCTCCGTTTTTTTCAGGATCAGAGTCAAAGATACCGTCCACACGGGTACCTTTTAGAATTACATCAGCCTCAATTTCAATAGCGCGAAGTGAACCGGCGGTATCGGTGGTGAAGTAAGGATTTCCGGTTCCGGCCCCGAAAATAACCACGCGGCCTTTTTCCAGATGACGAACCGCTCGGCGGCGAATATAAGGTTCAGCAATAGCTTCCATTCGGATGGCACTCATTAGCCGGGTTTGAACGCCGATTTGTTCGAGGGCATCCTGCAGGGCCATACTGTTAATCATGGTGGCCAGCATGCCCATGTAATCGCCCTGTACACGATCCATCCCCTGAGTAGCTCCTTTCACCCCGCGGAAAATATTTCCGCCTCCAATTACCACAGAAACCTGAACTCCGGCTTCCTGAATGGATTGAATTTCCTTTGCATATTCGCTGAGAATATCAGCGTCTATACCATGACCTTGTTCGCCTAAAAGTGACTCTCCACTAAGCTTGAGAAGCACTCTGTTGTATTTATTTCCCACGTTATCCTGTATTAGTGATTATATGACAAAAAAAAGGCTGCCAAATCTGACAGCCTTAATGTAAAGAAAATTTATTAAGCGTTTTCGCCAAGTTGAAGCCGATGGAACGACTTAACCAGGGGAGCATCGTTCTGCTCCAGGTATTCTTTGACTGAAAGGCTGTTATCTTTTACAAACTTCTGTTCCAGAAGTACACGCTCTTCGTAGAAACGGCGAAGTTTTCCTTTGGCCGCTTGTTCTGCGATATGTTCAGGCTTGCCTTCGTTCAGTAACTGCTCTTTAGCGATTTCAAGCTCTTTCTCAACAAGGGAAGAATCAACACCGTCGCGGGTTACAGAAAGTGGCTTCATGGCAGCAACCTGCATGGCAACATCTTTTCCGATTTCGTCGTCAGTAAGATCTCCGTCAAACTCTGCAAGTACACCTAATTGGTTTCCGGGGTGGATATAGGAAATCAGAGTTCCATCGGTAGTTGCCAATACAACATTATTGATCTCAATTTTTTCTCCGATTTTACCCACCATTTCTTCCAGGTGCTTCTCAATAGTAAGTCCGTCAACTTCAACTCCAAGCAAATCTTTAACATTGTCGATGTCGTTTTCAAATGCAGCGTTCAGGAATGATTCGGCATCAGCCTGAAATTCTTCGTTTCGGGCTACAAAGTCGGTCTCACAATTAATTTCAATAAGAACGGCTTTGGTCTTGTCCTCTGAAATACGGCTCAAAATCAAACCTTGATTAGCTTCACGATCTGCTCTTTTTTCGGAAACTTGCTGTCCTTTCTTACGCAGGTTTTCAACAGCTTGGTCAAAATCACCGTTTGCTTCGGAGAGGGCTTTTTTGCAATCCATCATACCCGCTCCGGTCATGTCTCTAAGTTTTTTTACGTCTGCAGCAGAAATACTCATTTTTTCTGAATAGTATTTAATAGTTGAAATTATTCTTCTTCGTCGTTGCTGTCAGCATCTGCTTTTGCTTCTGCTTTGTCAGCTTTTTTGTCTTCTTTTTTATTCTTGTCGCCTTTTTTCTTGCGGCGCGAACGAAGTTTAGTTCCTTTGGCAGCGTCTTTTACATCAACGTCGCTGCTGTCATCTTTACCACTTTCGCCTTTAGCGTCAGCGGCAGCTTGTTCCATTACATCTTCTTCTTGTTGTGCTTCACGCTCGGCAGAACCTTCGATAATTGCATCTGCAATTTGAGTGGTTACCAGCTGAATGGTACGTGCTGAGTCATCATTGCAAGGAACAATGTAATCAGGAACATCAGGATCACTGTTCGTGTCAACCATCGCAATAATTGGGATATGAAGTTTGATGGCTTCGTTTACAGCCAGGTGCTCTTTAATGATATCTACCACGAAGATAGCACCGGGCAGGCGTCCCATGTTTTTAATACCACCTAAGGCATCATTCAGTTTGTCTTGCTCACGCTGAAGCATCAAGCCTTCCTTTTTGGTGAGTTCGTCAAACGTACCGTCGGTTTTCATTTTTTCGATTTCCTCCATACGGGAAATACTTTTGCGAACGGTGCTGAAGTTGGTAAGCATTCCACCCATCCAGCGATGCGTAATATGCGGCATGCCGCAGCGCAGGGCTTCTGTTTTAATGATTTCGGTAGATTGCTTTTTAGTTCCTACAAAAAGAATGGTTTTACCGGCTCGGGAAAGTTTTTGAACTTCATCGAGGGCTTCTTGTAAATATTTTTGAGTTTTTTTCAGGTCAATGATGTGAATCCCGTTTCGCTCCATAAAGATGAAGTCTTTCATTTTAGGATTCCATCGGCGGGTGAGGTGACCGAAGTGTGCGCCTGACTTAAGCAGGTCTTGTATAGATGCAGCTTTTGGCATTGTATTAGTTATGTAAGTTTAGGTTAATCCTCTATGCGGGTCATCCCCGAGAGCGTTAATCCTGAGTCAATTAAGCTCAGAACACCAAACGCAGGGTCGCCACATATGTGTGATTTAGTTTTAGTGTGGTTATTGGTTAAAGGTGTAATGGTTAATCGGTGGTCGAATAACCATTTCCATATAACGAATAACGAAATTATCGTTTAGAGAACTGGAATTTCTTACGAGCTTTAGGCTGACCGTATTTCTTACGCTCTACCATTCTGTCATCTCGGGTAAGAAGGCCGTGTCCTTTAAGAACATCGTGCATTTCTTCGTTCTCTCCGTCCAAAGCACGGGCAAGTGCGTGAGAGATGGCTCCGGCCTGACCGGTACTTCCACCACCACGAACAGTGATTTTAATGTCGTATTTACCTTCTGTTTCAGTAACAGTCATTGGAAACATAGCAATGTTACGACGTGCTTTTACTGGAAAATATTCTTCAATGGGTTTGTGGTTGACGAGAATTTCGCCTTTACCCGGCTTGATATACAAACGGGCAGTTGCTGTTTTTCGTCGTCCTATGTAATTCGCTTGTGCCATTATTTAGTTCTGGATGGATTAAAGCTCAATGATTTCTGGTTCTTGCGCGGTATGCGGATGTACAGGGCCTGCATAAACTCTCAGGTTGGTCGCAATTTTGCGCCCCAACTTGGTTTTAGGCAGCATGCCTCGTACGGCAGTTGTAACTAAAGATGTAGGATCTTTCTCCATCATTTCTTCAGCCGTAGTAAAGCGCTCTCCGCCCGGGTAAAAGGTGTGATGGAAATAAGTTTTATCCGTCATCTTTTTACCGGTTAGCTTCACCTTTTCAGCGTTGATAACAACTACGTTATCACCGGTGTCCATATGTGGGGTGAAGGTCGGCTTGTTCTTGCCTCTCAAAATTTTTGCAATCTCGCTACTCAGTCGGCCCAATGGCTGATCTTCAGCGTCAATGAGCACCCATTTCTTGTCAATATCACTGGGTTTTGCTGAGTATGTCTTAAAACTTAATGTGTCCACGATTAAACTCGTTTATTTTGTCTTATTGGAAAGTCGAATAAGATAGAAGTAATTATCGTAGATATCAATATCAGATTGCATAAAAGTTTAGTGACTTGTTCCTCGTTGCATAGCTCCGCTTTGCAATGACAACCCGAGACAAAATCACCAAATCACGTAAATCAATAATCTCAATAGATACTTGTTAAAGACAAAGCCCAAAAAAATTGGTACCTTTGGGGATAAGGAGAAAGAAAATCTAAATCGAGATACTAATGAGCGACAAACTAAAGCAAACCAGAGTAGAATTTGAAACCGGTTCAGGCAAAGCCTTCCTATACAGCCTGGAAAAATTGAAGGAGCAGGGGTATGAAAATATTGCCAAGCTGCCTTTTTCCGTAAAGATATTGTTGGAGGCCGTTCTGCGTGAATTCGACGGCTATGCGGTTACTGAAAAAGATATTGAAGCACTGGCAAGCTATAATGCCAAAGATCCGCAGGGGGAAATTCCATTCAAACCATCACGTGTAGTACTTCAGGATTTTACCGGTGTACCTGCCGTTGTTGACCTTGCTGCACTTCGTTCTGCTATGAAGCGCATGGGCGGTAAAGCTACCGACATCAATCCTCAGGTTCCTGTGGATCTGGTTATTGACCACTCCGTTCAGGTGGATATGTTCGGGCAGGATGCTGCACTCATGTTCAACGTTGAGAAAGAGATGGAACGTAACAATGAGCGCTATGAATTTCTGAAGTGGGGTAAAGAAGCTTTTGATAATTTTCGTGTGGTGCCTCCGGGGCGTGGAATCGTTCACCAGGTGAATTTGGAATATTTAGGACGCGGTGTTTTCACCCGTAAAGAAGAAGACGGTTCCACAACTGCTTATCCGGATACTTTGGTGGGAACCGATTCTCACACTACCATGATCAACGGGCTTGGAATTCTCGGCTGGGGTGTTGGCGGAATTGAAGCGGAAGCAGCAATGCTTGGCCAGCCTATTTCCATGCTGGTACCCGAAGTAACGGGAATGAAATTGACCGGAAAACTTCGGGAAGGAGTAACGGCAACCGACCTTACACTTACCGTAACCCAAATGCTTCGTCAGCACGGCGTGGTTGGTAAGTTTGTAGAATTTTACGGCGACGGCCTCAGCAACATGAGCTTGCCTGATCGTGCAACTATCGCGAATATGGCTCCTGAATATGGGGCCACCATGGGCTTCTTCCCAATTGATGAAGAAGCACTGCGATACATGAGAAGAACCGGTCGATCTGAAGAGCTGGTGCAGTTGGTAGAGAATTACACCAAAGCCCAGGGCTTGTACCGAACCGATGATACTCCTGATCCTGAATTTTCTTCTACTTTGGAATTAGATCTGAGCACGGTAGAAACTTCACTTGCCGGGCCTAAACTTCCGCACGACCGTATTGCACTCGGCAATATGAAAAAGGCTTTCGAAAACTCTCTGACAAGTGATAATCCTACCATGGGATTCAACCTTGCTCAAGAGAAACTGGCCAATAAAGGGATTTACAAAAACGGCCAGGAAATTGAGATGAAGCACGGTGATGTTGTGATTGCCGCTATCACCTCCTGTACCAACACTTCAAACCCAAGCGTGATGCTGGGTGCGGGAATTGTAGCCAAGAAAGCGTACGAAAAAGGACTTAAAGTTCCTGCTTATGTGAAAACTTCACTGGCTCCGGGTTCACGTGTTGTAACCGAATATTTAAATGAAGCCGGGCTTACCGAGTATATGGACAAGCTCGGGTTCAATCTGGTAGGTTACGGATGCACAACCTGTATCGGTAATTCAGGCCCATTACCTGAACCGGTTGAGAAGGCTATTAAAGAAGGTGACTTAATCGCAGCCGGTGTACTTTCAGGGAACCGAAACTTTGAGGGCCGTATTCACCCATATGTGAAAGCAAATTACCTGGCTTCACCGCCACTCGTAGTAGCTTATGCACTTGCCGGGAGCGTGGATATCGATCTTGCTACTGAGCCTTTGGGTAAAGACAAAGACGGAAATGAGGTTTATCTGAAGGATATCTGGCCAACAACGGCAGAAATTGCAGAACATCTGGATGCGGCTATCCGTCCTGAGCTATTTGAAAAGATGTATGGTGATATTTTTGAATCTCCAACCTGGGAGGAAATCCCGGTTTCAGGCGGAGATTTATTTAACTGGAGCGAAAAGTCAACTTACATTCAGGAACCTCCATTTTTTATGGGGATGTCTGAAGAACCTGAGCCCATTAAGCCCATTAAAGGAGCAAGGGCATTGGTAAAAGTGGGTGATTCAATCACAACTGATCATATTTCTCCTGCAGGTAATATTGATGAAGAGTCTCCTGCCGGAAAGTATTTAAAAGATCATGGCGTTGAGAAAGCCGACTTCAACTCTTATGGTTCTCGTCGAGGTAACGACCGTGTTATGACGCGCGGAACTTTTGCCAATGTTCGTTTTAAGAATCAATTGGCCCCGGGTACCGAAGGCGGATTTACTAAGTATTTCCCGGATGATGAAATCACTACCATTTATGATGCATCTCTGAAATACAAGGAATCCAATACTCCGCTGGTAGCATTGGCCGGGAAGCAGTATGGAACGGGCTCGTCTCGTGACTGGGCTGCCAAAGGTACAGCACTGCTTGGTGTAGAAGCTGTGATTGCAACTTCTTATGAGCGGATTCACAGGTCTAATCTCATCCAAATGGGTGTACTTCCTTTGCAATTTAAAGACGGAGAAAGTGCAGACAGCCTTGGGTTGGACGGTTCAGAAACATTCGATATTCACGTGGATGATAATGTTCAGGCACGTCAGGAAATAAAAGTTACCGCTACTAAAACAAATGGCGAAGAAATCAACTTTACGACCGATTGCAGAATTGATACCCCGGTAGAAGTGGATTACTATCGCAATGGTGGAATCCTGCATACGGTACTTCTTGACTACCTCAAGAAAAGTAAGGCGGAGAACTAACGACTCAGATTCAGAAACCTGAAATTTAAAAAAGCACCGTTTGAAGCGGTGCTTTTTTTATTTGAGGGAGATAACCTTGGTTTTTTAAAAAATATAAGCGATTCACTCAATTTTTTTTATATTGATTACCCTAAGATATAAATACGGGTATAAGTTATTAGCAATCTAAAAAAGGATATTGCCTCTCATTTCCCCGAGGGTGTCGGGCGGAAAGATTTGTTACTTCATGTAATTGAGGGTATTAACAGAACGTTTGAGCTAAAAAAAGTTCTGGAAGCATGCATGGAAGCTACGCAAATAGTCATGAATGCCGAAGCCAGTTCATTGATGTTGCTGGACGAAAAAACCGGCGAGTTGAATGTCAGTATTCCTACCGGACCGGTAAAAGAAGAAATTACAGGTACGGTTATCCCTAAAGATAAAGGTATTGGGGGTTGGGTTTTGTCATATAACAAACCCTTTATTTCTAACGATGTGTCCGAGAGTGATATATTTTGGAAGGACCTTTCTACTGATTTCATCACCCGGAATATTATATGTGTGCCTTTGAGGGATACTGAGAGAAATATTTTTGGAGTGTTACAGGCGATCAATAAAAAGAAAAATAAATCCTTTACGGATAGTGATTTGCAAGTACTGGAATCACTGGCTTTGCATGTTTCTACAGCTATTGAACGCTCCAGGAAATATGAGGAAATGGTCCGAAAGCTGGAGGATCGTGAAGTCGAAATTTCTGAAATTCATCATCGGCTCAAAAATAATCTTTCCACCATTTGTGCGCTGCTTGAATTTGACTTGAGTGATCTTAAAGACCCGAAATCACGAAGAGCGCTTGCTTCTACTAATTCAAGATTGAAATCAGTTGCAGAAGCTCATTCTTTGCTGTATGAACAAAAACAAATGGCATCTGTAGAACTTTCAGAGTATTTAAGGTCTGTCATTCAAAATGTTGAACGCATCTTCGAAGAACCGGAGAAAGACATTAATGTTCAGGTAAGATTTGATACGATTGAACTGGATGCAAACCGGGCAATGCTTTGCGGATTAATGGTTAACGAATTGCTGATTAACGCATATAAGCATGCTTTTGTGGATCGGGATACAGGAGAAATTGTTGTCAACCTTAAAAAAACGCCTAATAATAAGATTGCAGTAATTGTTACTGATAACGGGATTGGCATTGGGCCAACAGGTGACTCAGAAGAATCATTGAAACCCAATGGTCATTTTATTTTGAGAGCATTATCGAAAAAATTAAAGGCTGATCTGAGTTTTGATGAAAATCCTGATATTGGAACCGCAATTATTTTTTCATTCCGGGCTTAAATCCACTGTTTTTCGAGTCCTCTCATCGTAAATTTTTTTGCTACTTTTGTTTGAATTGGGCTTTTCAACATCCCCCGAATAAAAATATTTCTAAGAAAAGGAATAGCTTGTTTTCGGCCTAAAATCATATTTATTTCTGCTCTCAGAGCTACTTTTTTGGCAATCTTTTGCTGCTTTTGGTTGTAAACATCGGTATGGCGTGTGGAAAATGTTTTCGAAAGTTCCCAGGCATCCAGCCAGCCTAAATTCATTCCCTGTCCTCCGATAGGACTCACTACATGAGCAGAATCTCCGGCAAGAAAAACTCGTTTTTTGGCAAAAGTTTCCGCCATAAAATGCTGTACGCCAAAACTGCTAAGCATTGTGTTTTTTGCGGATGCCAGGTTATACCCAATTCGGTCTAAAACGAGTTTTATGAGTAAGAGAGGGGTTGGGTTTGAAATATATGAATCCGTTTTTACCACCCATCTCCGCATTCCATTGGGTAATGGGAAACATTCAATAAGTCCATCTTTGGGGAGAAAGACGGCAGCATCGGGGCCAAATTCAGTGGTGTCTTCAAAATCTCCCATAATGTAGGTGTCATTATAATGCTTGCCGGAATAGTGAATAGAAGCCTGTTGGCGGACAAGGCTGTTTTTCCCATCACAACCCACTATAAAGTCTGCTGTTAAATGAGAGTTTTCATGATCTGACGTATAATTGATTTCGACCCGGTTTTGATCTTGATTGAATTGCTGAAATTCTGCCCCGGTAACAAGAACATTGCTATCCAGTTTATTTAATTCGTTCCGTAAAATACTTTCTGTAGTGAACTGAGGACAGGCTAAAATATAATTATGAGGTTTGGGGCAGCGTTCAAATGAAATTTTACCAAGTGTTTTATTTTCGGTCAGGGCTATTCCTTTCCTTATTTTTAACCCGTGTTCAAGAAATGATGTTGTAATGTCCACTTTATCGAAAAGCTCCAGAGATACAGGATGTATACCGAGGGAGCGGGAATCAGCGATAGGATTTTTACGTTTCTCCAATACCCTGCAGTTAATTCCTTTTTTGAGTAAGCAAATAGCCAGGAATAACCCCACCGGGCCGCCGCCTATGATTGCAACCGGTATGTGATTTTCAGGACTTGTCATGAATAAGTAACAATCGAAATGGAAACATGCTTTTTACTTTCCAGGATGAGGGTGACACGGCTAGCAATTCTTTAAAGGTAAAGCTCCGTTTTATGGAGGTTAAGCCGTCTTTGGTAATGAACGAGTTGTTGAAAATTAACCGGGAGAATAGGTTGAAAAGAACATAGCCGATGCTACTTCTTTCAATATCGTTGAAAATGACTTTCCGGGAGGCAAGTTGTTTTGCTTCATTCAGGAGGAGGGGAACCTGATTATCATGAAGGTGATGGAGAACGTGGTTGGAAATAACAAAATCGAACTTCTTGTGTTCACTTACCAGGTCTGTAGATGAGGCGTATTTCCAGTAAATCTGTTTTGCTGGATATTCAGCTTGTACATAATCAAGTGCCCGGCGGTCAATGTCGATAGCTGTAATTTTAAGATTTATGCCATCTTGCTCTGCCCACTCAGATAATTTAACGGTTACATCACCGCCACCAAACCCAATATCCAGTAATGAGTATGCTTTCTCTTCTTGCATCAACGGACGTAATTCTTTTTTATAGACTTTCTTCCATTGGGAAAGTAACCGGTTGATGACTGAAAATTGTCGGTATGTGTTATTCAGCAATACCTGATTGCAATCTTCACGATCCATCTCTTCTGTGAGTTGAGGCTGTCTTTTAGTTAAAAACCGGAACATAGAATTGATCGATTCATTTAGGATGATGCACTGCCATCAGACTGCTTTCGATTGTAAGCCCCGGACCGAACGCCATGGACATGATATTTTGCCCGTGTTCAAGTTTAGAGTTCATTAATCGTTTTAATACAAATAAGACGGTGGCACTACTCATATTTCCATATTTGGCAAGCACATCGCGGGATGCCGAAACCTGGTGATGTTCTAACTCCAAAACACTTTCTATTTTATCAATAATTGACCGTCCGCCGGGATGAAGAGCCCAATAATCAATGTCCTTTCCCGAAAGGTGATATTGATCATAAAGTGGCTGAATGGCCGGCTCCAGATTATCCCGGATAATATCCGGGACGTAGGTTGAAAGTATCATATCAAATCCGGCATCACCGATCGTCCAAGCCATATCTTTTTCTCCGTTTGGGGCTAACGATGATGCAAATTGAGTGAGTTCAAAACTTTGCTTTTTTGGGGCTTTCGAGGATACAATTATACCGGCTGCACCATCAGAAAAAACCGACCCTGAAAGTAAATTGTCAATGTCATTTTTAAACTGAAAGTGAAGGGTACATAACTCAGCACTTACTAATAACACTACGGCATCAGGGTCAGCAATGCAAAAAGATTGTGCCATTTTAAGAGCGGGAAAAGCGGCGTAACATCCCATGAATCCCACATGAAACCGCTGGGTTGAGGGTTTCAATTTCAGGGCTTTCACAATTTCATAATCCGGGCCCGGAGCGTAAAATCCAGTACAAGAAACGGTAATTACATGCGTAATTTCATCTGAAGAAAGGTGAGGATTATCCGCAAGTAGCTGCCTGCTTACATCTACAAAAAGTTTTTTCGATTCGGTTTCGTAAACCTGATTTCGAGTGGCTGTGCCGGGATTGCTTTTTACTTCTCCGTTAAAAAACAATGTACCATTTTGATTAGGTACAAAATCTTCTATTACCGAGTGGCGTTTTTCAATCCCGGACTGGGTGTATATTCGGTGAATGAGAGCCCGGGTTTTTCGATCCGTGCCAATATGCTTCTTCATGACCTCTCGAATATGCTGTTGGTCGCTGGAGAATGGGGGAACGGAGGTAGATATGTCGTGAATGAAAACAGGCATGCAGTAGAATAACAATTTACGTGTGTTATCCAAACCCATTGCTGAGTGAGTTCATTCACATAATTTAACAGGGTTGCTTAACTACCGTGCTTTAGTAAGTTTATTAAACCGATAATTATGTAAAGCAGCCGCAACAGTTAACCCGCAAATCAATCCAATCCAAAGTCCTTCAGGGCCGTAACCCATGGAGATACCGAGAATGTATCCAATTGGAAATCCTATTAACCAGTATGAGATAAAGTTTACAACCATGGGGATTCGGGTATCTTTCAATCCTCGTAAAGCCCCAAATGCCCCTACCTGAAGGCCATCGGAAATCTGGAATATAGCTGCCATAAATATCAGGGAAACAGCTACACGAGCTACTTCTATATCATTGGTATAAATGCCTATGATAAAGTCTGGTGCGAGGAAAAGGAATAGAGCCGTGAAAGTCATAATTCCTGCGCACATTGCGATACCTATAAAACCGCGAAACCGTGCTTTTTCAATTGAGCCCTGCCCAAGAGAAAAACCCACCCGTTGAGAAATGGCCATTGAAAGTCCGAAAGGAATCATAAACATGGTAGCCGCCACATTAATCGCAATTTGATGGGCTGCTGCTGCTTTCACACTTAACGTCCCCATGAGCAAACTCACGGTGGCAAAAAGCAAAACTTCCATAGTCGAACTGATTCCATTTGGAACACCTACTTTGATTAACTCACCGATATACTTCCATTCCGGTCCGGTAGTTCGTGCAAAAATATTAAACCGCTTAAATGGTTTGAAAGAAAAAGTAAAAGAGAGAAAGACGATTGCTCCAAATAAATTGATAATGGAAGTAGCATAGCCGGTTCCTATAGCTCCTAATGGAGGAAACCCCAATTTTCCATACATTAAAACATAATTGGCACCTACATTTAGAACCAGACTGACTGCAGCTATATACATGGCTGGTTTGGTGACGGACAATCCTTCGCTGAAATAGCGGACACCCGCATATGCCAATAAGGGAAGGATTCCCCATGAAATGGCTTTTAAATACCCATCCGCAATGGGAATAATTTCAGATGTCACTCCCACTAAGTTCATTACAATATCGAGATTTCGAATCAGGAAAAAGCAAGGAATAGCGAGCATCAGTACCAGCCAAAACATTTGACGCGCACTTTTACCAATTTCTTCAAACTTACGTGCTCCCAAAAATTGAGAGACAATAGGATTTATGGCGATAAGGGTTGCCATGCAGAAAATTCCAATGGGCATGTAAATGGCATTCCCAATGGCAACTGCGGCCAAGTCGAGCGCAGAAAGATTACCCGCCATGACGGTATCGGTAAAGTTAAGCCCCATACGCATAAGCTGTGTCGCGATAATAGGGCTACCAATGGCCATTAATTTCAGGCCTTCTTCTTTTATTTCTTTTTGTTGATTCCTCATAGTAAATGGGTGAAAAAGGTACGGACAATTACTAATTAAAAGTGATAGAGTTTGGCTGTCAGGGTGATTGTCAAAACTCTCTCTTTTTTTTCACACGGAGGCACTTACGGAGGAATCTCTAAAGTGTTAAGCATTAATTACCAAAAATATAGAGGAGTCATCCAAATAGAGCTGATTAATCGGACTTTGCCATATTAGATAAAGTGTTTTACAAGCTTAAAAGTTCTGTTGAAAACTAACCGTTTAGATGTTCCTTAATGTTAATCATTTATTGGGAAGTTCAACTCTGAAAGTCGTGCCTTTGCCCGGGGTTGAAGTAAATGTGATACTGCCACCATGTTCTTCCACAATTTTTTTGGTTATGGCAAGCCCCAATCCCGTGCCACTGGATTTAGTGGAGAAGTTCGGAACAAAAATTTGATTGCTGCTTTCTTCGGGAATTCCTTCACCGTTATCTTTTATAAAGATATTGATGGATTTATTATTTTTATCTAAAGCTGAACTTAAAATGATTTTACCACCATTGGGCATTGCCTCATGTGCATTTTTGACCAAGTTTATCAAAACTCTCCGCAGTTCATCCTCAACTCCGTTCACCCATAGTTCTTTCTCACTTAAATTTATTTCTATGATGAATTTTTGATCAGTATCATATAGTTCAGCAACAGTAGAGAGCAGTCCATTTATTTCAACAGGCTTAAATTCCTCATCAGTAGGTTGTGCAAATTTTGAGAAGTCGGAAGCAATTTTACTTAACGACTCGATCTGTCCAATCATGTTTGCAGTAATCTTTTCAATCTGAGGTTTCATTTTGTTGAAGTCTTCATCGGATACATTTAGTTGCCGCTTCAGGTGTTGCAGGTTCAGTTTCATGGGTGTTAGCGGGTTTTTGATCTCATGCGCAACTTGCTGAGCCATTTCTTTCCATGCGGCTTCCCGTTCAGCTTTCGCTAAATCTTTCTGTAAATCCTTTAGGCGATATACCATCACATTGTATGCATTGGTCAGCGAACCAATCTCATCCTGGCTTTTTACAGGAAGGGTGGTTTCCAGATTCCCCCCGGAAATTTTTTTAAGCCCTTCACGCAAGGCTTCAAGGGGGGCTGTCAACTGGGTTGAAATAAGGGCTGCCCCAAGTGTGAAAAGCCCAAAAATAATCACATAAAAACCTAATAGATAACTGGTTGTAGAAAGCAGTTGTTCATTGAATTTTGGCGCTTCCAAGAAAGTGGGAATGGCAATGATACCTGCAATTTCAGCCTCTTCATTCAGCCATGGCTGATAACCGATCAGTAATTCCTGACTTCCGAGTTTTAATTTTCGTGTGACTTGGTTATTCCCTTTGTTATAGATGGATTCATAGACATCCCAAGGCAATAGTCTTGGCAATAAATGCTGACTGTAAATTTGTCCGGTTGTAGATATATCCACGGTTTTGTTTCGATAAAGCGAAGCGTCTGCATCTAAAGTAGAGGTTAACTCGTTAAGTGGGATTTGGGAACTGTTTGGCGATTGTGTTTCATGCAGGGATACGGCTTCTGTTAAATTTTGGAGTTTATTTAATAGCTGATCCTGAACGCTCTTTTGGTTCTGGTTTTTTATGGCATAATAAGTGGTTGCAATTAATGCCATTAAACAAATGAGGGAAGCAAAAATAAAACGGTCGATCAGTCGGTCCCTGAATCTCTTGTTATGTCCCAGCAGTTTTAGATCGCTTTCCCAAAATATGGTTCCAAGTATAATTAAGCCGGCTATTAAAATGCTAAAGAAGAATCTGAAAACAGAAAAAAGGTGGTTGTCAGGGCCCGGTTGTTTGGTTGCAGCTCGAATAATCTGTTGATCAGATGTGGCAATAAAAAGTTCACGAATACTTTGGTTTGCGAGCCCGGAAACGCGCTGATAAATAGATTCTTGCTGAATTTTTTGAGTGAGTTCATCCGGTAATCGCAGATATCCTGGGAGATCAAGAGGAGTGCCTACAATATTTCTGCGTGCCGCACTACCATCTATATACTCAGTAATACTTATGGATGCATTCCAGTTTTTACGGCCCTCGGAGGCTATAACTGCCCGAAGAGGTTTGTTAAATTGAGGTCGTTCGCGATAAACCGAACATAAGATCCATCCTATCCGCGTTTCTGAATTATTTTCATAAAGAGGAATCCACGCCCGCCGAAAAGAAGAATAGTTAGAATTCGCTTCATTCAATGGACGCTCTCTTACTACAGGCCGAAGATTGTTTATTCGAATTCGTTCTTCCTGAAAAGGAATCACTAACGAAAGCATATTAAAGGCACGAGTCCAGGCCGGAGAGTCAAGATTTGAGGAGTACTCGCCTATAATTTCACCTTCATTATTTACCAATTGTGTGGAAATTGAAAAACTTTCCCATCCCTCCGAAATTAATTGCTGAGTTTGTTGGGTAAATATATTTTCAACAAAAGCTGGTTTTTCTATTAAATCCAAAGCAGAAAGTTCTGACATGGATTGTTGAAGATTGGTTAGCAAGTCTCGTGCGATACGTTCAGCTTCTGTTGCTTCTTCTTCTACAAAGAGCTGGGCAGCCTCTTCCAATTGATTGTTAAGTCTATCTGAGTATCCCTTATACATGGCAATGTACGTGATGCAGACGGCAAAGAAGCTAAACAGTAAAAAGAGCCTTAAGTGTGAAGCTCGTGAAAAGACAGATTTATTTTTATAAGCCTGAACAATGCAAATTAGTATAATCGCAAAAAATGTCACTGTGGTTAGTAAAATCCATAATGATTGTACCGGATATAAATTCAATGTAGTAATAAGGAATATGCCTGATGCAAAGCCTGTGATCATTAGCGAAAACGGAATGAAATATGACTTTTTACTGAGATTCATCAGAAACCAACCAAGCAGGCTGAGCAGAAAAGTGACAGACAATACAAAAACTCCTGAGATCACATAAAAAAGCAAGGTTTGCCAGTCGGGAAATACCTCTAAATCTAAAACAGGAATTGAAGATTGGACAAACAAAGAATAGGTCTCAAATAGAAAAAAGTAGAGCAGAAAAGAACTAAGAATACCAAGAAAGAAAAAAGTTAGAAAGAGAGTAAACTTTGGTTTTTCATCCGAATTAAATTCCGCGTTTAAAAGTGGGTTATAGCAAACAACGGTAATCAGTAAAATAAAAATGGAGTGAATACAGTATTCAATAAATGGAATCGCTATGGAAAAATCCTTTTCCAAAAGGGTATTGAAAAGCTCAATCCACCCTATCCCGTATTCAATGTTTGAAAAAAACAGCCAGGCTGAAATAAGTGCAAATAGTTTTAAGAGAAGAGATTTCCATGTGCTTAATTCTTGTGAAATCGAAATTAAAAAAAGAGCAACTAACGAGATGAGAAGCGCATAAAATATGGCTCGATATATAAAAAATTGATTTTCTTTTGCGGCACGATAGACCGCGTAATCTTCATTTAAGGTATAAATGACTCCTACGGAATCAACGCTCTGGGTAGATAAATTTGTACTGAATTGAGGATCCCGGGGAGGTTCGTCAAAGAAACTAAAGCGAACAGGGTATTCAGATTTGGATTGAAAGAGAGCAGAAGGAGATAATTCTGAGGCGCCCCTTATAGGCAGAATATTTTCTTGCTGTATTCGCTGTCGGGTAAAAAGGTAGAATTTTGAGACGGAATCTGCACGCTGGATGTTGATTGGAGCTCTGTAACTTATAAACGTAACATTATTACTTTGTTCTATCCCAACAAATGCTTCTTTACTTTCCCCTCCTAAATAACCTAAAATATTTTGAGCCCCAAAACCTGACCAAAGGATAAGTTCTTTATCCTTATCCTTGAATAAAGATGTGCCCCAAAAATCGTATTCATTTTCCACCTCTTCCAGAATGGATGTTAAGGGAGCCGAATCTTCTAATTGTTGACGTGTATATTCAAACAGGTTATTGCTTTGATGTATAAAGTCAGACTGAAATCTGTAATATCGCTGCAATGCATGATTGATGGACTCGTTGGCAAGTTCAGCTCGTTCTGATTCATCAAGTTGGCCGTGTTCAATCCAAATTTCAAACAAGCCATAGCTAAGTGCTACCAGAGTTAACAGGAAGGCAAGAACCCAAGTTTTATTTTTGATAGGAGATTTCAAGATAGCGCAACTCAAAAATTAAATTAGTAACGAATATGAGCGTAAATTAGCGGCTAATCAAGTTTGGTATTTCATCATCTGGTTTGCCTTGCAATACCGAGGTGATAGCTTCTGCAGCAAGCATACCAATAGCTTCCCTGGTTTTATGTGTAGCGCTAGCGATGTGGGGTAGCAATAATGTATTCGGGGCACTAAGTAATTTTGGGTGGACTTTTGGCTCTTCTTCAAAAACATCCAGGGCAGCACCCCCAATAATTTCGTCATGAAGAGCTTCTGCCAAAACAGCCTCATCAATTACAGCTCCCCGGGAAATATTTATGAGTAAAGCATGCTGAGGCATTATTTTTAAGAGCTCTCTGTCAACCAAATGATGGGTTTCCTCAGTAAGGGGGCAGTTTAGGCTAAGTACATCGCTTCGGCGGGCAAGTTCTTTGTGATCATTAAAATATTCAGCATCGAGTGCTTTTTCCTTTTTAGGGTCAATGGGTGATCTGTTGTGATATATAATATTCATGCCAAAAGCCCGTGCACGTTGGGCGAATGCTTGTCCGATTCTTCCCATTCCAATGATTCCCAAAGTTCGCCCCCGTAATTCCATACCCAGAAACCCGAGCGGCTCCCAACCGGTAAATTTTCCGTCTCTCAGGTATTGTTCAGCTTCTTTGAATTTCCGGGATAAGGCAAGTAGCAATCCCATCGCATAATCTCCACAGGCTTCAGTAAGTACATTCGGAGTATTGGCTACTTTTATGCCAAGTTTGTTCGCTGCTTTAACATCAATATTATCATACCCTACGGCAAAATTAGCGACAATCTTCAGGTTTTTGGCCTTGTTTAATACTTTTTCGGTAACCGGAGTAGAGAGCATGCATAAAAGAGCGTCGTATTTTGGAAGATCCTGTAGCAGTTGCTCTTCAGATTGATAGGCACCTTTTTGAGCTACGGTAACTTCACCGGTGTTCTGCAAATAGGAAACAACTGCTTGTGGGATCGGCTCAGTAACTAAGATATGGGGTGAAGAAGTGCTCAAAACAAATGATTAAGCTTCGTCGTCTGAATCTTTGATATAAGTTACATCGGCATCATTCCACATTCGTTCAATACCGTAAAAATCTCTCTTTTCTTTGCTCATTACATGAACTACAATATTCACAAAATCCAGAATTACCCATGAGCGCCCTTGCAAGCCTTCTTTTTTCCAGGCCTTTTCACCCATTTTTTTTTGAAGATCTTCTTCTACGGCATCAGCAAGTGCTTTTATCTGAACATCTGAAGTACCATGGCATACAACAAAATAATCAGTGAGCGTAGTCAATTCAGAAACATCCAGTACAGTAATTTCTTTTCCTTTCCGGCTGAGTAAAGCTTCGGTAATTATTTCTACCATTTCTCTTGAATCAGGAGCATCATCTGAAAAAGAATGCTCAAATTGTGTTTTTGCCGGTTGTTTGATATCTGTCATAAATAAATTTAATCTGTATTAAGTTGTTCAAAATCGTGGCCAATAATAACGCTTACATCAAGATAAAAATCAGGAGATGATTCTCTGATTACATTTTGTTCAGAAACCCCCAATGCATTGGCTACGCGATAGGCGTTATCCATTACACCGCTTCTTGATATTATAATGGTTTCTTGAAGGTCAAAAGTTTCAAAATTCCCGGTTTCAACAACGTCAAAGCCGTTGGATCTCAGCAGGCCGGTATAGGCATTGGCAATTCCATCTACGCCACATCCGTTCAGTACTTCAATCTGAATAATCTGGCTGATGAGTTCGGATTGTAATTCTACCCGTTCGTTAAAAATCCGGGGATAAATAATCCGGGTGAAAAGCGCCGCCACTAACACAATTAGAAGTACACTTAGAAATCCGATTGCAGCGTTTAAAAAAAGTTCATTGGTACTGGTAGGACTCTTGCTGTTTGTTTCTGCCATCAACTAAGTTTTAACACTAATACCATGGATTGAATCGGTCATAGCCATACATCCCATAGCCACCGCGATTAAAGATCCCATACCCGCTCGGCAATTGTTGGTATTGAAATCTAATGTGAGCATTGTCGCTGATCTTGTAATTCAATTCGGCATTTCGAATAAGAATTTCTCCATTTAGATTATTATCACTGTTCACAAAATCAGAGCCTCCGAATGGAGAATGAAGAAAAGAAACATCTACCCTGCCTGTAAGGTCCGGGGTAATCATGAAATTCAAAGTATTCGTATAAGCATTCACGTTTTGATAAGTTCCACCCACAGCCCCAAAACTCATCGAATAAGAGTGGCTCATAGTTACTTTATTTTGGAAAAAGTCATTTAGCCACGACTGTATTGAGGGTGCTTGAGTATTTATAATCGGGCCGGAAAATGTATAGGATGCAGGAAGATTTTCTCGTAGCTGGGCCGATAATTGAGTGCTTAATAATAGCGCAAAGATAAAACTGGTAATAAATAATTTTTTCATGGTGCTCACATAATTTCTGTTTTAACGCAAGAGCATATGTTTAAGTATAACGAATTGGGGTTTAATAATAAACAACAGACAATAGGTACTTTCATTGAAATCCCATAAAAAAAAGCATATCTTTATCAACTTTTCTAACTGTACCGAAAAACCTATAGAAAGCTAAATGAAGCTCACCGATTTTAAATTTGAAATTGACGATTTAAATATACCTGAAGAACCACTGGAAAAAAGAGATTCAGCAAAATTAATGGTTCTGAATCGTGCCGAAAAAACAATTGAGCACACCACTTTTTCTGAGATCCATAAATACATCAACGAAGATGATGTGATGATCTATAACAATACAAAGGTTTTTCCTGCTCGCCTGAATGGTAAAAAGGAAAAAACCGAGGCTGATATTGAAGTATTTTTACTTCGTGAACTTATGCCGGAAAATATGTTGTGGGATGTATTGGTGGAGCCGGCTCGTAAAATTAGAATTGGCAATAAGCTGTATTTTGGTGAAGAAGATGAAGAGCTGATGGCGGAAGTAGTGGATAATACCACTTCCAGAGGGCGAACGATTCGGTTTCTGTATGAAGGGCCTAACCAGGATTTATATGACCGTTTGGACGAGCTGGGCAAAATGCCACTCCCTCCATACGTTGAGCGCGAGCCGGTTGAAGAAGACAAAGAGCGATATCAAACTATTTTTGCTACAGAACGAGGAGCTGTAGCCGCCCCAACAGCTGGAATGCATTTTACGGAAAAGCTTGTTGATAAAATTAAAAAGAAGGGAGTGGAGTTTTTGCCTACTACTCTTCATATAGGATGGGGGATTTTTCGAAATGTGGAGGTTGAAGATCTTACCAAGCACCGTATGGATTCTGATAATTACTTCATTTCCAAGGAGACCTCTGATAAGATTAACGAGACTCTTAAGAAGAAGAATAATAGAGTTATTGCCATTGGCTCCAGTGCGGTACGTACCATAGAAACAAGTGTAATGGCTAGTGGGATGTCAAAAGCAGGCACCGGCTGGACAGATAAGTTTATCTATCCTCCTTATGATTTTAAAATCACCGAAGGTCTGATTACCAATTTTCATCAACCGGAATCTACACGCCTGATGCTGGCTGCTGCTTTTGCAGGTTATGATTTCTTGATGGAAGCTTATGAGGAAGCTAAAAAAGAAAATTACCGAATGTTCTCTTTCGGTGATGCAATGTTGATTATATAAATGTCTGGTCTGTCGGTCATAATACCGGCGGCGGGGTCGGGCGAGAGAATGGGTTCCGAAATCCCCAAGCCTTTTATTAAGGTAGGGGATAAAACCATTCTTCATCACACGGTATCTAGGTTTTTAAACGTTCCGGGTATTGTTCAGGTTATAATTGCGACTTCTGAGAAGTATATACCTGAAATTGAAGCAATGTCCGATTCTTTTTCTAAAGGAGCAGATTTATTTAAAGTGGTGAAAGGTGGTGCTGAAAGGCAGTACTCTATTTATAATGCACTTGAATATGTATCAGGTCAGGCTCATTTGGTGGCTGTACATGATGCAGTTCGTCCATTTATTAGAAAAGAGTTGATTGTTGAATGTTGTGAGGTTGCAGAAAAAGTTGGGGGTGCTGTTTTAGGTGTACCGGCCAAAGATACCATCAAGCAGGTGGACAATGCACGGATGATAACATCTACACCCAATAGGGCTTTCCTCTGGCAGGCCCAAACTCCCCAAATTTTTCGAAAAGACCTTTTGCTTAAAGCTTATCAATCAGCTTTGGAAGATGAATATATTGGAACTGATGACGCCTCTTTGGTGGAACGCATTGGAGGGAAAATTCAAATGGTGGAAGGAGATCGGGAAAATCTTAAAATAACCTATCCGGTTGACCTTAAGATCGCAGAATTAATTTTTGGAACAGATCAATGAAAGGAATACGCATCGGATACGGGTATGATGTTCATCAGCTTAGAAAAGGGCGAAAACTGATTCTCGGCGGAGTCGAAATTCCATTTGAAAAAGGACTGTTTGGTCACTCTGATGCGGATGTGCTCCTTCATGCTGTCACCGATGCATTATTAGGTGCTCTTGCGTTAGGTGATATTGGGGGGCATTTCCCTGATACAGAGGAAGCTTTTAAAAATGCAGACAGCCGAAAGTTGCTTCGGGAAAGTTATGCCTTGATAAAAGAAAAAGGCTATGAATTGGGAAACCTTGATGTAACCGTGATTGCAGAGCAACCAAAATTGCAACCTTTTATAGGTAATATTCGAAAGAATGTAGCCGAAGATCTCGAGTGTTCAATAGATGATGTTTCTGTGAAGGCAACTACATCTGAAAAGTTGGGGTTTGCAGGTCGTGAAGAGGGTATAATTGCTCAGGCGGTAGTTCTTATTTATCAAAGAGACTGATGGCAGATCAAATTGTACAAAGCATTATAGAGTGGATAAATTTGGTGCCTCCGGTCGGAGTGTATTTGATTTTTCTGGGAATCGCCTATATCGAAAATCTTATACCACCATTACCGGGAGATGTTTTGGTTGCCTTTGGCGGATATTTGGCAGCAGAGGGGGTTATTAAAATATTCCCGGTCTGGAGCTTGACGATCATCGCATCTGTTGCTGGATTTATGACTATGTATTGGTTGGGGCATCGGTGGGGAGCTCAAATTGAAAGCAATCGTGAAAGTCATTTTATACTCCGCTTTATTCCTTATAAATATTTTTCCAGAGGTAAAAAATGGATGAGCAGATGGGGGCAGGGAGTTGTCATTGCCAATCGGTTTTTAGCCGGAACGAGATCGGTAATCTCGCTCACAGCTGGCATGTCTCATTTGAAAGTGACACCCACAATCCTGAGTTCTTTAGTGAGTTCCATTCTATGGAATAGCCTCTTATTGGGCATGGGTTGGGTTATTCGAGATAACTGGCAAATCATTGGAGACTATTTATCCAACTATGGAAAGATTATTTTGGCCTTAATTGTGCTATTCGTTGCCGGTAAAGCCTATTTTTTTTATTTGAATAAGAAATCCGTTACCAAAGAGGAAAAAGAGTGAAAGTTTTTAACAAAAGTATATTGACAATCAAAGCTATCATACTTAATTTTGAAGTCTTTCGCGAAAAGCCAGTGTAGCTCAGTTGGTAGAGCAACGGTTTTGTAAACCGTCGGTCATCGGTTCGAATCCGGTCACTGGCTCAGCGATCTTACTGGGGAGATACCAAAGCGGCCAACTGGGGCAGACTGTAAATCTGTTGTCGTAAGACTTCGCAGGTTCGAATCCTGCTCTCCCCACGCGTAAGCGAGCGTAGCTCAATTGGTAGAGCGTCACCCTTCCAAGGTGAATGTTGCCGGTTCGATTCCGGTCGCTCGCTCAACCATGCCGATATAGCTCAGAGGTAGAGCACTTCCATGGTAAGGAAGGGGTCGTCGGTTCAAATCCGACTATCGGCTCAGGTCGAACTTTTTTTTGATAACAATTTTAAAACAACACTTACAATAAAACAGCTTAATCATGGCAAAAGAGACCTTTCAACGGAATAAGCCACACGTGAACGTGGGGACG